>JAEPDS010000001.1:0-127632 GCA_016842065.1 Candidatus Thiodiazotropha sp. 'RUGA'
ACTGGGTGGATTCCGCTTTCTCTCTCTCCGATCGGGACATCAATGCCATGTCCAGACTGGTCAGAGCTCAATCCAGGATGATGGCGAGTCAACAACCCTCCGTAAAGGAGAGCCTGACCGCCTGAGACCCGGCACTCCAACAAGCGCCGGTATCTGCAGAATTCAGGATGGTTAACTGTGACGGCTAGTGGTGTCTAGTCTTTCAGGTTCCGGTCAGTTGTTGCGATGCGTGGTAAAGCACGTTTCGGTAACAACTGAGAGATTAAATATAACATTGTTTACTTAAATGATCGGCAGACAATTCATTTTTCCAGGACCAGCACAACAAGCCAGCCGTTTCAGAACGTCTGACAGTTGCGTTACGCCAACCTAATCACCTCAGCACCACCCTGCACCGGGCTATCGGGATGAGGTGTTGCATATTCAGACCAGTGAACTATAAATTGAACATCGTTTGGTATGTAGACCCATTTCCCCATAATTCAAGGAATAAACCGACTAAACTGAGACTGAATGACAAAATTGTTCAGCCGTTTTCATACCAGTTTCCAAACAGTAGATATAATTTAATTGGGTAAATAGATTAATTAAGGCGCTATGGACCTCTCAATCGGCAGAATTTCGACGCTTGGCAGCCAATCCCAGCTAACGGGAAGGGTACCGGCCGAGAGTCGGGAACAGCCCCCTGTCATGGGGTCTGGTGAGACTGCTGCCCCTGCGGAAAGCAAACAGAACGAGAGTCAGAGACCGGTCAGGGAGACCACCCAGAGCAGCGAGCTCACTCGGGAAGAGCAGGCTCAGGTCAGAGAGCTGCAGCAGCGTGACCGGCAGGTGAGAGCCCATGAAACAGCGCACCGCTCAGCTGGAGCCGGCATGGTCTCTGGTGGCAGCTACACCTACCAGACCGGCCCGGATGGCCGAAGATATGCGGTCGGTGGCGAGGTAACGATCAGTGCCTCCTACTCCGGCAGCCCACAGGAGCGACTGCGCCAGGCAGAGACCCTGCGTCGTGCCGCTCTGGCGCCGGCAGACCCTTCCCCGCAGGACAGAATGGTTGCCGCCCAGGCTGCGGCCATGGCATCTCAGGCACGGGCTGAAATCAGTGCCGTCCGTCGGGAGGAGATGGCGCAACAGAATCAATCCAATGGTGCGGCAGAGGAGCGGGATGATGGGCGACTGTTTGACGCTCAGTTCAACAGCCGGGCAATTGCCGCATTCAATGGCGTCTCAGGCAGTGCCACGCTGCACAGCACACCCTCCACCATCGACGAAATCATCTAGCACTCATCAAGACGAATCCAATACCTCCTGCAGGGTCTGTTTTTGTGTTGAGCACGGCAGGATGAGCGTGGTGTAGCTCAGCTCCATGAACGATTGATAACACTTCTGGGTGCAAAAACAGACCCACCCCCGAACGGTACTTGCTTAAGCGTTATTTGGTGAGGCATGGTGCCATCCGACCCAGCCCCTCTTTGAACTTGATTTGCGGGATTGCGTCTGAAAAAGGATCGATTGGATTCTTGTTATCAGATCCTAGCGCTGAATCTTTCGAGAGAGAGCAGCAGTGCGTCCTCCCGGTTATCGTTGTGATCCGGATAGTAGGCCTTACGCATGCCAACTTCGACGAAGCCGATCTTTTCATACAATTGCAGCGCCGCCCGATTACTCACCCGAACCTCAAGAAACACCGTCTCTGCACCGTGCTGCGCCGCCACTTTGATCAACCGCCTCAGCAGCTTCTCACCCAGCCCCCGCCTCTGCCACTCCGGTGAGATGCAGATATTCAGAATATGGGCCTCATCGATTACGACCGACATCACGCCATAGCCGATCACCAGATCGTTCATGGTAAGCACCCAGCATGAGTACCCCACTCTGAGACAGTCGTTGAAGATCCCCTCGGTCCAGGGAAAGGGGTAGACCTCATTCTCAAGCGCGAAGACCTGGGCCAGATCATCCTCCCGCATTGGACGCATACCCAGCAGGGGGTCGGTGACCAGAGCGCTCATGCTCAGGCTTGACCCTGGTCCCTGCTGACAGGCCCCAGCACCGAGAGAGCCAGTTGCAGGTCCTGCCAGGCCTTGCTCTTCTGTTCGGGCGAACGCAGCAGATAGGCGGGATGATAGGTGACCACCAGCGGAATATTGGTCTCGCCAAATGCATGTACCCGCCCCCTCAGCTTGCCCACAGCAATATCCGTCTGAAGCAGATTCTGCGCTGAGATCCTGCCGACCGAAAGAATCAGTTTCGGTTGAATCAACACGATCTGTCGCAGCAGGTAGTCCTGACAGGCCAACGCCTCTTCTGCAGCGGGGTCCCGATTGTCAGGTGGCCGGCATTTGACGATATTCGCAATAAACACCGCCTCCCGTTTGAACCCCATGGCCAGCAGCATGGCATTCAGCAGCTGTCCCGCACGACCGACGAAGGGCTCCCCCTGACGATCCTCATCCGCACCGGGCGCTTCACCGATTACCAGCATATCGGCCTGCTGATTGCCAACGCCAAACACAGTCTGGCTGCAACCGGCACGTAAGCCACACTGCCGACACGTTTTCACCTGTTCCCGGAGCGTCAGCCAATCGGACTGATCCACTGCGGTCGTGACAGGGACAGTCGGCTCAATGAGATCACCCGCCGGAGCCGGCCGTTCCACGAGACTGACATCCGCTTCAGCTTCCGCAACGGCTTGCTGTATCGCTTCAGGGGAATCGCTCTGGCGCAGTCGCCACTGGGTTACCCCCATCATCCGCAGATAGTTTTGACGTCTCAGCTCATCCATTGCACAGGTCTGCGTCAAGCTGACTGACGTTATACATCACCGGTTTGCGGGTGGGCTTTGGTGATCGGTATCATGATCTTGTTCACCGCATTGATATAGGCCTTGGCCGAGGCGATCACGATATCAGTATCCGCACCCTGACCATTGGCGATGCGTCCATCCATCTCCAGCCGGACCGTCACTTCCCCCTGGGCATCGGTACCGCTGGTGATGTTGTTCACCGAGTAGAGTTGCAGCTCGGTGCCACTGCTGACGATACTCTCGATCGCCTTGAAAGTGGCGTCCACCGGTCCACCACCGACCGCAGTGCCCGGCTCTTCCGCCCCATCCAGACTCAGCGTGACATCCGCCTTGGGGGTCTCTCCGGTTTCGGAACAGACCTTCAAAGAGACCAGTTTGATCCGCTCGTTGAAGGATTCGGTCTTGGTGTCGGTCATCAGTGCCTGCAGATCCTCATCGAAGATCTCATGCTTCTTATCGGCCAGATCCTTGAAGCGGGTGAAGGCCGCATTGACCTCCTCCTCCGATTCGAAGCTGATCCCCAGACTCTCCAGACGGGTGCGAAAAGCGTTGCGCCCCGAGTGCTTGCCCAGCACCATGCGATTCTGGCTCCAGCCCACATCTTCGGCGAGCATGATTTCGTAGGTCTCGCGGGATTTCAGCACCCCGTCCTGATGAATGCCGGACTCATGGGCAAAGGCATTGGCACCAACAATGGCCTTGTTCGGCTGAACTGGAAAGCCGGTGATGTTGGAGACCAGTTTGGAGCAACTGACGATCTGGGTGGTATCCAACCGGGTCTCACAGGAGAAGACATCCTGACGGGTCTTCACCGCCATCACGATCTCTTCCAGTGAGGCATTGCCGGCCCGTTCACCGAGACCATTGATGGTACATTCAACCTGGCGCGCCCCATTACTGACAGCCGAGAGTGAGTTGGCCACCGCCAGTCCAAGATCATTGTGGCAGTGCACAGAGAAGACCGCCTTGTCGGAATTGGGTATCCGCTCGCGCATCTGCCGGATCATCTCCCCAAACTGATGCGGCATGGCATAGCCCACCGTATCCGGCACATTCAGAGTGCGGGCCCCCGCCTCGATGACCGCCTCGAAGATACGGCAGAGGAACTCGATCTCGGAGCGTCCCGCATCCTCGGCTGAGAACTCCACGTTATCGGTATATTTACGCGCCCGCTTGACCGCATGGATCGCCTGCTCAACCACCTGATCCGGGTTCATCCGCAATTTATGCTGCATATGAATCGGCGAGGTGGCGATGAAAGTATGGATGCGTGAGGAGTTGGCGTGTTTGAGCGCTTCGCCTGCCCGGTCGATATCCTTGTCCAAGGCACGGGCCAGGCCGCAGATGGTGGAATCCTTGACCACATTGGCGACCGCTGAAACCGCCTCGAAATCCCCCGGACTGGCGATTGGGAAACCGGCTTCGATGACATCCACCTGCAGCTTTTCCAAAGCCTTACCGATACGGACCTTCTCATCCTTGGTCATGGATGCTCCGGGACTCTGCTCACCATCCCGTAAAGTGGTATCGAAAATGATCAGTTGATCGGCTTGACTCATGCTTCTCTCCGGCAAGCCAGGGGACCCACAGACAGGCAGATCTCAACCCGGAAGCTTGCTCACAAAATAGTTACTTGAGGGCCTGTTAGCACCAGTCCGGCAGGCCACAGCAAAACCTAGAAAAATCTGTTTTAAGAATAGTATGTTATCCGATCCCGGTCATGCCAGGAACAGAGAATGCAATCGGGCGGCTGAGCGCTGTTTGTGATTGACCCGGCGAATATAACCCAGCATCAGGGAGTTGCCAATCGCAGGGTCTGTTATGACTCTCTATTCTGTTCCGCTTCGCTATCCTGGTCGGTGGCAACCCGATCCTCCCGGTGTTTGCGCAGCTGGGCGAGAGTCAGTACCGGTCCGGAGATGGCATAGACCAGAAACAGCACGAACAGCACGGTGGGGGGATGGGTCTGGATAATCGCCAGCACCACCATCACAACGACCAGCACAATGAAAGGTACCTTGCCGCTGAAGTCGATCTCCTTGAAGCTGTGATAGCGGAAATTACTCACCATCAGCAGTCCCACCAGAGTGGTCAGCACGGCCGCCACCCAATCCAGACTTTGACCGGAAATCTCATAGTCCACGCCGAGCCATACCCCACCGGCCATAATTGCGGCAGCAGACGGGCTGGGCAGACCCTGAAAATACTTTTTATCGGCGATGCCGATCTGAGTATTGAATCTGGCCAGACGCAGAGCACTGCTGGCGGTATAGATGAACGCCGCCAGCCAGCCCAGTTTACCCAGATCGCTGAGCGCCCAGATATAGACCACCAGAGCGGGCGCCAGGCCGAATGAGACCATATCAGACAGGCTGTCATACTCGGCGCCGAAAGCGGATTGGGTTTTGGTCAGGCGGGCCACCCGACCATCCAGACCATCCATCAGCATGGCGACAAAAATCGCTACCGAAGCCACTTCGAACTTGCCATTGACGGCGGCCAGAATCGCATAGAAACCGGCAAACAGGGCTGCCGTGGTAAACAGATTGGGCAGCAGATAGATACCTCTGCTGCGTTTCTTAGGCTTAGCCTCTTCAGTCTCCATTACATCGATCGCCTTTACGTTTTATTTGGCAGAACCAGGGCTCTCTCAACAGCTGCAATCTCGTGCAGTTTCCCACCAAAGCCGCTTTTCAGAGTAGCGTAGCGATTAACCTGGCGAACAGGTTAACCGTCGAGCGGTTAAGTATATTACTTTCAGCCGGAGTATGTCTGCCTTTGTATAATCAATATGTTAGGGATCTCAAACCGGCCTGACAACAGAAGTAAACGAGACAATAGTGAAGCCTTAGTAAGTTTTTCATCTTATCCTCAGGTCAAACGCTTCGCGTACACCCTCTCCCCAACCCCTCTCCCATCGAGGGAGAGGGGCTTTTAGTCCTGCTGCCTGTAAGATTGAAAGCTGATGGGACAGCAGCAGGCAATGACCACTTTTTTAAGTTGCAGCATTGAATCTATGCGAGAAAACTGAGGTCAGCGGACAACTACAAAGCCCCGGAAGCTTTGACATCCAGATAGGCATTCACCAGATTGACCGGCAGCTGCTGAGGGCGACTGTCGATAACCAGACCACCCCGGTACTGCAGTCGCTCATGGCTCTCTCTGCGCTCACCAAGATAGTCGATTACCGCTTGAAAGCGTAGTGCTCCGGAGCGGTCCGTGACCGGTCTATCCAGCACCTGATCCAGGCTTGCCTCATGCAGATCAGCAATCACCACCAGGTGTCGCTTGGCCAGAATCGAAACCGCCTTCTGCAGTTCGCTCTGGTCCTCGGTTCGACTGTTGGTGAGGATCACCAGAAGCGCTCTGCGGTTTTGCAGAGACATCAACTGACGGGCTGCAGAGAGATAGTCGGCAGCCTCCAGGGTAGGCTCTATATCGTAACTGCGGTCGAGTATCCGTCGCACCAGATCACCGCCTTTGATCGGCGGTTGCCAACGGTCGATGCCGCCAAAACTGAGGAAACCAACCCCATCCCCCTGTCGCTCAGCCACATAACTCAACAGCAGCATGGCATTCAATACATGATCGAGATGGGCGCCCTGTTCATCCCGGTGGCGCATATGGCGTCCGCAATCGAGCAGAAACACCAGCTGCTGATCCCGTTCATCCTGATACTCTTTGGAGATCAGTCGGCGATAGCGGGAACTGGCTTTCCAATCGATCTGGCGTAACGCATCACCCACCCGATACTCTCTGAGCTGATGGAAATCACTGCCCTCTCCTCGTCGTTGACGCCGTCTGACCCCCATCTGGCTGAGATGGTTGTCTGTCGCCAACAGTGCAAAATGGGCAATCTCCCGAAAATTGGGATAGACCCTTAGCTTGGTCTGGCGATCGACAAACCGTTTCAAACGCCACAACCTCAAACTTGAATGGATCACCAGATCAACCCCGGCAAACTGCTTATCGCCGCGACTTCTCGGCAGAATCTGATAGTTGATGGTCACTTGGCGTTGAGCCGGCAGTTCAAGGGTAAGCGGCTGATCCCTGACGTCACAATCCGCTGGATGGTGATCATGAACCGTAACCATCAGGTTGCGTGCGAAACGACTCTCCAGTTTCAGTTGAACCCGGGTCCAGACACCGACCGGGATCGTCGAATGGAGCAGACGCTCCACCTTCGGGCACGGAATCTGTCGCACCCACCACAGATCCAGCGCAGCCAGAAACAGCAGTAGAACCGCACCCGCCACCCAGAGATAAGCCCAATAGGGATACCAGACTGCCAGCAGCGCTGGCAGAACCAGCAGTCCCGAGGCGAAGATCAATCGACGCGTGGGTGTCACTTTCTCGGTGCCGGCAGGTTATCCAGAAGGTCTTTCAACACATCTTCCGGTCGGTAGCCCTCGATTTCCAGATCGGTCGTCAACCGAACCCGGTGTCGCAATACCGGCAGGGCCGCACTCTTGATGTCATCCGGCGTGACAAAGTCCCGCTCGCCGAGAAAGGCCTCCGCCCTGGCGGCCCGCAGCAGGGAGATGGTACCCCGTGGCCCCGGGCCCGCCTCAATACCGTTCCAATCCCTCGCCGCCCTGATCAACCTCACCGCATAGTTGACGATCTCATCATCCACTTTCAGGCTGGCCACATGGTTCTGGATCTGCGGTATCTCTTCGGCACGCATCAAAGGCCGGATCGTCGAGGTATCGAGCTGGTCACCCACCCGGCCATCGGTGATCTGTTTGACCATCTGTTGCTCATCGTCCTCTGCCGGATAATCGATGAAGACCTTCAGCAGGAAACGATCCAGCTGAGCCTGCGGCAAGGGATAGGTGCCCTCCTGCTCGATCGGATTCTGGGTGGCAAGCACAAGAAATGGCGCGGTTAACGGAAAGGTCCTGCCTTCGATGGTCACCTGCTGCTCCTGCATCGCTTCCAGCAGGGCTGACTGGGTTTTTGCCGGTGAGCGGTTGATCTCGTCCGCCAGTAACAGGTTACAGAACACCGGACCCTTGCGTACCCGGAAATTCTCGCTCTTCATATCGAACATGATATGACCCGATATATCGCTGGGCATCAGATCGGGGGTAAATTGAATGCGACTGAAATCACCCTGTATTGCCGCCGCGAGGCTTCTCACCAACAGGGTCTTGCCCAGTCCCGGCACCCCCTCCACCAATACATGGCCGGCGGCCAACAGGGCCAGGACCACTTCATGGATCACTTGCTGCTGGCCAATCACCGCGCGGGCTATCTCGCTCTCCAGTTGCCTGGCCCGCTGCAACCTCTCCTCAGGGGATATCTCTTCTTGCATCTCTATTTCACTTTCCTGTCCGGATGTAGTGCAGCGTACAAACGCTGCAGATTGATACTGTTTTTGATCATTTGGGTAGTGTCCGGTTGATCCGGATCGAGCGCCTTGCAGATCGCCGTTGCACTCAACCCGGTGCGTTTGGCAAGCCATTCGCAACGTGCTTCACCATCGAGCTGCTGGAGTACCGGATGTGCGCTCAGCCAGCGTTTCTCAATCTGATGTCTGGCGCCATCCAGAAGCCCGGCCTTGAGATCGTTGCGCCAGGCGAACTCAGCACTCGCTTCCAGATGCTCCAGCAGATTGCGCCGATCGGATGTTCTGTCTGCCAATTTTGCGCCACTGCTTCTGCTCATCCACCAGGTCGTCAGCAACAGCAGCAGCACCAGGGTCACCACAAGATGGGGCGCCGATTGCCAAATCAAGCTGAGCAGCGAAGGCACCTGTGCACTGTGAAGCAGCCAGACACGACCACCAGCAGGCGCCACATGGGCCAACAGACGGGCATGCTCATACTCGCCAATCCGGTTATTGGTGAACACGCCACTGTCGCTGATCAGAGTGACAGTTCCATCCCCCCAGGCAAACTCAAGATAGCGGGGATCCTCAACCCGTGGTGCAGCCCCTTCGTGGCTTTCATCGAAGGCAAAACGCTGCGCCATCTCAACCTCGACCTGCAAGCCGTCGATCAGGCCGGAAAGATCGAGTGCCGGTGTCGCCTCCTCTTGCCAGGCCTCATCCGGGTCGACCAGGCTAACCCCTAACCTTTCCAGCAGGTTATGTTTGCCGCCCGCTTGCAACTGGCCACTTGGCGCAGCCACAAGGTGGCCGCCCCGCTCCACCCAGTCAAGCAGCTTGGTCACGCCACTCTCTGTCAGTGGGGGTCCCAGATCCCGCACCAGCAGCAAGCCCTCTTCTTCCGGTGGCTGGATCAGATACTCTCTTCCCGTTCTACTCTCAACCGACAGGCCAAGCCGGCTTAGAAACATCTCCGCAGCCAGCATGGGATTGCGCCTGGCTTCCATACTCATGGTGCTTCTCACGACCTTTTCACGGCGCTCAAAATTCTTTTCGAACCAGATCCAGCCGAGCGTACCGAGCATAGCCAACAGCACGATCAGTAACAGGGCTGTTTTGCTACTATCCCGCATCGCGGTCACCGAAATGCTCAGACCATGCCTGGCAAAGTTCGATCAATTGCTGCTTCTGCGGTTGATGATGAGCGTAGGCAAGCCTCTGCCAGACAGCGGTCAACTCACCCAGGTATTCGAACAGACCTGGGATCTGCAGCTTTCGACTCCTCTCCAGACACTGCCCCTCGGTATCCCCGGCCTTGATCGGCAAGTCATAGTGGTGCAGCAGCCGGGAAAGACTGGCCCGGTAGAGCAGCGCCATCCCCTCCCTGGTGCGCTCCTGTTGAATCATCTCAAGCGCTTCGTCAGAAGGGTTGTCAGGCATGCTTTCAGGGCGAAGATCCAGACCTGCGATAACAGTTGGTGCGGGTTGTCTGCCAGGCCCCTCAACAATCGACCCGCCGAAGCTCGATCTGTTTTTCAGATACCAGTGAAGCAGATAGACGAGCAGCACAGCCACCAGGATCCAGAGCAGCAATTCACCGAGCCTGGCGGCAGAACCGGCGATCGACTCCAGCCAGAGTAAAAATGCGGAATCCGACGCCTCCGATGGATCATCCTCCTGATCCACATATTCCCAATAGTGAATCGTCCGCGCCTCACCAAAGGCATCATCAGCCAATACCTCCTGAATCAGGCTACGGGCCTCCTGATGGCTCATCTCCACCGCCTGCAGCGTTCCCGGCATGGCGATATCGACCAACAAAAGAGCCAAACAGGCAAGCACGGTATTGCGCAGTGTTGAAGATCGAGTCGCCTCTGCCCGATCGGATTTGTGCCGTTGCGCCATTTTGCGCAACCCCAACTCCAGATCCCAGGCCTCCAGTTGACTGCGCCGGTTCAGATAGAGCGCGAATCCAGCTGCCACATAGAATGGCGCAATCAGTGACATGGCGGCCAGGGCTGTAAGATGGTGCAACCACTCACTGAGCGGATCAGGATCGAACAGATAGCTCTGCCAGTCGGTCCACAATAGATCTTGCGGTATCAGGGCCAGAATCAAACCCAACAAGCCAAACTGCAGAATCACTTCGAAATGGATCCCGACAAAGGTCAGCCAGGAGACGGCACCACTGTTTTTAGCGAGTATGTTGATCCGCTTACTGCGCCTTTCACCCCGTAACCCTTCCAGTACCACCACCGGCATGACAAAAGAGCGGGCCGGGGTCAACCGGCGCCAGCTGAGCATGGCGAACAGCTGGGGCAGCACAACACTTCTCCAATTGCTGAACACGCCCTTCAAGCCGATCGATTCCGAGAATACCCGGCGACTCATCCAGTAGAGGAGTGGTGGCTCATAGAGCGGCTTCAACCACCACAGTATAAATCCCGCCAGCCACAAGGGCAGTGGCAGAACAACCAGCAGCAACATCACCGGCAGTGCACTGCAGAGCCAGATCAGCCACAGATTGACGAACCATGCTCTGGCCATGGTGAAACCGAGATCGATACCTTCCCAGCTCTGCCGCGGGCGCAGCTTGATGGCGATTCTATCCAGATCCATCGTTGCGCCCCATCAAGACCAGGTAGAGAACAACCACTAACCAGAGAATCGCTGCGACACTGTATTTTGTCGCAATGGCCACAGAACTGGATGACCAGAAGGCCTCGATAAAGGCGGCAAACAGCAGCATCAAAGCCGCCCCCATCACCAATGGCAGCGCCTCAAGCGCCCTCGTTTTCAGTGCCTGAAGACGTGTCTGTTGGCGCGGCGCCAACAGAGCGTGACCCAGCATCAGCCCAGCTGCACCGCAGATCACGATCGCGGTCAACTCAAAAGAGCCGTGGCCGGAAACAAACGGCCAGAAGGTATCGTGATAGCCCAGCCGGCTTAAATGGCCAGCCACCCCGCCAATCACCAGACCGTTAAACAGAAGAAAGAACAGTGAGCCGATACCAAACAGAATCCCGGAGGCAAAGGTTCGGAAGCCGATACCGATATTGTTCATGATATAGAAACCGAACATCATGAAATCGGTATCCGAACTCCGCTCCACCGATCGACCAGGCCGATCATTCGCTGGATCATAGTTCTGCTCCATCTGCGCCACCGTTGATTCATCCATCACACTGTAGATCAGCTCGTCATTGAGAAAACAGGCTGTTCCCATCAGCAGACCGGGCACCAGGAAGGCCAGCAGGGCGATCAGAAAATAGATTTTCTGGCGTCTTAGGGCCCGGGGGAATCCACTGAAAACGAATTGCAGGGTTCGCCAGCCCCACTCCCCCTTGAAGCGATAGAGCAGCGGATGCCCTCGCAACACCAGAGTGTGCAACTGATCCACCAGGGCCGGACTGAAACCACGACTGCGAGCCAAGGCATAGTGACTGCAGAGCTTGCGATAGAGGTGTGGAAACTGAAGATGCTGATGCTTGCTCAGCTGTCGATGCTGGCGCTTGCGTTGCAGATCGTGAATCAGGGATTCGATCTCATCCCACAAGGGTTGATTTTCAAGTTCAAACTGTTGTTGCTTCATCAGCGTCCCTTGAGAATCCAGTTGGCGTAGCGGTAGAGGGCCTGCTCAGCGGCACCACCCTGTAAACCGGTCTGCGGGAAAAGCAGCTCCGCCAACTCCTGCCGGCGCTCTTCGGAGAGAGTCTCTCGTCGCTCGGCAAAATTCAGTATCACCAGTTGCTCCTCCTCAGAGAGATCCATTGGCGGCTTAAGGGCAGTGGAAGTTGTCGGCTCCATGCGCTCAATGTTCTGATCACGGTAGACCACCAGTGTTCCGGCGGTCAGATCCCCCAGCCGCTGGAAACTGCGATTGCTGAGCATGGATACCAGCCCGATGCCATACAGAAAAGGCAGAAAATCGACGCTGCGCAGCAGATTTCGAATCACCGAGGCAGCCGGGGTGACTGGAGTGCCATTCTCCTGAATCACCAGAATACCCATGGCACGTTTGCCGGGTGTGGCACCGTTATGCAACTCAAATACCACCGGATAGAACCACTCAATCAGAAAGAACCCGATCAGCATTACGCCTAAACCCAACTCCCCCAGGTAACCCAGCAGTATCGCAAGACCAAGGTAGATTAAGGTTCTGATGAGCGCATCGATCGCCCAGGCACAAGCGCGCACCACCGGACCGGCAACTCGTAGATGAAGCGTTACCCCTTCAGGTATCTCATATTGCCTGAGGGTATCGAGAGGGGAATCAGGAATCCTTTCCATCATACCTGTGCCACATTTCAGTCGTAATAGATATCCGTGTAAGCCGAATAGATTGCGCCGATCTGTACTGGAAACAGAATCAGCAGACCGAGCCCGAAGAGTGCGCCTGTAAGCACTAGCGAAACGGGAGACAAAAGCATAAACAGACCGTTCAAAAGAAACAACAGTAGTGCAAGGATACTGTATAAAGTAAGTGGTAACAGATTCTTCAGACAGCCCATGAAGCTCATTTTCATGGCCTGCCAGGCACTCTGATCATCCAGCGCCACCAGAGCCGGTGCAAACAGGTAGGCCATCAGTAGCAGCAGAAAGGCCACCATGCCGACGGCGAAACTGGCGATCATCGGTGTCGTGACCGCCATCCCTGCCGCGGCTTCCAACTCACCCACCTGAGGAAACACACTCTCCAGGGAGCCGAACACGCTAACCATCATGGTGATGACAATCACACTGGAGATGATCATATAGAACAGACCAACCAGGATCGTCTGCCCCGCATTGTGGCTGAAACCGGCAAACAGATGGCTGGGCGTAAACGACTCACCCTCCTCCTGTTCCCGACATCCAACCATGAAGCCGGCCACCAAGGTGGGCGCCAGCAGGGTAACCGCTATAGCTCCGACAAAGGGCACCATGGCCAGCAGCACATTGACCACAGCCCACAGCACCAGCGCGATCATCCAGGCAATGGGGGACTCTTTGAAAAAACCCCAGCCCTCTACCACCCAACTGAATCCACGCCCGACGGAGACCGACCTTGGGCCGACCAGGCCACCTTCACCGGGCTCTTCCAGATCCGCTTCCGGTGGGGTGTAGGGATCATCCTGACGAACCTCCTCGTCGGCAGATACTGCTGCATCGCCTCTGGCCTGAGCGGCAAGAAACTTTGCCGCCACGATGCCGCAATCCTGGCAGATCCCCAGCTGCATGTTGCCTGAACCGCATTTTGGGCAGCGCGCCCGATGAATCTCAGATTGATCCAACACCTCGGTAGTCTCATCATCACCACCGCTGTAGATGTCGAGAGTGAGCTCCGAGGGTTCAGCTGCAATCAAATCGGGATCCGGATCGATGGTGATCACCATGCCCAGTTTTTCAAGTGACTCCTGATACTTGAGTGCCTTATCCAGATCAAGGTCTTTCTTAAGGGTAATTGGCCTTCCACCCTTGATCAGTCGCTGTGCCTTCTCCTGACCCAGCTTGAATTTTTCGCTGAACAGCATGACCAGGCGGGACTCATCTGCATAGGGCTGCAATTTGCCGCTATAGATGACTTGATAAACTTCTGACATTCCTATGATTCTCCAATCTGCCCGGATGGGTGTCCATTATTGTTAGTAGAATGGGTCTCAAGTGAAACCCCATTTTCCACACCCGAAAAAAACCCGGCTTACCTCCGGGTTATTATTCTATTACGGCAAGTAATTGATGTCCTTGAATTTATTTCAACATATGCGCGATTGCACAGTTATTTAGGATTTTGTTTCCCGATCAGGAGCAGCCTTACGCCGACACCCCCTCCTAACCAATTGTTTTATAAGGACTCTTCCAGAATAGTCTCGAACAACTCAACAATATCCTCAGACACCTCATCACCAGCCCCCATCAACCTGGGAACAAGGTAAGAGGCATAGACCTTTTCAGGCTCGCTCTTCTTTACATATACAGCGATGGTGAATGGGCAGATGGCGATATTCTCCGCAGCGGCTTGAGCCATCTTGTGTGAGATCAAAGCACTGCAAAACTCAACCGATTCGGCTTTGCTGAATATCTCTGAATAGCCAAGATCTGCCGCCGTGCGGTTAAGCATATCGCTGACGTGCAGGGTACCACTGACCAGCAGCCCCTGATCGACGATCGCCATTTTGATATTCTCCACCAGATCCTCGAATGACTCTTCCGAGGTAAATACACGCACCGGGTCACTCTCCGCCATTTCCGAGGCCAGGCTCAGATTGGGACCAACCAGCATCAAGCCAATCAACAATAGAAACTTCATCACCACCTCCAACTCTAGGGTCTTACACACACTCAGCCTGAGTACACATACGAAACCGCTGTGCGTACCAGATCATGTGACCGGCAACCACCTCCAGTCATGCTCGAACTCCCATACACAGCAGAGCGACAGACAACCCGGTCATTGAGTACAATAAGTGATTGGGAATCCAGGCAGTAAGGAATCAGTAAATACCCAACCGGCATTCCGGCAATCAGTATACTCAGTGAGCCTGATCTGTACACTCACGCAATGTCTCTTAGGCAGCACGATAGCATATTGAATCAAATACCGGCTTGATAGAGACTAAATCCGGAAATATTACAGTGGTATTGGTTTTACCTTGCCCACTGCCACACAGAGTTTCATAGAGACGGTTCAGAACAGCAAACCATGTCAGTCATTAGAAAAGTCTTACAAGAATCGAAAACCTGGCTCTACGCATCCTTCGTAAATGACCGGCGTGATATCGAATTGAAGCAGGCGATCATCAGCTTCAGTTTTGACGATGTTCCCAGCAGTGCAGTGGAAAATGGTATTGCTATCCTGGACCGGCATTCCGTCAAGGCAACCTTCTATATTTCATCCGGCCTGGCGACGGGTGATGAGCAGGCCAACGCCGAGATAGGGGAAACCTATCTCAGTCGTGAGGATATTGCGCGGCTCGACAAGGCGGGACACGATATCGGCTGCCACACCTACAGCCACTACAGGTTGACTCAAGGCAGCGCAGAGGAGCTCACCGAAGATGCCCAACGCAATGTCAGGATGCTCAGCAGATGGCTTGACGGGAAACCGATCGAGCACTTCTCCTACCCTTTCGGACTGGTGGACTTCAAGAGCAAAAGGCGGCTATCCCAACACTATAAAACCCTTCGCAGCTCAAGACCCGGCATCAATCAAAAGGGTACCGATCTGTACCTGCTGAGGGGCACCAGCCTCTATAATCCAAGCTTCGATCGGGCAGCCATCCAGCGGGTGATCGACAACACGCTGACGTCCGGCGGGTGGTTGGTGTTCTATACCCACGGCGTGGACGACAACCCCGGAGATTATGACTGCACACCACAACAGTTGGAATGGGTGCTCGAACAGGCCGTAGCGAGCGGGGCCCGCATTCTGCCTGTTGCCGATGCTTATGATGTAATCAACGGCAACAGGCCGTAATCATCACGACTTACAAATCCCGTTGATCATCAACGATCGCCACAATCTCTGCCAGGTATCCCTCTGTACTGCAACTGCCATCAACACCGACACTCTGTCCGGCCTGTATGGTGCCGCCCTGGGTTATTTCACTGACGCTATCGGTGATCACAACCGTGATAATTGAAACATCCTCTGCCAGGGTGACCTGCAGGTTGGTGGTTGTCACGCCACATACCGTATCTGTCGTGGGTGCAAGCACAAAACCATTGGTACCGGCCGAAACGACACTACCCGTGATCTGACCGCTCTCGTCGGAACCCTCATCATCGGACTCCGTATCGATGATGACCAGCGCTGCATTAAGCGTCTCTACTGTTGCGGATGAATCCACAACACCATCGACCTGTACCTGGCGAGGTACCAGGATATCGAGCGGGGTCAACAGATCACCTGATTTGGAGACCACCCGGGTACCGTTAACCCCTGATTCACCCATTTGATGGACAACTTCAAGCAGGGTATCGGCGACAAATCCATCGCCCACAGAAACCGTCATGGCGAATCCTGAGGTATCGGAATCCCGGTTTACACTCCCCTCCAACTGAAGGAACTCGCCCAGCTCAACAACCAGCGCATCCACTTCCATGAGCGGATGATATCGCTCGCCCACAACCCCTTCATGATCAACCAGCACAGTATCATCGGTCACATCATCTTCCAGCTCCTCGCAATCACCTGGCTCTGACTGCCGACCTGGAGGCACACCCTCCTCCCACAGCCGACATTCGCCTGGAGACGGCAAGTGCCCTGGAGGAATACGCACAGAGGTTGAGGAAGCCACATGGTGGTCCGGTTTGCCGATTACCGTGATCTGTTGACCCACCATGGTTTCAACCAGGAGCTCCGAAAGCGGTCTGGGTGTTCCGGTAGAGTTCAGGTTATCGAAAAAGGCGCTGTCATCCCCGAAACGCACCTCAACGCACTCCATGTTGTTCGACTCTTGTACGGGTAGTGCATCGCAGAGCAGCAGTGCATTCTCTTCCGGCATGACCTCTCCGATCTCACCACTCAAGCGTACCAGTTTGCTCTCAAAACCCTCTTCAAGCACATCGACGAAGACAACCGGTCTGAAGTTATATCCACGGTTGTTCTCCACGATATGGATTGAATTCCCGGCATCCATGTCAACCTGCACAGTGATCACATTGCCTTCATCAACCGTAAAACAACCACGCACCAGGAGATCGAGATTGCCGTTACCCGGCAGATTGGGATGGTAGGTTTCATTGTCCGTCAGATCATCCGGCGTATCATCGACCAGCACCAGCTCTAGATCGCTGAGTGTCAAACGTATCTTGCAGTAACGGCCTACTGGCACATCGTCCCGAAAGGTGAACGGAATGGATTCGTTTCTCAGTCTCAGCAGATCAACCGTCTGTGGTGCATCGGCATAGAGCACGACTGACTCCTCCCCATCAGGCCCAAGCAGCTCGACCTGCTCAATGGTTGTATTGATGGAAAGGAAAAGGTCCGGGTCAGCCGGTTTGTCCGTCAGCAAAATGCCAACCGTACCGGTGCTTTGGGTCGTGCTGGCGTTCGTATCGTCTGATGTAGCGCTGCTGTCGCTGCTGCCACCACCACCGCAGGAGATCAGTGCAAATGTCAGCGATAGTGCCAGTGCTATAGGGGACAGCAGAGTTGAGATCGGTTTCATCAAGTTCACCTTCGAGTGGTAATTGGGATAAATTTACCACTTACTCAATAACAATCTGTGACCTTGGTGGATTTTTTACATTTTTCTCAAAAATGTCGGTTTATTTTTCTTATAGCTGCCCGTTTTAGGAATTTTCTTCGCCTATCGATTATTGTTCCTTATTCGCTATATATTGCTCACAGGCACAATCAACCTTGGAAATCTTCCCTTAAATTTGAAGGAATACTATCCAGTTATCTCCTGTTGGAAAAAATCGATGACAACCTGCCAGGCCGCTTTGTCTGCGGCCTCATCATAACGCGGGCTGGTTGGATTGGTGAAACCGTGGGCTGCATCATAGCTCACAGATTCGGTATGTTTGCCAGCCTCACGCATCGCTTGCTCAAAGGCATGCTGCTTATCTGGCCAATTACGCTCCTGCTCTGCGTAGATTGCCAATACCGGATCCTGTAAATGGGCCAGCTTGGAGGGGTCTGTCTCCATCCGGCAATAGGCTATAGCGGTGGCATCCACCAGCTCCGGTTTCAGCAGAGTGGCCTGCATCGCCTGCTTTCCACCAAAGGAGCAGCCGTAGACAGCAATTTTACGACCATCCCGAGCAAGATATTCAAGAGCAGCAATCAATTTATGATCCGCCGCTTGCTGGTCGATCTCCCGCATCCACAGAGCAGCCTTTTCAGCATCGTCTGTCACACGTCCGTCATACAGATCCACAACCAGCGCCTGATAACCGGCATCCGCAAATTGATCTGCCCATTGGCGATTATGAGGCTTCACTCCCCACCACTCATGCAGGATCAGGATTCCGCCCCTGCACTCATCGCTGCCGGTTAGATAAGCCTGGAATCGCTCACCCTGTTCAGTCGTCAGCTCAATCTCTTGTCCCATGGCAATTACTCATTATTCCAGCTTTTGTTATTCACCATCTGATGCGATCTCCGCCAAACAAGCGGATTAGATGATTGCAACTCATTTAAACTTGATACGTAACCCACTCTACCGGAATGGCTCCACCAGGCAAACATTCTTGAACTGGGGTTGCCTGTTAGGGACGCCAATCGCATCAGAATAGACCAATTTGATCTGTACTTGAGGTAATTTTGACCTGATTACGTATCCGAACCTAGCGTCGACCACCTGCTGAAACCCGAGTCCCATGTGGCTCCGCTCAGACAGGCTCCTGTAGGCGAAGCTCAGCCGATAGGCGAATACTCTGGTATAGAGGGTGCGGAAGTAGAACAATTGAAAATCCAGGAGCGCAATTGATCCACCCCTACGTTAGTTCATATGGGCCCGCTATCATGCAAGGAACATCTACCAGGCCATGCGGCATTTCTATTGATTATGTAATGGATGATTCTTTCTTCAAATAGAAGTAAAGATGCTCAGTCGTGCAGCAGAGTAGTTGGTTAAGGATCAGACACATTTCCATCTGATCCAGAACATGGGTGATTACCTGCTTTACAAATGCGGGCTACTGGGCTCATTTTTTGCTGTATTTACTGATGCATTCCACCGGTTTAGGCAACTCTCCCGAGCCCTCGATAGGCTTGCTCATGACTGCCAGCTTGGACCCAAGGCGTGAAATTTTCAGTAGGGATTTTGCTTCCCATCAATCTCATAGAATACCCATACAGAAGGGGCACTTGTTGTTAAATATTACCGATTATTCAACAACTAAGACCCTTTCTTTTAGTTTACCATATATAGTAGTATTGCAGTCTCAAGCCAGCCGTAAATCACAATAAATCTGCATCAGTTCAGGAGATGAGGGCACGCGCCTGCAGGATACTCGTATAAATGCTATTCAACTCATTTGAATTTATTTTTTTATTTCTACCAATAACCTTCTTCATATTTTTTTTTATTGGCAAAAGAAATCATCATAGAGTAGCAATATCCTGGCTTATTCTCTGCTCCCTGTTTTTCTACGGCTGGTGGGATCCAGCCTATCTTGGTCTGATTCTCTTCTCCATGCTCTTCAACTACTCCTTTGGAATCATGTTGAGTAGCGACAGTAATGGTATTTACAAAAAAACGCTTCTTATCATAGGCGTAGCGGTCAACTTATCCTTACTCGGCTATTTCAAATACACAAACTTCCTTGTCGATCAGATCAATATCGTCGCCGGCACTGAGTTTAATATAGAAAGAATTGTCCTGCCTCTGGCCATCTCTTTCTTCACCTTTCAGCAGATCGCCTATCTGGTTGATGCATATAGAAAAGAGACCAACGAATACAATTTCCTGAAATACTGTTTGTTCGTGACTTTTTTCCCTCAATTGATCGCCGGGCCGATTGTTCACCACAAGGAGATGTTGCCCCAGTTCGATCAGGACTCGATCTATAAGATCAATAATCACTATCTGGCGCTTGGTGTAACGATTTTTTCGATCGGCCTTTTCAAGAAAGTTGTACTTGCAGACAACGTCGCCGTCTACGCCAACCTGATCTTCAGTGCGGCTGAAAACGGCGAGCCACTCTCTTTCTTTGAAGCCTGGGTCGGCGCCCTGGCCTACACATTTCAGCTCTATTTCGATTTTTCCGGATACTCGGATATGGCGATTGGGCTGGCCTATATGTTTGGTATCAAGCTACCGATCAACTTCAACTCACCCTATAAAGCGACGTCAATCATCGATTTTTGGCGAAGATGGCACATCACCCTATCGAGATTTCTCAGAGACTATCTCTATTTCACACTTGGTGGGAACAAGATGGGGCTTGTCAGGCGCTACGCCAATCTGTTCATCACCATGCTGTTAGGTGGTATCTGGCACGGGGCTGGCTGGACCTTTGTATTCTGGGGGATGCTGCACGGTTTCTACCTGATGGTAAACCACGCCTGGCGTAAATTCAGATCGTCCGTTCTGAAATGGGGTAACCACTACTCCAGAGCCGAAACCCTGGCTGCCGGATTAATCACCTTTCTCGCCGTCGTCGTGGGCTGGGTCTATTTTCGCGCGATTAATCTGGAAGGCGCCAACAGCATGCTCTATACGATGGTTGGGGGCAATGGCATCTCCCTGCTGAAGTCCCTTGAAAACTATCCGGAACTGGTATCCACAATCGGTGCCAGTGGTTATTTCACGTTCGAAGGGATATTCCCACACTACTTTGCAGAGCTGGAAGGCAGCCTGCTCTGGATAACCGTTTTGGCCATGATCAGCTTTCTAGCACCAAACTCCATTGAAATCATCAGAAAGGTGGAAGAGACACTCGAGCACAAAATTCCGGCTTATTATGTTTATACGTTCTCTTTGTACGTTTCAGTCCTTTTCATCCTGGGCATCTCCAGCCTGATGAGAGTGTCTGAATTTTTATACTTCAACTTTTAACATGTACAAAAAGTTTATCAGCACATTTTTTATATTTGCGTTCCTGATATTTTGTGTTCAGTTGATCGTCAATTACTATTTCGATCCATATGGGTTTAATGGCAAGTTAAAACACATTGACAGCAAGGCCGTCAAAATTTTCAAGCCATATGATGTTATTGACAAAGACCCCTCCACAGTAATTATCGGTAATTCGCGTAACTACTACTCGTTCTCCCCCGAACATACCGGAAAGAACAGCGCCTACAACCTGTCGTTTCCCGGCATTGGCATTGCCCAGATACGCGCGCTTTATGAGCATATTTTGAAAGCTGAGATCACTATTGATGAGCTGGTTATCACCCTGGATTCGTTCTGCGACCCACTGACCATTCGATCAATAAGTAATAGTCTTGATGATCGGGTCTTGATCTCTGATGACAACCCTCAGATAAGAACATTGGTCAATAAAGTACTCTTCTATCTAAGCCTTGATGCCAGTTATACTTCATACAGAAATATAAGAAAGCCAAAAGATAATTACATGTCCGTTGACGGGCGAGCAGTCAAATTCAATGAATACAACTATCTAAGAAATGGACCGGGCAATGCTTTAATTGAGAGAGAATCCAGAAATATATTCCAAAGAGTCAACAGAACAAACAGCATTAAAGCCACCAGTTACACTGATTATAAAAAACAGTGCGAAACCTCGAATTTAGATTTTATTATCAATTCAACAATAGAAAACAATATCAAAGTCAACTTCTTTTTGAACCCGGTAAACGCAAGATACTGGGAAATATATGCATACTTTGACGGCCTCTCCAGTTACGTACACTATCCAAAAAAACTGATTCAAGAGAAGCTGAAAAACATAGCTGAAGAGAAGCAATATCTATTCGAGGGGTATGATTTTTTAAGGCTAAACGCTTTCACATTGGAGCCACTGAGCTACTCAGATAGTGAGGAGCGAACCTATTGGTACGAATCATCACACTATAACCTGGCATTTGGTAACATCGTCCTCTCAAACATATTCAACGAAGATTTTAAAAGAACACAACTGGTTGCTAATTTGAAAGAGGTCGATCTGGATAGGGATTTCGAAATACAGAAATCATTACTCCAAGTGTGGAGAGAAAATAACCCTGAACTCAAAAAAGAAATACTTAACTCAATAGAGAACAATACTAATTAGGGAGTTTAACTACCAACAGTGTCGTTTTTGATGTATCGTTTTTAGTATGAGCTTAAATTAATTGAAATAAATTCCTACTGAATTTGATCACACCGTTCATCAGAGAATACTAATTTACTTTCGGTTCTAACTTGACCGTATAAGCCGTAGGACCACCCTCTAACCTTTTAATATCGAGCTATCGAGGAGGTGGCTTTTTCTATATTAAATCTTCATAAATTGAACCTCCTGGTGAAATACTATTTAACAAATTACCCCACCAACTGTGCTAAAATAGGCGTAGTAAGATCACATTGCTACTTGATGGTCCCATGAACCTCAATCAAACCGCCATCATTCTGATTGGATTTCAGAATGACTATTTTCTCACGGACGGGGCATTGCATGGAGCACTCGAAAGTTCAACTGCCGCAGGCCTGGCTCTCAGCAATACGGTCAGTCTTTTAAATCGTCTGAAAGAGTCCCCTGTCCTGCTGATCAATACCCCGATTGTATTTACTGCTGACTATTCCGAGATCACCCAACCAGTCGGTATCTTAAAGACCATCAAGGAGATAGAAGCCTTTAAACAAGGCACTACAGGGAGTGAAACAGTTGACGAGATCAGGGCATTTAGCGACAGAATCGTTACCGTGCCAGGTAAACGTGGATTGAACGCATTTTCCAATACATCACTGAATGAGCTGTTGCAATCACACGATATCACCGATGTTGTATTCGCTGGAGCAGTCACCTCAATCTGCATCGATACAACTGCCCGTACCGCACTCGATAAAGGTTATTCAGTCACAATTTTAAAAGACTGTACCACTGGACGCAGCAGCTTCGAGCAGGAGTTCTATTGTGAGGAAATATTCCCACTCTATGCCGAAGTCATCAACTCATCACAACTGAACTGACAACTTTTATTCTCTAATCTACAGTGAATAAACAGATTACAAGCGACGAATTACAGGCCCAACTAAACCTGAAGTTGCTTGAACGTCTACGGGCCTCTGAGCGGCGTTACCGGGAACTTGTCAGCAATCTCAAGCAGATTGTATTCCAGTTGGACCAAGATGGCCGTTTCGTCTTTCTCAATCAGGCCTGGGAAAACATTACCGACATACCAATCGTTTCAGCGCTCGATCAACAACTTTCTCACTTCCTGCTTGAAACGGATCGTCCTGAATTCAATGACATCATAGCGCAGATATTAAATAATAACGGTCAAGTATTCTCCTTTGATTCCGTATTGATCGGTGAAGACGATAGACAGATACCGGTCGAAATGTCCCTGAATCCTCAACTGGAAATCAACGAGATCACAGGCATCATAGGCACCATAATCGATGTGACCGAACATAAAGAGATGTTGGACGAACTCGCTATGAATAGGGAACGTCTATTTCTCGCATTACAGGGAGCCAATGACGGTTACTGGGACTGGAACCTGGAAACTGACGAGGTTTACTACTCTCCCCGCTGGAAAAGCATGCTGGGTTACAGGGATGATGAATTGCAGCAGAATGATCTTTCAGTCTGGTCGGATTTGGTAGATCCCGAAGACAGAGAGAGTACACTCGAACAAGTCAATCAGTATCTCAACGGTATAATCGACAAGTTTGAAGTTGAATTCCGTATGCGACATAAGGCAGGCCATTGGGTCAATATCTTATCCAGGGCATCATTGGCCTGTGATGACAACAATCAACCCTTGTCGCCAAAGCGCCTGGTCGGCACTCATGTCGACGTCACAGAACGCAAGCAAACTGAATTAAAGATGCTCAAGCAGAACCTGGCGCTTGAAGCAGCAGCCAACGCCATTTTTATCTCTGACCCGGATGGCACTATTGAATGGGCAAACCAGGCTTTTCTCAAAATGACTGGTTACAAAATGGATGAAGTAGTCGGTAAAAACCCAAAGCAATTGATCTTTTCTGGTCAGCAGGAATATGAGTTTTATGCCGATATGTGGCAGACCATCAGTTCAGGACAGGTCTGGCATGGTGATTTAATCAATCGCAAGAAAGATGAAAGCCTCTACGATGAACACATGACCATTACCCCGGTAATGAATGCTGAGGGAAACATAACTAATTACATCGCAGTAAAGGATGACATTACCCATCGTAAGCAGATCGAAAAGGAAGTTGAGAAACTAGCCTTCTACGATGCTCTCACTCGCTTACCCAATCGCCGCCTGTTTATGAACCGTCTGAAACAGGTCATTCTCAACAGTCGACATCAACAGAGTTACTCTGCCCTCCTCTTCATCGATCTTGATCACTTTAAAAACCTCAATGACAGCTACGGACATGATATTGGTGATCTGCTGATTATCGATGTGGCGTCGCGTATTACATCCTGTTTGCGTGAAGATGACTTGGTGGCTCGCCTTGGCGGTGACGAGTTCGTCGTGATTCTGGAAAATATTGGTAAAGACAGCACGGATATCAATAACAGTGTAGTGACCATTTGCGAGAAAATACTCGAAACGGTTGCCGCCGAAACAAAACTTAATAATATCACCTACTCAAGTACCTGTAGCATCGGCGTCTGTTTGTTCATGGATGAGTACCAGCGTGCGGAAGATATTCTTAAACGTGCTGATACTGCCATGTACGAAGCTAAAAAGTCTGGACGCAACGCAATACACTTTTTTAACCCTGAGATGCAGAAGGAACTCAAAAGCAGACTCCAACTTGAGCAGGAACTGGCAACTGCGATATCACAACAACAGTTTCAATTATACTACCAAATGATAATTGATCAGCATCGTGACGTAGTCGGTGCGGAAGTGTTGTTGCGATGGCAACATCCAGATAAAGGAGTGGTCGGCCCCGATCAACTTTTCCCATTAATTGAACTTAATGGCATGATCATTCCGATAGGTGAATGGGTAATCAAGGAGAGCGTACGTCAGTTGCATCGCTGGCAACAGAACAGTGAAACACGCTCTCTTACACTGTCAATTAACATCAGTGCATTACAATTTAAAAAGCCGGATTTTATCAGTTATCTTTCCATGACAATCGATAGATACCCGATTGATTGCAATCAACTCTACCTTGAGTTGACCGAAAGCACCCTGATAACAAACTTATCCAGCACCAAAGAAAAAATTGAAAAACTCAACAGTATGGGTATCAATACCTCTCTCGATGATTTTGGTACCGGATATTCCTCATTGAGTTACCTGAAGCGCTTCAATGTCACACAACTGAAAATTGACAGATCTTTTGTTAAAGACATCCTGGTGGATGACGGCGACCTCACTATGGTCAAAACCATTATCGAAATGGGTAGAAATCTTGGCCTTGAGGTAGTTGCCGAAGGTGTAGCTAGTGAACAACAATTCGAGCTGTTGAAAAGCTGTGGCTGCAAACGCTTTCAGGGATATTGGATCAACCGACCGTTCCCGCTTGACCAGGTCGATACGCTACTTAATCATCACAAAAAAAACAAAAGCTTACATGCAAGTTAGAATATTGAGTCGCCTTCCTCCTAATAATAATCTGCCCTCAAACTGATAAGCATCAGAAGTTAGGTCATCGTCATTAACCCAGTACGAATAAGTCGTGTAATTGCAATTTAAGTAGTTGTGAAGTTGTCGGAACCGATGAGCTCAGCCACGATAAAACACTGGGCTTATTTTCGGGGAAATGAGGGAAGTTCCACTGAGTCATCCAACACACCGTAATGATAAGCGCCTTCAAGTACACCACTCACATAATAACCATTAAGCCCTTTGAAATTTCCTTTAGAGTGATAAATCTCCAAGGCATCATTATTCTGCTTGGCCTTGGTCACCTGTTTGACCAACTGCTCATCCGCGTTACGCACCATGACCCCAAGGAAACTCGCTGTGAGGGGGAATACGTCATTGCCGCTGTCACCACAAAACACAACATCCCTACCCGCCTCGTAGACTTTGGCGACATACTCCAAAGAAGTTTGCTTGGTAGCACTTGCCGGAAGCACATCCAACAGACCATTGCCATTGCTTGAGTCAAAACTGTAGACAAGTACTTCATCAAATTTACCGCCGATCAAGCTTTCCACTTCTCTCATTATGGCCTCGTGGTTTTGATGATCCACATAGTAACTCTGTTTGAATTCATTTTGATGTTCAGACGCCTGCTCTTGCAGGCCGTCGACCCCTTCCAATGCACTTCGGATTGCTGAGTTATTCCAGCCAGGGCTCATGCGATGTACATGCTCCACCCAACCAAGGTCCTTCGACCAGGCATTATTGTCATAATGTCGAATGGTGGTACCGACATCGCCACAAAGGATATCAGGGAAGCGTACACCGAATTCATCTATGGCCTTTTCCGTCAGATCAAGGTTTCGACCAGTTACATAGACAACCAGCACACCCTGTTTGGCAGTCCACTCATTAAACAGCTCGATAGCGTATTCATCCACCGGCCATGAACCGTTAGGTAACAGAGTACGATCTAGGTCAGTGGCGAGTATTTTCATAATTAAAAATGCTTCAAGATTTGGTGTAATGATAAAGTTGAGTGCCATCCTCATCCGAGACGTGAGTGATGGTGAATTCATGGTTTTCAAGATTGGCCTTTAAAGTGGCCGTATCGCCTTCATTTATCCAGGACAACTCCAGTTCTTCAGTTGGTGTATCGGCAATTATCAAACTGCCGTTAAACGCCGCCGCCCTATTTCGAAGGCGCATCATATCCAGTTGATCCAACACTACGGTGCTTTTTAGACCCGTTTCTACCATTTCATTGGTTAATGTTGTTCGATTAATCTCCTTGTGACCCGCTGGCCCTCCCCGGTCAGCGGCAGCATAGTCATTTCTACCGGCAAATAGATCAAGATACCAGACCTGGGGAATACCTGGCATGAAGAGCTGGATGGCACGTGCCAATTTCAGCTTTTGTTCGTCCTCCCCCAAAGCACTGAAGTAGGTGGCATTGACCTGATAATAGGCGATCTTTTTGCCATCAGGACCAAACAGGTTCTTAACCCTGCCACCCCGTTCAAGTACCCGTTCAATGATTGTTTCAATATCGGCTTTCTCCAACAGCCCTGCCTGGTAACCAGAATCTGTTTCAAAACCATCCAGATCAAGAACAGGAATTCCATCGTGACAACCGAGCATATTGATTGTCTCTATACCCTGAGTCTGAATCTCACCAATCCAGCGCAAAAGATGGATGTTTCGCCCTTGATCCAGAGCATCCAGAAGCAGACCGGGTAGGAAAAAATCGTATATGGGGTACCCTGCTTCTGCAACGGCTGAGTGCAGATGTTTACCGTATTGTGCATGGATTTCTGGCAACAGGGTAAGTTGGTTTTCCCGGGCTATGGTATTGAGACGATCCAGGTACTCCCAAGTACCTGGTACGTTAAAAAAATTGGTCAAGCCTGGTTTTTTATGTAAATAAGCAAAAGCGTCCAAACGTATCAACTTGCCACCAAATTCTGCAAGTCTTTGTAGCGTCTCATCATAAAACTCCCAGACCACCTCTGACTCAGCATTCAAATCCATCTGGCCCAGATAGCGGCGCTTGGATTCGACTATGCCGATCACCTGTTCAAGATAATCCTGGTAGGGACCCAAGTCGATATTATGAAATGGTTTTCCTGCAGAAATTCTAGCATTGACCTTAGCAAGAATCGTTTGTATCCCCTCAGGCGGCAACATCCGAAAATGATTGATATCATCGGATTCCAGAGTTCGATAGTGTATCTGTTGATAAAAGGTATTCCAGTACGGACGCTCCGAGCCATCGGGAAAGCGCACCAATAGAATCGGAAGCTCAGGTTTACGCATAAAGAGTTTATTGAGATGTGCTTCATTCGGAATAATGTAACCATCCTCTCCCATCTCACCTTCACCCTCCCAGAAGCTATTCCAATCAATAAAAAAGTCTCGATAGTGAGAGTGGAAACCCTTTTCCAGTATATCGAGGAACTGAGGTGAACGTACCGAAAGGTGATTCAGCACCAGATCAAACTTGAGAACAATGTGCATCTCTTTGAGTGAAAGAAGATCCTCTTCTGAGACCAGTTCATCATTGAGTTCGTAACGGTTTATGGAAAATCCACGATCCAGATCACTTTGGAAAAATGTAGGTAATATGTAGAAGAGGGAAAAGACATCATGCAACTCAGGACGTTGCAGCAGCGTAATGGTATCACTCAATTTCAACCCAATACTATCAGGGTAAGCATTGAACATGACCCCATTGGGCAAAGATTTATCTAACATACAAGCCCTTCTTTTTGTTATGACTAATTTAAGACTTTGGCACTACCCATCGTTATTATAATACATGACAGTTGATACCACTCAACGAGGTTGTTCCCGCAAAACACCCGGTACTCTTTATCGCCTGGAGTACAGCATCCATATCTATGCTGGGAGACCGATACTGACATAATAGAACTGGAGGAGTGAGTCAAGGCCAGTTACAGCCTGAATACCAAAAATACAATAGATACCTACCACCTAGTAACCATGAATAGCTGACAAATATCGTATGTCATGAGAGCTAAAGATTTTATTTATGATATAAACAGTGGGTAATAAATCGTGTTTATCCGCACCGGTTCTTTTGCTCGTAAAGCGATTTTCAGATTGTAAACCGACCCAAAAGTAAACGCACCAGAGAATATGTAGGCTAACTACCCTCCAAATACTCTGTTTGAAGTGAATTCATTGGTAAGCTATATGCTGCATCTGACGAAGAGGCATAAATCATATAATAAAATACTAATCATTTACCATTATCGATTAATAATATTTATCATTACTGGTAACTATTAGCGCACTGGATATGCATATACACACAATTGGTAGTTAACTTTGCTTATTGATCTAGATAGGTGATTGAAATTACTAAATTTCGTCTAGCCTGAATTAGTTACAATTTTGTTGTGACAGGTCATTGTCTTAATCTCAATATAAGGACATTATCATTCGGTAAAATGCCTTAATTCTCTCCTATGGATGGGATTCGACACTGCGAGCGGGTAACGACTATGCGCACTTCGAATTCTCTCTTCACACACTGCTGCTTGGTTATTCTATTAATTGCCTCATCAAACCTGTGGTCGGCTGACCATCGTGTTCTAGTTGTCATGAGCTACGAGCAAAACAATCCCTGGTGTAAGGAGATTAAACAGGGTATAGACCGAATTCTTGGTGATCATGCAGAGCTCACCTACTTCTACATGGATACCAAAGTGAATCTGCAGGGTGGTAAAGAAAAAGCTAAACTCGCTCACGAGTTATACCACGAGCTGAATCCGGATGGCGTAATCACAGTCGACGATAATGCTCAATCTATGTTTGTTGTGCCCTATCTGATGGGTAGGGTCACCACCCCTATCTTTTTTTGTGGTGTAAACAATGACGCTTCAGCATACGGTTACCCAAATCATCACATTTCTGGGACTTTGGAGCGCGGTCACATTCGTGAATCCATCGCCTTTCTCAAACAACTTCTTCCAGATTTGGAAAACACCTGCTTTGTGACTCGATCCAGTCCTTCTGGTGTCGCTCTCAGGAGACAGGTGGAGAGTGAGCAAACAACCTATATCGTGCCGATCGAACAGTTTCTCCTGGTAACAAGTTCCAAGCAGATTAATGAGTTTATCGAAAGCCATGGTAACCACTGCGATGCCATCTATGTAGATAGTCTTGAAGGCATCATCGATGAAAGTGGTAAACCAATGGTAAACAGGCAAGTAATAGAGCACCTCAAAACCATTTACAAAGGTCCTGTAATTGGTGGTAACAGCTACCACGTAGAAGACGGTGCAGTCAGCGCGGTAGCCAAGACCGGTCAGGAACAGGGTGAAATTGCAGCAAGTATGTTGCTTGAGTCTTTGAATGGCACACCGATGGAGAAACTTCCGGTTACACGCAACTATAAAGGTCGTCGTTACATCAATGTAAACAGCATTAAAGAACTTGGCATTCACCCACGCCCCATAATACTCAGGGGCGCGACTCTGGTAACCACCCCTCAATAATATGAGTCTGTTTTATACTGAGACTTGTCGATCACCATGAACAACCGATATGGCAGATTGAAGATCATATCCAAAATATGGATCTTTATTGTCATATTTATTGTAATTATCTCACTTTCCTTGATAGTACTGCAAAGGACTCTAAACACAACGTATGAACTTGTAAAAGAGGTTGCGGATACCCGACTCAACGAATTGACGGCTACTGCAAAAAAAACCAGACAGCTGGCAGCAATCTCATCCGATATCAATCGACTCACGCGTACATACTCAATCAGCAACTCACTTGACGAGGAAGGTAGACTAATATCTGAGAATCTTTCACTTATAACAGGAGATATTAACAATCAGATACTTTTTGAAAAACTGGAAAGTTATTCCAGTGCATTTGACCGCTTCTTGATTTACGCAAAAAATATCCGCCAGTTGCAAGATAATTTCCAACGACTCTTTACTTCAGCGCAGAATGAAATCACATTACTGGAGAATTTAATCAGCAATTGGATGATCGAATCGGCACTGCAGGGTATTGATATCGATTACTACGATCAACTACTAAGCCTGATTACTGGATATCGAGAAAGTTTTTTAATCATAGATAAGAAGACGACGGAATACATTACCGCTTCTGATCCTGATAAATATGAACACAGTGATCTTTACAATGAACTCTATTCACTTCACCTGCGATTACAGACCATCACCGCATCCACACCAGAGGTCGCGGTACATGGTCGCAAGTTAGCTCAATACGTACAACAGTATAAGAATCATGTTAAAGGCTTGAAAAAGGAGTTGACGTCTCTCCTAAGCGTACTTCAGCTATTGGCCGATAGCGAATCATCTATTCATGATCTGGTTTCCCAGAATGAGAGGGAGGCGTCATTATCTGCAGAACAGATCAAAGATGAGATTGATCTACTTTTTATCGATGTTTTAACTCGCATGGGCATGTTCATGTTGATCATGGTGCTTATGATTATCGGCACTATGTATTACATGCTACGGCGGCATATCGAAAAACCTCTCAAAACCCTTACAGGAGTGGTGTCCGATATTGGCGCGGACCATTTAGACAAGGCGATCGTGCTTGGCCGGGATGACGAATGGAAAATCATAGAGAACGCCCTGAATGAAATGAGCAAAAAGCTCGCCAAGTCCTATGCAGAACTCCAGATTAGCCAAGCGAGTTATCATACGCTTGTAAATAATGTTCCAGGCATTGTTTACAGCTGTCAAAATGACTCTAATTGGACGATGGAGTATCTTAGTGACGAATTCTGTGATCTAACTGGCTATGATACGAGTGAAGTACTGAACAACAGAGACATCAGTTATTCAGAAATAATCCACCCCGAGGATAGGAGTGAGGTGGAGAAAAATGTCAACAACGCTGTGCAACAGGGTAGACCGTTTACACTCGAATATAGAATTATAAAGAGAGATGGCGAAATTCGTTGGGTATTTGAGCAAGGTCGAGCAATCGAGTATCTAAGTAATCGCAACAAAACACTAAATGGCATAATACTGGATGTTACTCAACAGAAACAGTTGATGGATGCACTTGGTGAAAGTGAGACCAGATACAGACTACTGCTGGAACACACAACAGAAGGTATTTTTGGCTTCGATGAAAATGGCGTGACCACATTCATCAATCAAGCGGCTTCAGAAATGCTCGGCTATAAAGCGTATGAGATCGTTGGCTCTAACAATCACCACTTGATTCACCATTCAATGCTAGATGGAACAGCAATACCGGAAGAAGAGTGTTGCATGATGCGTCCCATCAAGGACGGAAATGAGTATCACGTGGAGGACGAGGTGTTGTGGAAGAAGAGTGGCGAACCCTTCCCGGTTGAATACTGGTCAGCACCGATCTGGGGTAGTGAAAAGGTTATTGGTTCGGTAGTCTCCTTTCATGATATTTCCGAACGGAAACGTTCTGAACAGAACATGCAACATCTTGCCTATCATGACTTGATGACTGGCCTGCCAAACCGGGTTATGTTTAACATGGAACTGAAGCAGGTATTGGCGCAGTATCGCCGTCGTGATGAGTTATTTGCTGTACATCTGCTGGATCTGGACCACTTTAAGGAGGTTAATGACAGGCTAGGACACCCAATGGGAGACAAGTTACTCAAACAAGTCGCCGAAAGATTATTGCAAGCCATTCGGGAGACAGACGTCCTATCCCGCTTGGGAGGTGATGAATTCGCGTTAATCCAAAGGAACGTCGAATCGGTCTCGGATGCATCCTATCTTGCCTCGAAGATTCTCGATATTATCAATGAGGAATTCATAATAGATGACAATACGATCTATATCGATACCAGCATCGGCATCTACATACCAGAGACAAAAACACTCAAGCAGGAAGATGTTCTGAGTAAGGCGGACCTGGCGCTGTATAAGGCAAAAGAGGCCGGCAGAGGCATGTTCACCTTCTTTGGGGATGAAATGTCACTCCAGATGCATAATGAGTTGAGCCTTTCCCATGATCTTGTTGTTGCGCTCAAGCAGGAGGAGTTCTTCCTTCAGTATCAGCCACAATTTTATGCAGTAAGTCAAGAAATCTGCTGCATCGAGGCGCTGGTACGATGGAACCACCCAAAACGTGGTGTGCTGAAACCTATAGATTTTATCCGGATTGCAGAAAAAAGGGGGATGATAAAGCAGATATCCGATTGGGTTTTATATGAAGCCTGTAAACAGGCAAAATTATGGACCGATCGACACTATCGCTTTGGTCGTATCGCAATAAACCTCTGCGCAAAGCAGGTCAATGATACATTGTTTCAGCAGAGTATAGAGAACTTACTCTACATCACCGGTTTACCCGCCACTCTACTCGAACTGGAGTTTACTGAGACTGTTTTCATGGAAGCCACGGACGATACAAAACAGAGCATTCGTCATCTGTCCAATCTTGGAATTCATTTTGCAATTGACGACTTTGGTACAGGTTTCTCCTCCTTGAGCTATCTACATAAATTCAAAGTAGACAAACTAAAAATTGACAAAGAGTTCATCCATGATGTAAATCAACATCGACATGACGCAGAGATCGCCAAGGCGGCTATAGCGCTTGGAAAATCCCTGGCACTGACTGTGGTTGCGGAAGGGGTTGAAACACAGGAACAGGTCGATTTCCTGTTACAGCATGAGTGTGATCTATTGCAAGGCTTTCTGTTTGGACACCCTGTCTCTGCTGAGGAGTTCGAAACCAAATATTTGACAAAGTTAGTAGACGCTTGATCAAAGCTCAAACCTCACCGCAATACTATACAACAGCAAAGCTGATCCTCATCAAAATAACCACTTGCTTAATTGTGCTAACCAACCAGAGATGATCGCAAACTCGAAAGAAACTTGATGTATTGTTTATCATCGTTAACATCTTCAAACAGGTCAGTTCTCAATTTAACAATTCTTTTTGCCGTAATCGCTTTGTCTGATTGGGCCATTTCGACTTTCATGGTCTCTACCATGGTAAGCAGCTTTTTATGGTTATCATGGTGCTCAAGAAAGTCTGGATAGTTGTGCCGCGCCATAAAATGTTCTTCAAAATCGAAGTGCTTTTCAATCGTCTGGGACAGTTGAGTAAAAGTGCTTTTCAGGTCATTAAATTTACCTTGGTCGCTAAGTTGGATCAGTTCCTGGAAAGCTGTACCCAACTGAATATGCTGTCGGTTCACTTCAGCGATATGGCTCTCAATGTGTTGCTGCAGACTCTTATAGACCTCCTGGATAAAACGCCGCGGGTCATACGGCTTAAGTATGATTGCATTTACGCTGGCAACACTAGAGATTTTCAAGATCGAGGGGTTGCTGTTTGAGGCCAGAATGATCTTTGGGATGCTACTCCACTGAGCCTGATTGTTCATCATTTCCAAAAGTTGGACGGCTGTGATCTGTAATTCACCCTGTTGAGGCAGATCCGCATCCATGACGACCAGGTCCGGTACATCGTCAGTCAGAATCGTATTCCAGGCTTTTAGACCACATTCTGAAGTTCTTACGCGGAACTTCTCTGGGCCCAGCATCAATTGGAGCAGTTGAGAATCAATACCCGGAGGCTCAATTAAAAGGATTGAGAAGTGCATGAAACAACCTGATACTTAATAATTAGAATAGCGATCATATGAATCATTTATATACTATTTTAACCTCACATCACCTTGATTTGAAACAAGCTATTTCATCCACAACGCCCATTCAGTATTCAAACTACGTCTGATCTGGCTTTCCTGACCATCGAGGAGACTCGGAAACCGAATCAGGTCAGCTTGAAGGTAGTCGCTGAAATATTCACACTAGGGATAACCATACTGAACTGAAAAATTCTCGATAGCTCTTGATCTGAGGCATCTATGGAGGATTTGAACCTGTTCCCAAAGAATTAAGCAACGGAAAAAATAGTCAAATTGCTATACTTTTTAGAAAGTTACCATGCTATATATTACCCAATTCACATAACTTTTAGGACAAAGGAGCCCTGATTGTGGAAACGTACTGTTACCTCCATACACGGCAACACGTAGGCTGGGTTCTTGTTAGTGAATCGCTCCATCTGAATCCGGCTCGAATTACAATCTGATTTAACACACAGCTGTAAATACCCAACGGGTTGTCGACTGCATTACTGAAAGCCGATCATAGATCACCCATATCCCTCACATCGGATCCTGCTTGACTTGGGTTTGAATCAATCAACTCCATTAGTCCGGACACCAAATGATCACGTAAAGTGTAGAGTTGTTTCAGATTGTCTATTGCATTTTCATTTCTTCCCTTCGAACACAGGTCGATCAAATAGGCAGCAAATTCATGGATTTCACTGTGTGATTTGTCTATAGAAAGTAGCTTTGGATGATCTGAGAACTGCCTATTTGCCCCGGAATTCAACCATTTACCGAAGTTACACTGTCCTTCGTCAAGAATAGGAGGAGACTTTAGCCTACTACGAATAAATGCCTCAAGTTCTTTGACCCAAGCTCGATGTTCCGTAACAGCATACAGTACTTGCCGATACTCCTGATTAAGAGGTTGTTGCTCTTTCCACTCAGGTGGACATACCCAGCTCTCCAACCAATTAGATAGATCATTCACTGGCATTGGTCTGGCAATGGCATACCCTTGTCCAAGCTGGCATCCAAATTGGAGTAACAGTATTCCGTGCTCAACAGTCTCTACGCCTTCAGCGAGCACTTCGCGGTTGAAAGCCTTGGCCAGTCCTATAATTCCATCCAGGATAGCAAGGTCTTCCGGATCATAGTGCATATCACGGACGAAACCCTGGTCAATCTTGAGTTGATTCGTGGGTAGGTGTTTCAGATATTGTAAAGATGAATAACCAGTGCCAAAGTCATCTATTGCAATCCGAATGCCCAGTCTCCTGCACTCTGAGATAACAAGCGATGTCTTTTTGACATCTTGCAGGGCACTGGATTCAAGAATCTCCAACTCCAGCATTTCAAAGTCGAGTCCTCGCGAGCGTATCTTGTTGGCCAGATTTTGAACAAAGCTGTCTTGTTCCAACTGCAGAGCACTGATATTGATGCTGACCGGCAATTCGATCCCCGATTTACTTAGCTCAACAAGCTGATTCAAAGCCATATCCAACACGAGTTCGCCAAGCCGAATCATGACAGGGTGCTGTTCAATAGCAGGTAAAAATTTCGCGGGTGACAGTGTGCCTTGATGCGGATTATTCCACTGTAAAAGCGCCTCCAAACCAACCACTCGACCGCTATGCATATTGACTTTAGGTTGATAGTGGAGATTGAACTCCGAGTTATCGATACCTTTTATGACACTTTGGATGTTTTCGTAGTCGCTACGTACTTGGTCATCTCGTTCCATATCGAATAGATGGAAACAGTTCTTTCCAGACAGTTTTGCCTGGTACATAGCCTGATCGGCCTGCCGAATCAATTGCTCAGCCTCGATGGATTCTTCTTTTTGCGGAAAAAAGGTAACACCGATACTCGATGATACCTGAACAGTTACTTCATCCAGGTCGATCGATTGGGAGGTCGTATCCAGAAGTCGATTTAGCAAGGATGTGCAGGAGGAAGTTTCATCAAGATTGGGAATAAGAATGACGAATTCATCTCCACCGATCCGCGCAATCGTATCCTCGTCACGCAATGCAGCCTGCATTCGCTGTGCTAATACATCCAGTAATTTATCGCCAACCACATGCCCATAACGGTCATTGACCTGTTTGAAACCGTCCAGGTCCAGAAAACCGACTGCAATTTGCGTATTGTGCCGCTTCGAATGAAGCATAGCTTGGTTGAGGCGGTCAGTCAGTAATATACGGTTGGGTAATTTAGTCAGATCATCATAATGCGCCTGCAGTAGAATTTTTTGTTCCTGCTCTTTCTGTAAAGTAATGTCGTGGACTGTACCGGTCGATATAAGGGGCGCTCCCTCGTTATCGTAAGTTGTATTACATCGCTCATCGACATATTTAATGCGCCCGTCATTCATCAGCAGTCGGTGCGTTATCTTGTAAGGGGTCTTATTTACAAGTGAATCCTCATAGGCGAGTTTTACCCTCTCACGATCTTGCGGGTGAATTGCATTGAGAAACGCATCGTATGTTGCTGAAAAAGTACCTGAATCAAGTTCGAATATCCGATATACCTCATCGGACCAGTGGAGTTCACCTGTTTTTACATCATGTACCCAGCTGCCCATATGAGCGATTCGCTGGGCTTCAGTAAGCGATCTCTGAGCATCCGTTAACTTTCTCTCAAACTCCAGACGTCGCCTTACCTCACGCTGTAGATTGCTGTTGGAATAGATGATTAAGCCAATGATGGTCAATAGGGAGAACGCCACAATCAACGTGATGGTGTAATCGACTTTCTCAACGTATTGAGAGCGGATCCACTTATGATAGATTCCTTGTTTTATCGGCGGCTCTATTGCATGCAGAGCCTTCTCAATGAGTGAGTGGAGTAAAGGCAGGTCTTTGTCAACGAAAAGGGTGAGATTCATAACAATCGGCGTTTTACCTACGATACTCAAGTTATGCAATCCCATCTCGGCCATATGGTAGCTGGCCAGAGCCATCGTCACGAGCATGGCATCCAATCGCCCCTGGGATACACCAGACAAACCTTCCTGGATGTTCTCGACCTCAATAAAGTCGATATCAGGATAGATCCTGTATATGTCAGCGGTGTAACCGTAATCCTTGATAATCGCTATGCGTTTGTCCGATATCTCGTCCAAATCGTTGATGAATGATACCTGGTGATCCATAACGATGACGATTGGATTTCTACTGTAAGAATCTACTGGATGAAAACTCTGATTGAGGATTGCATCTGCTGCGTCGCCTGATATGACAGACACCTCTCCACCCATTGCTAATTGCAATGATTCTGTCCAGGTTTTTACGGGTAGCGCGTTAAAAGTCAGCCCGGTAGTTTCTTCAATCAGCGCCAAATGATCAGCGACCATGCCAATATACTGCCCATCGGGATCAAATGCTTCGTAGGGAAGCCAATTTGGGTCACCCGTGAAATTGACAATTGGGTTTTCTCTGATCCAGTTAAACTCTTCCACAGTCAGTTCGAACGGAGAAAAGTTAACGCCTATCCACTTTTGAGTAATTGCGTTGATCTCGATTTGCCGGAGAGATACGACAGCCTTATTCAGAATTGAAGTGAGTTCTGGCTTATCTTTGCGTACACCGATCCTGCCGAAGCCGATAGGAGGAAGGTACTTTGAGTAGATGACGTTCAGGTTGGAAACCAGCATAGAGCGTAAATTCTGTACGATCTGATCGTAATTGGCGAATCCCGCATCTGCCTGACCGGTAATGATTGCATTGATGATGTCAGGGTTACCGCTAACACTGACACGTTTTATACAAGGAAAATTCTCCTTTAGAAACCGCTCACGACTCGTACTTGCAACAACAGCGACTTTTCGCCCGCAAAGGGCACTTAAATCGTTAATCTTCTGCTCATCTCCTCTGGCAATAATTGCTTGAGGTGTCGCAATATAGACAGAAGTGAAATCGAGAAATGACTCGCGACGCTTGTTCTTGGAAGCATTCATGATAGCGTCGACTTCTTTGTGTCGCACACTTTCAAGCGCACTTTTCCAGTCTGAAGGCACCAACTCAATCTTTACACCAAGCCGTTCCTCGATCAGAGCAAGAATATCGACATTGATACCTTGTAAATTTCCTTGTCCATCTAGAAATGCCCGCGGCGGATTGGTATCGGCAAACGCCACAGTAATAACAGGATTTGCCTCAAGGTATGTACGTTCTCCCGGGGTAAGTTCGATAAACTGATATTGCGACTCGTCCCGTTCACTTACTGTCGCTGCGTCTGGAGGGATTACTTGGCCATGCGCAGGTAACAGAAAATTGCACAGCCAAAAAAGAATAGAGATTGAGAGCCAGCCTTTAGGCATGTTGTTCTCTTCCAACTGGAATCTGGGAGGATTCACTCAGTCACATCAGGGCTATTTACAGCGAGCAATAGTCCCAAGTTACAAGTATGGCAGATCCACTTGCTGTTGCATTGATGCCAGTCATTCCAATCATCGCAAGATCCGAAACAACTGACCATTTCCGTTCCCAGTAATAGAAAACTGACTGATTTAAGATTTCATTTCCAATGACTTCTCCTCTTCCATTTAATTAACCATATTTCATTAGTGGTTATAATTAGGAACAGAAACCCGTGTATTTTCGCCGAACTAATAAGAGGTTCTAAACGATTAAGATAACTAGCATCAAAACAAACAAAATACTATGCCGCACTCTACTCCATACTAGCGAAGACCTGTTTACTGTCACTCAGGTAAAAATCAATCGATGCCTGTTTCTAACCGAGCAGTATGGTTGTAACCACCAATGCTATACCTCCTAGGACAGCGCCATTGATCAAACCACTCCATATGCGGTTACTCATTCCCTGCTGCTCAACACTGCTCATCCTGCAGTAACCAGCAGGCTTCCTAAAGCCCCAGATGATCCCAAATAGAGCGGCAACACCTGTAATCATTACGATTTCAATCATCGACTCCTCACTTTTCAATCCACACTCAATAGAATCCCATTGTCACCACAGAAACACTCATGGTCCAGGGCCTGCTCTCAGCCGATAAGCGTCAGCGATTCATCGTTCAGGAGGAGTCAGAGCATAGCTCCACACTCCTCACTCGTCCCTGCACTTTTTCATACCAACATAACCTAGCAAAATCGACGACAAGGGATGAACCGACAATCACTCTAACTCACCAAGTCCGGAATGCTTTGATACCCGCTAGAGATGGGTCAATTCGGTAACGAACAACACGGCCGAACTTACGGACAACTGCACCAGCTCGGCAAAAAAGAGGTCATTTCTCGCACTGACTTGGTGCGACCAGTCTGGCGAAACTCGTTGCGAACCAGATTTTATATACTAATATCAATTACTTATAAAGATTCCGCTCAACTGGTACAGCTGTTGCAATATTACTATCAACTGATATTGATTTCCGGGGGTTGCCATGAATGTCGTCAATCTGAATCGTGCAAGACGTGGCTCGGCGTCACCCTGCGTACACCTTAACCTGAATGTGCGGGGACTGGATACATCGGCCACGCTGGCGATCAATGAAGAGAGCTCTGCCCTGCAGCGGGCCGGGAAAACGATCTATCGACTGGGACTCGGTCAATCACCGTTCCCGGTACCCGACAGTGTCGTCGCTGCGTTGCAGAATAACGCACATCAGAAAGATTACCTGCCGGTACGTGGCCTGCAGCCATTGCGCTCTGCCGTTGCGGACTTCCACGCCCGGGTCAACGGTATCGAACGCACGGCGGATGATGTACTGATCGGCCCCGGCTCGAAGGAGCTGATGTTCATTCTACAGTTGGTGTTCTATGGCGACCTGGTGATCCCGGCTCCCAGTTGGGTCTCCTATTCGCCGCAGGCCTCGATCATTGGGCGCCAGATCCGGCGCGTCAATACGCTGGCCGAGAACGGTTGGCGCATCCAAGCCGAGGAACTCGAAGCCATTTGTCTTGAGGATCCTGGCCGGCCTCGCCTGCTGATCCTGAACTACCCGAATAACCCCGTCGGCATCACCTACAGCGATGCAGAGTTGAAGGCGATCGCAACGGTCGCAGAACGCTACGGCATGCTGGTTCTATCGGACGAGATATACAGCGAACTGCACTACGAGGGCGAACATCACTCCATCGCACGGCACTACCCGCAAGGCACCATCATCAGCAGTGGTTTGAGCAAATGGGCCGGCGCTGGTGGCTGGCGCCTCGGTACCTTCCTGTTTCCGGAAGGTCTTCGCTGGTTACTCGACGCGATGGCCGTCGTCGCAAGCGAAACCTTCACCACGGTGAGTGCGCCCATCCAGTACGCGGCGATCCGAGCCTTTGAAGGCGGTCCGGACATCACCGATTATCTGAGTCGCTCACGCCGCATACTCAAGGGCTTGGGGCAGACGCTGACCAGCCGACTGCGGCATATGGGCTGCCAGTTGGCAGACCCTGAAGGCGGTTTCTATCTGTTCCCAGACTTCAGCTTGCATCGTGAACGCTTTGCCGCTTGCGGGATCAAGACTTCCCGCGACCTGTGCAAGCAACTGCTCGACGATGCGGGTGTAGCCTGTCTGCCCGGCACCGACTTCGGCCGGCCGGCCACAGAGCTCACTGTGCGCATGGCCTATGTCGACTTCAATGGTGAACGGGCACTCGCTGCGGCGGATCCTGAAACAGAGATCGACGAGGCGTTTCTGAACGAATACTGCCCGAACCTGATCAATGCGATGGAGCGGATCGAGATGTGGCTGAAGAGATCATAGTGCCTGTAGAGTAAACAGACACCCTTAAGAACAGTGCAGTGCGTACTGACGCAGCCTATTCATATGCCTCGCTGCGTTCCTATGGCGAAGGGAGTGGTTTTGAATGCCAGCAAAATCCATCTCTACCACAAACTTGCAGTGCTGTAGGTAGCATTTACAACTAAAGGTATCTTAAACAACCATCCGGTTTACCGACTATTGAGGCTGGGGTTATACAGAATCAAAAGCATTCCCGTGTGCGCCCGGAATACGACAACAAATACCACGCTACTTTTGGGTGATCCTGTCGATGCTTGTATCAGCTTCATCACCCCAACCATAGACGGTGCCAGCTTCGATGGTTACATGCCATCGATCATCTCTATTGAGTTCACCCCTAAAGGGAATTACACAGCAGTTCCGCTGTCAATAATTCAACATCTACCATCAACGAACAGCTTCGCTGTGGATTAGTCTCAGACCACCTCAGCTGCCAGTAACAAATGAATAAACAGATCATTTTTATCCCCGGCCTGTTTGCTCTCGGTATCCTCACCGGCATCTTCATGATGGTGTCGCAACAGGACGATGAGCCCATCGCGCCAGCGATGGCAGCCACACCCACACAGCCATCCGAACCCGCGATCACCCCAGTTGTCACCGCAGCACCCGACGCATTGCAGAGCAACGACCTTGAATCGTTGCAAACCCGTGTCGATCAACTCATCTCTCGGGTCGAGAAACTGGAGCAGTCGTTACAAGAAGTGGATATATCAGAGCCCTCAGATACGTTGGGTAGCGATGAAACGACATCAAGCAGTGCGGAAGTTCCGTCCAGCGATAATGCACGCGCCTTTACCAACAACCTGCTGAATGCCGGCGTCGATCCGGTAATGGCGGAGGAAGTCGTTCGCCGCAGGAGCGAACTCGACCTGAAAAGGCTGGAACTGCGTGATAGCGCGATCCGCGGTGGCTACATAGACACGGAGCGCTACCGGGATGAGCTCAACGAACTGCTGGCACAGGATATCTCGATACGCGAGGAATTTGGTGACGACGTCTACGACCGCTACCTATACAGCAACGGTCAGTCGAACCGGATTCGCATCGACTCGGTGATGATGAGCTCTGCTGCCGAACAAGCCGGCTTCAAATCCGGCGACATGATCATGGACTACGACGAGCAACGACTGTTCGACTATACCGAATTACAGCAGGCAACCACCCAAGGCACACGCGATGAGTATGTCAGCGTCACCGTCGAACGTGACGGGGAGCAGATGATGCTGTGGATCCCGCGCGGACCGATGGGTGTACGTTTGACCAACACACGTATCGATCCGGACCTCTGATGTTTCGATGAAAAAAAGCCCTGCGCTTTCGTAAATGGCTTTTCAGCGTCGATCGCGGTCCGTTTAACCTGAACCGGTTCTGTCCAAGCCATCGTCGCAATGCCTCGAAATGTTAGTCGCTGTATCCAGCTAAAGAACAAACTTCCAGTACTCAACTTGGTCCACATTGAGCTGCCATACCAAGTCACACAAAGCATTCAGAATTGTGTCCAGACGGGCAGTTTGCGGAAGCTGGGCAGCAACGATCCATTCGGCCTGACTGGTTGGGTTGAAGAACATACCGATCGCTTCAGCGCTGTTGGCACGAATGCTCATGAAATAGTCGAGAGACTCAGCAACGCCATCGTGATTGACTCGATGGCCGTCGTTACGAGCGAATGCTTCAACAGCGCGATTGTGCGTCGATTCATGCTTCCAAAGGCGGTCCGGATATCACTGAGTACCTGACTCACACACGCCGCATACTCAAGGGCTTGGGACAGATGGTGACCGTCCGATTGGGTGCTCCCCTAACAGGATCTACCTGTTGGGTCTGATCAGCAATTGAGGCCGGCTCAGTCCGCAAAGCAGCCTGAATCACCCCCCAATCAAAGGCACTCCGGCAAGGTGTACGTGAAAGCGCAGCACCAGTGCGGCGATGCCAACACCCACTACCACAACCAAGAGTTCGCCATACCAAGCCATGGTCGTCTCGGGTTTGATCCAGTCACCGTCACGGCGATTGATCAACAGCATCGAGATGACAGTCCAGATCGCCATCACCGAGAACAGCAAGAGTGAGCGGCTGTCACCATTGGCCAGGAGGTGGGCCAACGCCCACAGCAATACACCTGTCAGTTGCGGGTGACGAATCAGGCGTTTGACGCGCGTACGCGGAAAACTGGCCGCCGCCATCAATATGAATCCGATCACGACCAAAAGCATCGCCGCATGACGCAAGCCGGCCGGTGGCGCATAGACCTGGGTCGGCACGGTGCCACGCCAGCCGAAAACAATCAGAATCACCCCCGTGAGAATCAACAACGCAAACAGGCCTTGGTACGGACCGTCACCGATCCGCTTGACCAGGCCATCGCGCATCTGCGGTAACAAGGATGGGAAGAGGTGGACGCCGGCCCACAGGGTCAGCCCGATCAATAGCAGCATCATGTTGATTTCTCCACGTTGACAGGCATCTGAGTTTAAACCAAAGCGAATTAGTGCCCAAGGGCAAAGGCCGTCATTTTATAATCATAAAACGTTAACGAATTCGTGGATTCCCTCATATACCCGTAGATCCTTGGGGTCAATGGGGTGCAATTTTCCTGACATAGGGCCTGTTGGACCATGAAGGATTACCCGGCTGTCGGACCAGGTAGGTTTGTGGAGGCGCTAATGCGCCTTTCTTTATGAGGTAAGCCAGTATCTTGTCGATGATCGACTGAGCCTCAATGCTGGCGAACACCCGGGCTTCACCGCCACACTGCGGTCAGCTCGACACATCAATGTAGAATATCCGTTTCAGTCACTGTGCCCAGGTCATAGCCTGGTGGCGCTGTTGCGGTTTCTTTACTCATCATTATTGCTACTACTTTGTGGCTGGTCTTTGGTGACTTTTTCGAGTTAGCTTAAGGGCTTTAAGAAGCATAGATAGGCTTCTGAAGCAGTGTGCGATTCCAAGCAGGATTATTCCATGATGCGCGTTAAGTGAAAATTCTTTGCCAAAATCTGCAATTGTTTCGTTAACCCCAGTTGCCATCAGAATAATTCCAAAAAACAAGTTGACCCATGGGTTATTTACGATCGAATCGACAAAGTGTATTAATTTGTCCAGCATGATTATAGTTGACTAATTGCAAGTTTATGTTGTTTGTAGATTAGTGACAGGAAACATGTCTAGCCCTTACACGCGCATGACTTTTACTCTTATTCGCAGATTCTGGGTAACAAAAAACAATCACAGCGAGCAGATATTGATCCGGTCATCGACAGGGAATGATACTAGACGCCCGCTAATTGGGATGGGGAGTCCTTCGTGGTTTCCATTGTATTCCTTCGGAAGACGCAGCTTCCAGGCGAAACTTTCCGAACAGATGTATTTAAGAGTGTTGATCATCATTTGAATTGAGTATGATCTGCCAATACATGAACGATTGCCCATGCCAAATGGGAGGTATTTATAACCACCCGCAATTCCAGGCGTTAAAAATCTCTCTGGGTAAAATTTCTCTGGATCCTTCCATGCTTTTTCGTTTCGATGAAGATCCGATAAGCTAACCATGAAATCAGTTGCTGTAGTAGCGGATTTGTTGCGCTTTTCCCAGGTGCCTTTTTTTTCGTAACCGAAACGGCGAAAGGGGCTGTATAAACGCAGCACTTCACTTACGAAACACCTGGCCATTTTTTCATTCTCACGTATCTTTATCACATACTCTTCCAGAACAGCAATGCACAATAGCATCGAGCAAAGTGCAGATGATAATGAGAAAGAAGATACAAGCATGCTTGTTAGCTCGCCTCTATATTGAGGGTGTGTTATTTTTCCTTCTTCCTTGAGCTCGAGCAGAACTGATAGCCAGCTACCATCTTTTGGCGTGGCATGCTTATCTACAAGTTTTTCCAGCTCTTTGGCAATTTTCCGTGTGTAGTGTTCGCCCCTGAAATAAACGAAGTCTACTATATTCCGCATCAGAGATACTCCAGGCAATTGCAAGCTGAAGGCAAACATCAGACCCTCTAGGTGTACAGGTCTTGAACCGGGTTTGAATTTGGTATCTTTAATGTGCTGGATCAGCTCAGTAGATAGGTTTGCTCCTAACATGTTCTCAAGTAAGCTGATGTACACTTCACGTATCAATTCGCTCGACAAATGATGTTCCTCGTTTGTCGAACCATCGTTCATGGAGCAGAACAGCCTGTCTATCAGTTCCTGTGAGATTTCTGGATATGCTTCTTTCTTCGGCAGGCACCTGCTGAACCGTTCTCTTAGGAAATGGGCGTGCTCATCATGACTGACAACAATGGAGTTATTGCTCAGATGAAAACGTGTCAGCAGATCTATTGTTAGTTGGGATCTGGTGAATGCACTTTCCTTTGCAAACTCTTTTACCCTGTTAGGATCAGCGCTAAATTCTATGCGATTTCTTAACCAGGGCAGACTATATATCTTATCACTACCCCGCCATGACAGATTGTCGAGAATAGTTAACTTTGACATATTGAATCCTTATTATATTTACTTTCGAGCCTGAATTTATGGCCAGATGATGGATTGAGTCAATACCAAGTATAGAATGAATAAACAATCCCACCCTGCATCACAATTACGCAATCCAGCCAGGCACGCATTGTCGGTAGATACCCCGGGGGATGGTGAAAATGCGCGGTTCTTCATGGGATGATCTAGGATTTTGTTTATGACAATCTAGCCCTCAATACACGCAATTATCCTGGCTTCGCCCCCACACTGCGATCAAATTGATACGTCTATCTTGAACAACCGTTTGAGGCGTTGTGCCCAGATCATAGCCTGAAGGCACTGCGTCCAAGTCATGACCTGGTGGCGCTGTTCGGGTGTTATGTCTTGTTTTTCATTCTGCGCGCGGCATTTACTCGCTTGACGGCGTCACATCTACCCGGTATTTGCTATTCGACGCGATTACGCCATGCAGCCACGTCAGGATCACCCTGGGCTTGGCTACCAGCGCCGCCAGCTTGGCGATAAAATCCAGCAGCTCAAAGGTAACATGCCTGATCCCATCATTGTAGGGCGTTTTGAGTAGCTAGCGGGTATTCCCGGAAGGGGTCAATGATCGGCGTTTCTCCGATACCTCTGGTCTTGAAATATCGACATGGCCTCTCCAGCTTCTGCCGTTCCCAAGCTTGTGACGTGACACCGGCATGCAGGCTAAACCCAGCCACTTTCAGCACCAGGACAAAGCGGTCATCTTCTTATAAGACGGAGATGGTCTGCAGCGTGAAAACCTTGCACCCTTTGTTGAGGGCCGACGGCAAAGCGGCAACCCACTGAGTAACCTAATACCTGTTGCAGTTCTGCAGGTACCAAACCAGCGCAGAGGATTGATGCTCTGCTGTCAAATCGACTCCAGTGACATAATCTCAACTGAGGGTGGTAACCGCCTCAATCGCCTTACGCCGTCCCCACCGATCCAGATACGAATCGCCCGTGGGAGGCGCTCTGCCAGTTCTTCAAGATCGTCTCTGATCGCGTTCCGGGTATAGCACCCACTGAAAGAGAGCGCCACTGTCGATACCCCCGACCGTTCCGCCGCGGTAACTATCTCATCAAGCGGGACATCCGTCCCCAGATTCAGGGTGGCCCTGCCTGAGTTTATTAGCAGGGCCTCGGCCATCAGCAATCCCAATGCGTGCTGCTCGCCAGGAAGAGTACCCAGCAGCACCTCAGGATTCCCAGGCGGGTATCCAACGCGGCTCATGGCTACTTCCAGGAAGCGCACCAGGTGTCTGGTGAGTATGTGCTCCTCGAAAATCTGCAGACGCCCAGCGGCCCAGAGTTCTCCGACTGATTTGGTCAAAGGTGCGAAGGTATCGAGCACGAATGAGCTTAGCCCCTCCCGGGCAAGGACCTGCTCCAGTGCTGAATTGAGTGCCGGGATATCGCCGGAAGATGCCAAATCGATTAGTCGGGTATGGGCGGGATCGATGCCCCTTTGACTCAATAAGACATCGTGCAATGTGTCGGCAAGCTTGTTGAGGGCTTCATCCTCGAGTGGTACCACTTTACCGGGCCGGAATCCCTGATCCAACAAACGCCGGATCCGTTGCAGGCGTTGAATTTGCTCAGCGCTGTAGACGCGCTCGCCCTTATCGTTACGCTCAGGTGTCGGGAAACCGTAGCGTCTCTCCCATATTCGCAGGGTATCCCGACTAATGCCGGTGTCGCGCTCCACAGAACCAATCGCAAACATCTCTCTATCCAATTAAGTCTAAGACATTACCTACAATTCATAATCTATCATAAATTATAAGCATTTTTTGTCCTAGACAAAAGAAATTTCGATGCTAATTTTAAAATCATGTCGGTTGCTAATCACCGGCACACTAACCCAGAGAATTATGATAGGAGAATGACCATGAGTTTCCACCAAGATCAGATTCAGACACCAGCTACGTATTCCGGACCGGTAATGCTAAATGTCGATCATGACGATCGAGAAATTCCATCACCTGTCGACGCGGAAGGTGATGAGCATGAGTACGAATGGGCCGATGTACTTAAGGAAGTGGAACCTTACTATTGAGCGATGAATAAGGTCAGAGAGTCTTTGATTGGGTTGCAATGTTTCATCCGGTGAACATTTCGAGCACCGGGTGGGACATGGTTATTCGAAGTGCAGCAGACAGCTATATTGACGTTAACAATTTCTCCACCATGTCTGAACGTGCGGCCTATGTTAATGCCGATAGAACGCTCCAAATTAAGAGTTGATTAGAGGGGGAAGCGGCTCCTGCTCCTTTCGCCCCGGAGAAAGTGTTAACGATGTCTCCGGAATAAGGTGTTACCTATGTGCCCGGTAAGCACCGAATCTATTTTGGTGGGCCATGAAGGATTCGAACCTTCGACCAATGGATTAAGAGTACGCAAAGGATATTGCAGGCCCTTATTTTTCAATAAGTTACCGAGACGCTCGTTGCCCTTTTTGCAGGATTACGCACGACAATGCAGGACTGATTTCCGCAAAAGTTCCACAAAACACAATCACCAACCTTTCATTACTGCCATAAGCATAAATATATTTAATTGATTTTATGTTGAATCGTCAACGCTTCCCAATTTGGCTGTGAGTCTAGGCTTTTATTTGGTTGTGTGTCTAGGCTTTTATCGTTCTCAAGTTCGATTCTGAACTGTTCAGTGCGTTTCCCCGGTAGTCCATTCTTACGATACCGTAATCCCCATACAACGAAAATGACACACCGTTCTAGGGCTAAAACATCCATTCTTTCTACCTCGACACGTACGTAGCTTTTACCAGTCTCAATCAACACAATATCCCCAACTTCGATGCCAAGAACATCCTGGCACAGGAGCACAGTTTCACTCTCGAGTTCCTGCTCCCAAAATTCGAGATCAGCCTCCAACTGCCGCCAAGCCTGTCGTGCGCCCATAAACGGCCCAGACTCTCCCCGAGAAAACCACAGTCTATCTAACAGCGTGAGTCTTTCATTCGGCAAAGCCGTATCAACGTCGTGGGATGCTTCAACCAATGCCTCATAGACCACTTTTGCCTCATGGAGTGCTTGAAGACGATCTGCATAGGGCTTGATCCCTGATCGTCTAATCTTCCCTGGCAACCGTTTGTCATTTGCGGGCATAAGGTCAATCGGGCAAACTTCCCTCAGCGGTATCCGAACCGTTTCAAACCAATCACGAGACCAGAGATCATCCACGTCTGCCCGAATCCAGACTTCATGGGATGATACACACAGCTCTGTTTTGGCTCGTGAGTATTCCCTTGGTGAAAAAACCTGCTTCACCGACCAGGCGTGGTCTAAGGCAGACATATCGGCCACTGCATAAGTCAAACCGTTGTCACGCGCCAATCGTGAGAGGTGCGAAATACGCCCAAGAAAATCTGACGTCGCCCTGACAGAGATTGTGGGACTATCATCACTTGAGTGACGACCATCTGTCTTGCGGCGAAATATCAGCAGTTGCTCCTTCGCATGTGGCTGCAACTTACCAACCAGGTTACTCAAACTACTAAGCCCCCCATTCATACTTGTCGCAGCTACCCTGTCAGCCAACCACTTCTCATATTGGGTCTGTAAAACAATCAGAATCTGTGCTACTAGCTCTGGGGGAATGGAACGAATCCCATCATAGGCCAACTTGCAAACCTTGGTATTTACACCGCTGTTCGACAACTCTTCTAGTGCATAGTTGAGGAATTTAAGCTGCAACTTGGACAGCAGAACCTGGCTTTTTGACTTTACTTGTTTTCTTAGACGCTCTTCGATTTCGGCGCGGTATGCCGGTAGCGGCGGGCGTTTCGGCGTTCTACCTGATGCCACCCTTGCCCAATATCCTCTCGGTGGTTTAGGAACCTGTAGTTGTCGGCAAAGCTTGCCTAGGGCCACGTCAGAAACCCCCAACTCGCGGGCCACCTCTGTGGTGGGTCGCTCCCATATTAGAGCAAATAATTCCTCGCGTGACAGTGACTTATTCTTCAACATACATCATCCTTGGTTATCTGCTGTGTTCGAATATACTTACTGTTTCTATTTCATGGTAACTAAGCGTCAGTATAATTACTTTGGGTATTGAGTTATGTATCTTTCTCCGCTGGAAATCCCTGAGTGTTTAGTAGAGTAAGTCATTATTCAATGCCACTCTCCTAGAAACTGACTTGGTAGTGTGTGATTCTTTCTTGCTGTGATATCGAAAGGCACAACAATCACCATCGCTCCTGATCCTTTAAGATGCAGCTGAACCGGTATCGTCATCTTATGTTGCATGGGATAAACCATAAACAACTGTTTAACACGATACCTTGTTGCGTAACTTTCCATCTGATATAGATCTGCCTGAATTATTCCGAGCTTTCTTTGTCCTTCATCCAGAAGTTTCCACTTAGCATCCGCAATAGCTACAACCTGATTTTTCTTGTTCAGAAAAGAAATATCTGGCTTCATCATGAAGACATTCTGATCGCCATCCATACGTCGAGCTAAAAACTTCTGTGGGCCCTGCTCTCTTACTCGCAGTCCTTTACTCCACGCGTTCTTCCTTAATTCGGCACCAATATATAATTCAAACAAATGGTTCATATCAAATAAGAGCGATACACAGGTTTCCTTTCCAGACAGAACATCTGGATACAAGCCCATCAGAAACCACTTGCATTGTTCAAATATCGATTCATATCTGGCAGTTGAACGATCAAATCTCAGTGAATTCAGTAGATCGATGTCTACAGCTATATCACTTATTGGGTCAAATCGCATAAGGAGTTCAGCTACATGAATACGAACACGGTTCCCTATTGCTATTTTTTGCAAGATTTTCAGTACATGCTTCAATATCTGATTGTGGACATTGTCATCGCTTAACTCATCATATTGACAAAACAGTCGTTCACGATGAGTCAGATTCTGCTTGAGCTGCTGTTCAATTCGTAACCTACCACGCAGTACGTTGAGATTCTCGTTTCGCTCAATGTAAGTTCTAATCATCCCCTGCATCATCTCGGCATGCAGCTGGTCACAAAAATGAAGTATGAATACATCCAGAAGACTGTGTTTCTGGAGCGCAATTCCTGCTGTGCCTGCGCGACGGAGTTTCAGTCTGCGAGCCTTGGAAAGCATGCGTACCAGCGCAGCCCGGCTGGATCCCAGATCAACCTCAAGGCCGTAAATCTTTGGAAGAATCTCTATAGATAAATTACCTAATGAGATGACACCACAATAGTGCCCGAATTTGATTTGCTGATTCCCCCAAGACCACGCTCTCGTTGACAGCTCTTTCTCAAGCCTGGCGAGCGTGTCTGCGTGGGAATAGTCGAGCGCCTTCTGCCCTCTTCCACGAGATCGTAGAATTTGTAGAGACTCGTGCTCGATTACTGACAGCACCTCCATGATCAGGCACTCTCTTCGTACACTTTCCTGACCGCATCGGGCGTGATCTCATCCGGATCCACAATCCAATATTCTGTCAGGTCTTCGAAGTCATCATGATCGAATCCTAGGACATCTTCTTCATTCAGCGTGTCATGACACACAATCTGTGGTTCCAGTTTTTCTCCCCCTGGTCCCACATCTCGAAATACCAACTGGATCCTGTGCCAGTCCTCATAGAAATATTCCTGTAGAAGAGGAATAATTTTGTTAAAAAGAACTTCCCTAAGACCAGAAAAATCACGCACGTTGATGAAATAGGCATGCCCAAGCGTCATATCTCTGTTTAACAGGAAACGGATACGACGATTCATAGCCTCCAGTAACGCACGCAGATTGATAACACCGCCATCCCCATCTTCTATATAACCATCGCCACGTGAGCCGCTAATTACGCCAGCATCGGGCATTAATTCTTTGAATTGGAAACGACGGCGTAATGCAGTATCCAGTAGCGCTATTGAGCGGTCCGCCGTGTTCATTGTCCCGTAGACATCCAAATTTCCAGGCACACCAAATCGTGCACCTGAATAAGGAAGAGTCAATTCCATCCCCGACTTCAGGAATCCAGCATCGTTATATATCGCCCTTTTATCTTCTTCTATCAAGGTAATCAACTCGCCAAATATTTTGGCAATGTTCCCCCTGTTTATCTCATCAATAAATATCGCGTACCGCTGATCGGGGTCTGCTTTTGCTCTTTGACATATCCTTTTGAATACACCAGGCACTACCTGATACCCTATATCTCCGGTTTCCTCATCCTGAACTGGTCTAATACCCTCGACGAAATCTTCGTAGCTATAAGCTTGATGGAACGTCACGTACTCAAACCGTTGATGGGACGCCTCTTGCTTCGGGCCAGCCTTCCATTTCTTGGCTTGTTCCACCTGCTCTGCACATTCTTCTTCCCAGTCATCGACCAGTGACCATACGCTGTTTTGCTTCTTGTCAAATACAAGCGGCGCATTACGGTTCTTATATTGAACGGTACTGGAGTTTTCACGAGTATGTGCCTGAAGAGTTGCCCATATTGTTTGCGCGATGTTCCGGTCACGCCCCAGGGCCTTCGCCTTCATCTGCACATACTCATGCTTTAGAATTGCGTTGACTTTTCCTTCACCGCCAAGGTCATACAATGCGCCAAAGATCACATCAAACCACCTGGCATCCAGCAACTCCTGAATCAACCATGCATCACGGCTTAGAGATTGCTTTCTGCTTGAATACTTTTCTACCAGGCGATTAAGTTGATAGGTCTTTCCTGTTCCTGGAGGCCCATACAGAATCTGGTTTAGGGCAACCTTGACACTTCCACTGCGCTTTTTATCATCTGGCTGCTTTGCCGCCTCAACGACCTTTTCCCAGACCTTCTCCAGAATCCCGGCCGATCGCTGCTTTATCTCTATTCCAGAAGCCTGCGGTGACCATTCCTGCTTATCGACAGTAATCCTCTCTAAATCGGCTTCCGTTATATAAGGATCATTCTGTAGTGGATCCTGAATCCGTGAGAATGCAACATCCACATACCGGTATACTTTGCCCTGCTCGGCCTTTGCTTCGTCCCAATGAGGCGCCTCATAAGGGTCGGATACCACATTACCAATAGCTATGATTCCTTTCGGAGGTTCGCCCGTCCTCACCAGAAATGCTTTGTCACCGGTACTGGCATCTTTATTGGCACATCCCCATCGATGAGTTACCGTTCTTCCTTCATGTGTAGCTTCCCGGTCATCAGCTATTGACTCCCACTCCCAATTGCTTGGATTCCAACTAAACAACCACGTCCTTACCCTGGCGTCACCCCAGAGATCACGAAGCGGTGTAACATAAAAGTCTAACTCCTTGGTGCCATACTCCTCTTCCTTTTGCTTGCGTATCTCAAGGAGGTTCCGGTCGATCTCTAATGCCGAAAGATTCCTGACCTGTGCCGCAGATTTTCCTGAGAAGGTCCGGACAATTCTTCGTCGATCTGTCCCCCCGAATATACGCTCGAAATCGTCAGGGAATAGTAAAAACAGCAACATATGGCGCAATTGACGAGCATCGCATTCAGGCACTTGTTCAAGCCACTGGGCGAATTCCCAACCATCGGAAAGAAACCTATTCCGTTCCTGATTCGTAAGACTCTTGAAGGCAATCATTGCACGAATAAAAAATACCAGCTCCCGCCAACGATTGGTGTTAAAACTTGTTCCTGCGCTTCCTACGCCGCCCAGAACACCATCCCTTATCCACTCGGAATCCTCTGGAAACGCCTCCCCCGACCATTCCCAGATACTCTTGATGCCTTCGCGCTTCTTCGATTCGCCAATGTTGCTAGGGCAGAGAAACATTAGCCACAGCATCTCGGCTGCGAGTTGTTTCACCCCTGACGCAGTCGGATCCAGCTGGACCTCTAGTTTCTCGAAAAAGCTTCCCTCTCCTTCATCCGGCTGATTTACGAAGTGCTGATCTAGGGCTTCGAGATTTGGCAATGTCCATATTGAACCTCTATCGAATATGGAACTATCCGACAGCAATCCCACTTCTTTCCAATGTTGAGCCGCGCGGAGTATTGGCTCGACTATTTTTTCACCGCAATACCGGCTCATACAGATTCTCCATTTGTATTGGTTACCCCACCTACTCGAGGACGCCTTCGCGCAACATTTAAACCTGATACATTCAACTGCCGCATACTAGACACCTTGCTTGGCTGCATCGTAGATATTCCGGCATACAGGTGAAGAAGCGACCACATATACTACCGATTTCGCACGGGATAGCCCCACGTACAGCAACTCTTGTTCCCGTTCAAGGTCAAGGGCATCCAACCCCCACAGAAATACTATGGCTGATTCCAGCCCCTTGAACCGCTTCACAGTATCTAGCAACACTGTTCCTTCTCTACGCACACCTTCCCCGGACCATTGGTTTGGTCGTGGTAGCGGCCGCTCAAGAAGCTCATCATAGTATTCCTGTTTTCGTAACCCGTCGGCCACAAGAACCACTATATCGCCTGCAACAACTCGCTCTCTCGCAATTAAATCGACTATCTTCGAATGCAATCTATCCGCCTGCGCATCACGGCGTGTCCCTTCAATCACCTGGATATCTTCACCGGCTATACCTGGCGGAGAAACTGGCTCCCCTTCATAATATTGGTATGCTGCGTCATGTATCTGATCAGTGTTTCGACAATTAGTTACCAACAAATAAGGTTCGTTCTTGATTGGAAATGAGCGTGCTCTCGAATAGACGTTTTGATTGTCATCAAAGAATATATAGAGCGGGCTTGTTTCATAATCTGCTAGTAGCATCTCAATGGGAAACCAATACTCTTCCCTAAAATCCTGGCCCTCATCACAGACAATCGCATCATACTGATTCTGGACGACATCCAGTGAGTACGTGAGGGCCGCCGGATATTGCACATCAAACAAATCCATCCCTGGATATGTTTGTTTCGCCTCCTCGAGCACATCGCGACCACTCTGTTCTCCCGCCATCCTTACGCGCAAATAGCAGAGCTGATGAAAGCTCATTACATCAAGATTCTCGATACCGCCGCAAACTTCTGACAGATGATCTGCCAACTGCCTGTTGTAACAGGTAAGTAGTGTGTTAAATCCCTCAGAGGCAATCCTCTTCGCCTTCTCGACCGCTAACACTGTTTTACCTGTTCCTGCACCTCCACTGATTGATACCCGGCGCTGGGATCTAAGCACATCAAGCACGCGAAGCTGATCTTGTGTAAGCTTGAGACGCTGTTCTTCTTGATCTCTAATCCGCGCCGACACAAGCGGAGATACTTCAAACGAATGGGCGAAGGTGTTTTTAATTATCTCAATACCTTGTGGACCTATTGGGGCCGCCCTGTCATCATTGCCTGACCAATATTCCAATGCCGACTGTATCCATTCCGGAATATTTCTCAGATCGTCCTCTATACCGATGAGGCATCCCGGAAGATCTGCCCGGACAATTGGCCCGGCCTCGTTGATATCTGGAAAAAATACGGCGTGCCCACAAGCGATGCGACCAGGACCATGTCGACCCCATCGGGGGCTCTCCCTTAGCTTTGCTAGAATCGAATACTTTGCCCGCAACGCCTGCTCAATCGGGTTCTTTATTTCATGCTTGGCATTATGACGGTCAATGGAGTACCAGTGCCCATTGTCACCGTCGAAACAGACACCACCACCTTTTACCTCGACGCAAATATAGCCATGCTCAGGATGTGCAATCAGAAAATCAGCTTCTCCATCTCGGGCCTGATCATCTTCCCTGCGCAGAATCCAGTTCACCTGAAACAGCACGAGGTACTCTCTGGGCAATCGATCTCGGAGAGCCCGATAGAGTTTGGCCTCGGCCGCTGATTCCAGTCGATCGAGTTCCTGTTCGCTGAGCTCAGGGATCATCTGGCCCATCGTCTTCCTCAATGACCGTCATTGTTTTTAGATTAAGTGCCAGATACTTTTTGCCTTTAGTCTCTCCAAAATCGACAAGCAGCGATTTAGTCATTCCGCGATTTTCTACTTTCTCTATAGTGCCTACACCGAGCAGCCCGCAATCTATCTTTTTTCCTTCCTTATAACGGAGAGTTGGATCCGCTGCTTCGTCAACAGCGACCTTCCGCCACTCACCGTCAAACATATATGAATCAACCTTCATCGCTGGACTCTGAATCGCATGAATACGAGCGCAGGTTTCATCGAGCGCGTGCTCAACAACATACAACCAGTACTTGTCACCATGATTCTGTGCTTCGCTAAATTGAAGGCGGGAGATGCTAACTCCCCTGTTCTTCCACTCCCCGCTTGTCCCCTTTACCTCAATGTACCTGTCAATCTCATCATGACCAATCTGCCGGCTGACGATGTCATAACCGGGATGTGTTTGCGCCATCTCCTCAGGGTCTCGTCCCCTTTCTTTCTCGTAGGCACAGGCGATTGCTCTGGATGCCACCTCGATAGAGAGCTTGTATTCCCGGTCCACCTCCGAACTCTCGCGGTCCCGCTCATCTGTTTCCCGTTGCTTAACATAAGATATAAGCTTCCTATCCCAAGTCTTCTTGCTGGGATCCCTCCTCCGCGGCTTTTTCTTAGTCCCACCTACCCCTCCCTGACTGTTTCCGCTAACTGCTTGCGACCGACCCCCGGTGACGACCTGCTCACCTGCCGGATCAGCTACATCCTGATCAGTTTGGCCTTCGATAAATGACTTGGCAGCTTCCCCCTCTTTTGTACCTGTTGCCAAACTTGTAGACCGCGAAGCACCTTCTTCCGAGGGAATGCCTGTCCGGGCATCTGCCTCGTCGCCTTCGCCTTCCCCTTCCCCAATACCACCCAACTCCGGGGAGACCAGGTCTAACTCTCCGCCCTCCTTACCTTCTGCTCCAAGAACAGGAATATTCGCTTCAGTCAGGAACTCCTCTGCATCAACGACCGACATACCTATCATCTGGAAGAAGTTCATGCTTATCTGGGCAATATGTGCCGCTTGCTCCTCAGGCATCAGACGATGGAGTATCACGGTAAAGATATACAGCCACACACGTTCTCCCACAGGCCTGGACAACACCAACTTTTCCATAGATTCATCACAGAAGGCCTTTACAGATGTCGGCTCAGAGGAAACTGGTTCATCAGCTATAACAACCGACGCCACAATCCTTACTTCGTCATGGCTCAACACAGAAATATTCTGAAATACAGAGACCAACCTTCTGCGCGTTTCGACTGGCTTGTCGTGGAGCATACGGGCAAATACACCGCTTCTCTCTAACATCTTGTCTCGTATCTGTTCTTCTACCTGCTCAACCCCATCTACGTACTCGAGATCAACGCTAGCCTTTCTCGTCAGTCGCTCAACCCCGAGTTCCGCGAAAAACGGCCACCATGCAGGATCCGGCTTGCATAGCATAGGTGAGAGTTCATCGCCGAAGTGTCCTGCATGCCATTCACTGTCGTGAAGAAGAACTTCATCCGGGTGGCAAAGCACACCTGTGATACTTAGAACTGTCGGAGCCTGCTTAAGGCGTAAGAGGTCTTCCGTGCTGATGTCATCATCCATGCCCCATGACTGAGCAAGCGCTTCCATACAGTGCTGATAGATTGCATTGTCTTCGGGAGATATCTGGGCTTGACGAGGATAGTTTTCCTCGACAATATCAAGAACTATATCGATGTAGTCTTTCGGCTCCGGCTCCTTCTTGACACCGATCACCTCGAAAAGGTCTTTGTATTGGTCGAGTTCTCCAGGGACTGAGAATGAATACTTACCGAGGTTCTGTGGGATTAGATATAGTTGATTCGGACGGACATATCTCTCTTGGGCGTCAAGGTATATGCATGGCTTTCCGCGCAGTCTGGATAATTCACCATCCCTCTGCCTTGCCCGCTCGTTGAGCACCTGATAAACAAGATTGCTGGCTGGCGCCTGATAATCTACACAATGCAATAGGTGATTCACAACCAGACGGGTCTCGGCCGTGGTATTGACCGACAATGCCTTCAAGAGGCCACTATTCAACTTCTGTGTATTCTTGAAATCGAGAATATGTGCCTGTGACTGGAATGCCTGATATCTGAATGGTGCATAAACCTCTTCAGGCATATACCAGTTCCCTGTATCACCATCCACCGGCAGACAACGGACGGATACCAGTCTGTTCAACTCTGCCTCAATATCCTTATCGTTACTATCCTCGTCATAAATATTACAGATTTCGTAGAACGCTGTTTCGCTAGCTTTCCTTGCCTTTGTATCCGGAAGATAAGACTCGGCAACTGCTAGTATTCTATCTACCAGATGGCGCGTAATTGGGGAATCCAGAAGGCCCAGATTCACAATAAATACATGGACGGATCGCTCGGATGGCAACCGTTTCTCGTCTACCCATAGTGATCTGTATTCACCAAGAAGAACAGCCAGCTCGTCAGTACGGTAATAGAGCTGATCGGCCCGCCGCCATCCACCATCGCTGGCCGGCACTAGCGGCGTTACTTCCAGGAGTGAACGTATCTCGTCGTTGTCCAGCAGTCCGGCGTGATCCGCAAGTGCCAGAATCAGACGTCTGTAGGCATCGAGATCCTCCGGGCCGTCTTCACCAAAAAACAGAGGTACTACGGTTCGGACATACTCCTCAATTGTTTGGCGTTTAACCTGAAGTTTTCGCTCAATGAATACCTTTGAGCTTGCAGATAGACAGGATTGATCCAGCAGTTCCGCTTGACCCGTTGGGTCTTCAAAATCACCAGGCAACAAGACATGCTCCAAAGAAGACATGCCGTTCCCGGTTCTCCAGATTGGTAGTGCTCTCAACGTGTCATACGCTTCTTCGTCATCTTCTCCAGTTTCATCAAGCCTGCCAAGCATTGAGTAGAATGAACGAAGTGTCTCCGGATCATTGCCTATTACTTCTTCTAAGCATCTCTCACCATCATCCAATTGGGCCTCAAGCTCGCCCGCCCCACGCCCAATATCGAAATGATCAACGAGTCCATAGAGTTTTGGATATGGCACCAGCTTGTCATTGACAAACTTTAGATATTGGAAAGAGCTAGCCAGGTTCTCTCCACTTATCCCTACTGGCGCTCGATAGCATTGATCAATAGAAAAGACTCCTAACTCGGTATCAAGAATAAATGGAAGCCTCTTCAGTTGGCGTACTGATTGTTGCACAGCAGATGACGGGGATTCCGTGCCCGGTAACAAATCCTCAGCAATCGCCCAAAGTGGTTGAAAGAAAGAATCCTGGTGATCCGGCGTAGCTTTATCATCCCCTGCACTTGACGATATCAATGATTCATCGGCAATGGCCACAAAGCGTTCTAGCGTTAGCTCCTTGACACCCAGCTGAATAAGCGCATTACGGTGTGACCTGAGCGCTTCATTGATCAACTCACCGCCGATCTGATGAAATGCCGCAAGTTCGTGCTCGGATAAGGTCTTTCTGGACAACAGCAGATCAGAGGGAGGTTTATATTCCCCCTTTTCCGAATACCCAACCTCTGCCCCATCGGCTACGGCTGCTTTGAACGCCTCCCAGAATGATTTTAGAGGCTCTGGATATCTCGACTTTCTGTCCTGTGCGACAACTAGAGTTGCGGACAATAATTCCCATAATTGCGTGTGGCCGAGCCGGTCTCGAAGCCCTACCAGGTCCTCCGCTAGTGCGCTTGCCGCTGTACGAACCAGTAGCTCATTCCATGCCTGCTGGTGCTGATGACCTTCAAATATTATGGCCTTCCGGCTATCCTCCGGGAAAAAATCCGCGTTCAGATGGAATGGGAGACCGGTCGACTGCCTCGTTGGTAAGAACGCATAGAGCAGCCCTTCTTCCAATGGCTCGGGATCCACTCGAATAGCTACTGAGACATCGGTCTTTCTATCCAGCGGTTCCAGCTGAGGGTATCTTTCGTAAACGGGCCTGGTTTGAGAAGCGGCATCTGAGCGGACAATGAACCAGCGTTCTACTTCTCCCTTTGGCTCAAAGGACACGATAAGTTCTGCGTCATCCCCCCGATCCAGCTCCACCACCAACAGCACTTCACCATTCCGCCGCAGCTCCGCTTTTTCCAAATTCCGCAAGAAAAGCAAGCTCTCGTGTAATACATTCTGACAGTCTTCCACAACCTGTTGAATATGGTCCTGGGTAACGTGCGACACTCCAAGCGCCTGCCTTCCCGGTGAAGTTGGGTCAGTTGCCCAGGGGAGATAGAATGTCGTTCCATTTTCTCGCGGCTCGGGTTTTCGATAGCATTTGCCTTCTTCCGGTACAAGCGTAAGTTGAATACCCGCCGAATGAATCTCGGGATGGTCGGCGATTTGATAGGTCGATGAGAAGCCAATACCAAACCGGCCTATATTCTCGGAACGTGAAAGCTTTCCCCCACTCCCAAAATCTGAAATCCGGTGAAAATCACAGCTGTATCCTTCTGATGTTTGGTGCGGACACGGTTTCTTACCCAACTCACCACAATAGGTAAATGTCCCGCTATTCCATACAAGCAGCCCTTCCTCCTGAATATCGAAAACGATCTGTTTTGCCTTTGCATCGTCGGCATTCTGAATAAGCTCAAGGGCCATCGTATCGAACCCCTGCAACCCCTGCAGGTGTGAACGGATGTTGCCCAATAAATTGGAGGTATAGTCGCTGCTTTCACCAAGTACAGATGCCTGCGCCATCAAAACAACTCTCCAGCAGTTTCTGGCGCGGCATCGTGCTCACTGAACAGTTCATGGACCCTGTTTTTCGGGATCTTAGATAGCTCTAATGCGGCTCGGAAGCCAGCGTCATGTATTGTCTCGTAGGATACATCCTTGAACTTAAGCTTTATGACTGGTAGAGAAATATCGTCCACGTTACCGAAATGCGATTTCAGATCTTCCGTGAGCATGGTTGACAGATCTTCATCACTGATCTTGTCGGGCGTGAAAGATGATTTGAGATACCTGGCCGGGATGTTGTTTCTCACCAGTGGCAATAATACGGTTACCAGCTTAGCGATTGTCGTGTCGATAGAATCCTTGATCTTTTGCTTTAGAGCCTCATGATAATCAGCAAGCTTCATATTGAAGATTTCTATAGCTTTGTCAAAGGCCGCTCGCCGTGACCTGAATATAACGACATCGTAGTTTGGTATCTTATACAGAAAATCTTCCTCGATCTTCTTCCTGTCTCGCTGAATAGTGACCTCATCGTACTGTATTTTTACTTCTCCGCCTTCTTCCGTCTGCTTGATGTCACCCTTCTCGTCTCTCGCTGGTATTTCTACTTTGAGACTATCTGCGCTGTCGAACATCTTGAACGCATTACGCCAGCGATTTCGGATTTCTTCATTGTCCTGGAGCCCCATCAAATCCGCTGGAATGGGCGCAATCATTGACGACAATTTGTATTTGTTTAGCTTGAACTCAACATACTGAATTCTGGAATTGAAGACGCGCTCAATCCGCGCCACTGAATACTGCTTTGGCGGCACCTCCTCGAGATCTTTCTTCATTGCCGCTAATGACTCCGCCTTTACAACAGATCTTCCGATTTCCGCATCTTGAGGCAAGGTGCCACCCGTTGTCGCACAAGCCTTTTCTAACGCATCTGTTGCTGTGGGAATGACAATAGCATTCGGCTTGTCCTCCTGATCTGAACCCGCCTCGATCAAATGCGGCGTCGGAGAATAGACCAGCGTGGTTTCATCCGTGATAAGTACTCCGATTCTTACACCGGGCTGCTGCCGAAGTTCCAGCATGTGCTCGTCAGACAGTTTTTTGATGTGATCAAGGCCCTCCGTATCACCGTAGCCCAGGCGATATACTTCCGGGTCATTATCAACAATAATGGTCATTGACAATGACCCCAAGCTACCGAAGCGAGCACCTAATGCCAATGCAACTGCTTTGCTGATACCCGGCGCAATATATATAATCTTCGATGCTGCCTTACTGATCGCATCAGCAAGTACAACGTCATTTACCACTGTAAAAGTCTGGGTCACCGCTTAGCCCCCATGTGTATTCTTTCAGTGATTAACATACGCAACCAAACCTCATAGATCACATTTCAAAAGACGTTCACTCGCGGGTGTCCCACGAAGTGTAAGACGCAACCAAGGAGGTTTCGCCAGCTCTGGTGGCGGGCGAGTCGTAGTAGTCACCACATATTGAAAAAGCGGCTGTCCACCTACCTCTTCCAACCTTCTCGCAAGATAGAAAACCTGGTCATATAAAGGAAGCCCAAGGTCAGCTTCGCGCGGACTGTCGTGGACCAGGAAAGTTGGCACACGGGTTTTTCCCTCGATACTGAGACAGAGCGACCCGAGGTCGAAGGCGATCACTTTTAGCGAATCGATCGCCGATGTCGACCTATTGCCCCCCATTTTCACAGTCAAATTCAAACCGTTGCCAGTAAGCGCGATACTGCCTTTCGCATCCTGGCCAACCAACGTTCGAATAATGGGGTCAAATTTCTGGCTAAGTTGTCCTAAGACACGCGCCTGTTGATTAAGAAAAGCGCCAACATGTTCGCGTCCCTGCTCGATAGTAGCGATAAGTTCACGTAGTGAGTTGTTAGCAGCCTCCTGCTGATCCACCAGACCAGCAAGATTCTCGACATCATCGGCGAGCCGTTTTGCCGAATACCAGACTGATTCGTGTGACCTGCGCGCCGCTTCCAGTTTCTTCAGGCGCTCTTCTAAACGACTCGCATGCTGTCGTGCGATGGAAAGCTGTTGCTTGGCTTGATTTCTTTCGTTCTTCGCATTGTTAAGGCGTTCAGTTTCATCAGTCAACTCCTGACGGTTTCTATCCAGACGCCGCCGACACTCTTCTACATCCGGCAACTTGTGTGACAGGTCACATTTACTAGCCAGAACGCGATCGACAGGTACTTCGCAAATAGGACATGGAAAACTCTCTGCTTCCTGCAAAGCATAGGAGAGTCCAGGGTACTCTCCATTGATCTTGGCGATGATTCGCTCGCTGTTTGGGATTTCTGCTTCGAGGATTCCAATCCTACGGTCGAGTTGAACCACCTCCGCACGGGCAGTCTCGTACTCCTCTCGTGCGACTTCAGTCTCAGAAGATACTTCATCTCCGCTAATCCCTGCGGCCTTCGCGAGCCGTGCCTCCGCCGCCAAGCGTAGTGCTTCGATCTCAAATACGCCTTGGGTCAGCACATCCTCATCGGCCCCCAGTTCAGCTAACAGCCGCGCCTTGCTCCTTTGGATTTCCCATTTCCGATGGCCGATCTCCTGCTCTATGGCGCGTTTTTCATCTTCGAGTTTAGTGATTTCCGCCCTCTTGGTATGCTCTTCCGGCGTGATTGCCTGAAGGAATGCTCGTAATGCATCTAGCTTTTCAGTCTGGTTTAATCCTCGGGCCGGTGAATCTGAATCCGAAGCGGCTGCACGCCAATCCAGGACGTGGTCGAAGCGGCATTCCTGATCTCTGGTTAACCAAGCAAGAGCAATTGGCCAACTCCTCCGCTCAAGTCGATGACCGGGAACTAGATCAGTCAATTCAGTTGTCAGGATGGTCTGTTCGACCGCATCCAAGAAAGGTTCAATTCCTGTCGATGCGGTCTCCCCCACCGCAATCTCATCCAGGTTTCCATTCTGAACCGCCACATGCCGACGCCGGTTGCCGAGAGGGCGGATAATTACCCAACAGATTTCATCGAGCATGACCTCTGCACCGACTAAACCATTGGGAAACACCTCGCCGATTCGATCCCGTTGATCGTCGGGAGCAAAACGCTCCTCGCCCAAGCAGTATCGCAATAATCTGCAGAACAGGGTCTTACCACCACCATGTCCAATTCCTTGGTCGTCTGGTGTCCAGATAATATTGAGGCCAGGACGGAGTTGAATGTCCCGGACTGGCTCTTCACCAGGTTCTTTCCATATTGTGAGGCGACGCACCCACAAACGCGGACCGGACACATCCGGTGGAAGTTGGACTTCCAGTTCCTGTTGAAAGAACTCATGCTGCTGCGGCATCTACCCAACCCCTCAGTTCGCTCGGTAACGCCGTCAAAATTGTGTCTGTGTCATGCCTTTTCAGAACATCGGCTACCATCCTGGCTCGTCCATCTGGCCAACCTTCCGTTACAATGCCGTCTAGTCCAGTCCCCTGTGCCCATGTGCCTGCTTGAGCATCTTCGATAAGTTGACCGTTGGTGCGTAAATACCGCACCGCCGCGCCCCATGCTTGGTCAGTGCGCGCAATAAAGGAAGAAGCACCCTGCGACAATGGAGCGGCCTCGTCGCCAATTAGACGTCGCCACGTAGCCGCCTCCGCCTCGCTCAGATATGGCAGCAATAAGCGCGGTTCGAATGCCAATAATGCCGCTAGTCGAACTTGTCGTGCCGGCAGCGCTTCGGTAATCACCTTGAGAATTGCCGCAAGTTGCGCGCCTAATTCAGCCCGAGGATCCTGCATGGGCCGAGCCCAAGCATTGGCGGGCAGGGTTGAAAGATCCACAACCGCAGCCGGTCTAGCAATCATGCGAGTTGTTGAAGGCTGTGCAATTAGCTCCCCGCTTTCCAATCGATCCCAGGCTTCTAGAACCAGACGCTTTGTGCGGTATTCTCCGAATTCGTTGACTTCCTTGTTCTTCAGCACACGGAATGTTTCTGAAGGATAGTCTTCACCCATCACGTCCGCGGGATCGAGGATATAGCGCAGTTCATCTCGGGTCAGGTCGTAGAGTTTGGCGTAGTACGCATCCAGTTCGCATTTGAGCTGGTGGCGATTATCAGGGTTAAAGGGGTAAGGATCGCCTTGGTAGCCAAGGTCCTCTGCCCATGATTTGAGATCCCAAGCAGTGTAGGTGAGTTCTAGGACCCTGGGCACTATGAATTCGAGGTCTGATTCCAGATATCTTGATGGCGGGAGATTCGTTAGCTGTTTCTTGATGTTATATTTGAGGTGGAGCCCACCTACTTTTTGTCGTGCAATATAATCATGGACAAGTGATGCCTGATCAGCCAATAGACAGGCAACTAATCTTTGATCGTCAACTACTGGGAACATCAGCAGGAAAGTATCACCTACCCCCACCCTAGGAATTACTGAGGCCACAACAGTTCGAACACTTGCTCGAGCATCAGTGACGTCACGCCAACCTAGCAACCAATTGCGGTGCCAACCTTTTGTCTCAAGTTTTGCATCTACCTCAGATTTAGGAACCCAATAACAGGGCCATGATTGATAGTTCGGATTATTCAGTAAATTGATAGGTATGTCTGGTAAACGATGTGGCCGTTCCCCTGAAGCTAAGCCCCTGAAGTCGCCATGGCGATGATTGTAGATATAAACCATCTTTGCTTCATAGAGTGGCACATATGTCTCGTTACTCAACTGCCAGTTGCTAAATTTACTCTCCGATTGTGCGCTCTCTTCCTCAAGGTCTTTTTGAGTGAGGAATAGATGGCTAGCAGAGGTCATGTTGAATAGCCCTTGTGAAAAACTAACACCCCAGGGGTTGTGCTCAGGCCCTTCTTCATCTGCCTCCCTGATCAATACTGGTGAAGCGTGGTATAGCTTTTTGGTTAACTCAGCATCTTGTTTACTCTGAAAGATGGGGCAAGTGCGTGTATTTGGGTTAATAAGAGCAATTTCTTCTGCGGTAAGACTAAAATGTCTTTCTGCCATCTTTAGTTCATTAAGGTCTCTTCCTTGGAAGAAGAAGTCGGCGTGTTTTTTTCCTGTTTGACTGCCATGCAATGTTACGAGCGCAAACCTCACCATGTGTCCATGTCCAGCATCGAAGAATCCTCTATTCTCGAACTCGTAGAAACTCTCCAAGACTCCTTCATCAATAAGGTGTCGAAAATAATCTTTTGTCGAATTGTCTATGGCGATCGAAGATTGGACGATAACGCCAGCTCGACCTTGTCTATTGATAGCCTGCGTAAAAAACTCGGCGAAGAGTGCATATAGATTTAGTTTCCCTCTTGCTGTTAACGGATTCCTTCCTGCTTCTCGAAAAAAAAGGTTTAGTCCTTCAATTGACCTCTTGTCTACTTGATACTGCTTCCATACCTCCGGATTTTCATCAACCATGACCTTAATTGCCGCTTTTCTCTTTGCTCCTTTAAGAGTAGCTATACTAGGAGCTCGTGATGCGAAATACTCTTCTTCCGATAATTGCGATACTTCCCAAGGAGGGTTTGCCAGTACAACATCAAAGCCTCCCATCTCAAATACCTCAGGAAATGCGAGGTGCCAATGAAAAAAGCATTGTTCCCTGGCTAATCGCTCCACAAGATGTCTCATTCCATCGGGGATCGGCTCACCCCGTTCCAAAGCTGCTAGCTCAACATTGGTGGGGATTTTCTCAGCTTCCATACTGGATTTGTGAGCAAAAAAGGCGGCAGTAAAGAGATTGGCTCTCCTAGTCTCTGACTGGCATGCCAACTCTACCTGTAAAGCTCGCCATGCCTCGCGCTTCTCCTCGATCTGCTCAAGATTCTCCTCTGGCATGGTAGCGATAGTTCCTGCGCAGACGGCAAGATCAGTTTCATGCTCTTGGATCAACTGCAATTGGTTACGGGGGACTCGGTTACGCTGCTTAAGGCTGGTGCATGTTTGACGATCATCGCCAGTTAGTTGCTTATATGCGTTATCGGGAATCCCCCTCTCCAACACATCTGGTCCCAGCAGCCCTACTAGTGAGTTCCCGACTCGTACATGGGCATCAAGAAAGCCCAAAGGCTTCCCTGGTTCAATCGCCTCCAGCCACAGGGCAGTACGACAGAGTTCAACGGCAAGTGGATTAACATCAACACCGTAGATACAGTGTCGCATGACTTCACGCAGAGCATGATGATAATCGGCCTCAGAAGGCTGATCCGCCCCTGCCTCTATGCGAGCCAGTTCCGCGGCCATGCGACGGGCGGCAGCCAGCAGGAAATGGCCGGAGCCGCAGGCCGGGTCACAGACTCGGATCGCCAGCAGAGCGTCGCGCGGGTTGGCCGGGCTTTCTTCGAGGCGTCGCCTGACGACCGGCTCCAGCGCGGACTGGATCAGTTCCTGTACCAAAGCGTCTGGCGTGTAGTACGAACCTGTCAGTTTCCGGGCATGTCCGCTGTCGCTACCCTCACCCTCTTCATCACCGATAAACCCAAAACGCCACTGGCCTTGTACGTTAAGTTGCGGAATCAACTCCAACAATGATTCATAGACTGAACCCAACTCTTCGGTATCCATGTCCCGGTAGTTGATCCTTACCAGCACCCGGTTGGCCTCGAAGTAGCAAAGCTTGAACAGGGCATTAAACAGGTAGCGATTGGCAAGTTGCGCCTGCTCCAGCGTCTGACACTGGTCTAAGGCAAACAACCCACCTAATGCAGGTTGCCCCAGGCGAGGTTGACCTCTGGCGAAGCCTTCAAAGGTAATGAGCAACTGATTCCAGGCGTCCTCGTAACCATCCCAGTAGCGCCGGAGCCGCGCCCGGTCACGGAGATTGGATATGCTGTAGCCTTCCCGGTAGAGATTTTTCGTAGCTGGCGCGGTATCAGGGTCAAGCAATATATCCCGATCTTCCGTGGTGAGCAGAAAGAGAATGCGATAGATCAGGCGAAGTAGTTCCTGGAAAAACTGGTCCGTATTGAGAGCACCCGACTGAATGGCTTCGCGTAGGGCCTTGTTATCCGGATGGCTGACAAAGCCGGTTCCCAACAGGCGCAACGCGTCGGCAACGCCGTAGCGCAGTTGACCCAACACTCGCTCACCGTCGGTCTGGCCCTGTTCCCGCCATTGCTCCAGATAACAACTCTCCGGTCTCTGGTCCTGGGGCTCAAACCGGGTGGCGTGCAATAGCAGCCAAAAGACGGTGAAATCAACGAAGAGTTCTTCGTTGAATATGCGCTCAAAATCGACTTCAACGTAAGCTGGACGTGTCATGGCCGGATTGTCACGCAACAACCGCAAGGTTAGACCATTACTCGCCATGGCCCACAGACACTTGTCTTCCGCGTTCAGGTATTCCTGTGCAAGGCCCATGGGGGAACGCTTGCGCCCCTCCTGACCAAAATGGTGATCACCCTTGTCCAGGGATTGGTTATCCGACGTCAATACCAACGGGACAACGCCGTCATAGGCCATATGGGTAATGGGGAACACCCGCTCGCCGATACTGGCCGGTCTCGATGTTTTTTCTATCTCAAAGCCCAGAACACGGGAAAACAGGGGCATCAGCCAGGCATCGATGGTTATTTCGCTTCTATCGACATCGCTCCGCGCCCGCAGGTCCGTAAACTGTTCCCAGCGGGCCTGGGCGATACGCCAGTAACGTCCCAGTTCATCTGCCAGTTTGAGGCCTTTTTCAATGCCGTAATCGGCAGGCGCCTGACCGGGCAACCCATAATGGCGCAGAGCATCAAGCAAAGAGGTGGACAACAGTCCCCCCTCGATGCGAATGGCCGTGTAGATTGATTCGTTCTTCTTATTCATGACCTGTCTGCCCGCCTAAAACAGCGCCGTATCCGGAACCAGCACATAGACACCCATGACGTCGAGGGGCAACTGAGGTTTGACCTGGTACTCACCCCGCGCATCCGCCGCTTCACGAATCCGGCGGTGATCCGCCAGGAGCTCCCGGCTACGGGAATCCGCCAGCGATGCAAAAGCATCGGGCAGCTTCTCAAGGCCTTCTATGGCTGACTGGAGTTCCCGATTTCTGCGGTCCAGCGGCATATTCTTGGATACGCTAGCCTGCATAAGCTGCAATGCCTCAGCCTTGGGGAGGATTCGAGGTGAGCTGTTCCCCTTGATGGCAAGCGCAAGAGCCTCCTCGGCGAGCAGCTCATGTGAATGGCGGGCACGGCGAATGGTCAATCGGCTGCGCAAGCGGAGCAGGTAAATTATTGTCTTGTTACTGACCACTTGCGTATAAATGGCGCCGGCACGGGCGACCAGGTCTGTGTCTTCACCGCTCATCGCTTTCTCAGCGATAAAGTCAGCCAGATGACCAACCAATGGGTGAGTCCGGTGAATAAACTCGGCGCCGCGCACGGTTGGATAGCTAAAATCGAGTTTTTTCAGGTTTATCAGGCCAGAGATTTCAAGGCGCTCTTTCACCTCCCGCGGTAAATGGCTAAGTGGTGCACGAAAACCACCGGAACGCAGGGGGGCAAGCGGTGCACCCAAACGCTCACAGGCTCTTATCACAAAACGCTGTACGTCCTCTTCTGTACCCAGGACCGCAAACGCCTTCTCCCATTCCGGCATTACTTCTTCGGGTTTAAGACGGTTCTGGGCAAATATAGTCCGGTGCTGTTTCGCTTTCTCGCGTGCCGATTCCCACTTAGCATCGAGGGCTTCACTGAGTTCGTCAACGGTATCGAAGCTAAGATCCAGGCCCATTTGCATTGCTCGACCCCCACCATCCTTCTGCAAGAGAACGGTATTCATGATTGCCTGGGTAATGCGGTTGTCATCTTCCGGCATCGGCACGCTGACACCAAGCGCTTTCCGGATACTCTCCGCTTTGCGCAGAATGACCTGTAGGACCGCGCCATCAATTGGATTGTCCTCTCCGTAGAGCATGAGCGCTTTGACCTTGTCTGCATCCTGACCAAACCGGTCAACGCGACCTTCTCGCTGCTCATGACGAGTTGGATTCCAACTGAGGTCATAATGCACGATGGCGGTAAATTGCTCCTGAAGGTTTACACCTTCTGAGAGACAATCTGTGGCGATGAGCAAGGGTGGCTTGTCGCTTTCTTTCAGAGACTCGATACGGTCTTCACGCTCCGAAGGTGTTAACTCGCCGGTAACAACCGTAACCTCGTAATCCTTATACTGTTTGGAAAGCTCTTCACCCAGATAGTCCGCCGTGGCGATATAACGGCAGAAGACCACAACCTGGTAGCCCTCATCCAGCATGCCCGTCAGTGTTTCTTTCAATTTCTTGAGTTTGGGATCGCCACTGCTTTTGAGCGCAGTCGCACTGTCAATCATTGAAGACAGTCTGTCCACATCCTCAGCCAATGCCGCACCAGGTTCCACGTCATCCGAACTCAGACCGACGTCATCGGAACCGTCCAGGACACTGACAGCACCACGCATCTCCAGGTCCTCCAATGCCTCCGATTCAGTAGCCGATTCGACATTGAGCGCATTATCCAGACGTGTATGCAACGCACGGATTGCCGCTTGTGGTGACGATGAGATGCAGCGCAATAATGCCAGGGCCGCCCACCAGTTCATGCGCTGACGCAGGCTTCCTTCTTCCTCACGCTCGACCAGTTCGCGGGCATATTCGAGTACTTCTTCGAATAGTCGACCCCAGGGGCCGCTGAGCTTATATGTGGTCTCAGCCGTGAAGCGCTCCGGAAACAGCTTGCCTTCCTGCCATTCCTTGATGTCCTGCCTCCGTCGTTGAACGAAATGATTTGCCAACAGCTGTCGCAGCGGGTGGTCTGCACCGGTGATGTCTTTAAGCTGGGCAAATTCGGCTTTCAACAGGCTGAGCAGGTTATAGAACGCCTCTTCGTCGCCACTGTGTGGTGTTGCTGTCAGGAGCGCCAGGTGCCTTTCCTTGTCTTTGGCAAGATCACGGAGCAACTCAAAACGAAGCTGACGACCCTGTCCGGTACGAGAACAGGTGTGCGCCTCGTCCACAATTACCATCTCTGGGCATTGTTCCGCAAAAGCATCACGGCGATTCTTGTTCTTGATATAGTCGAGACTGACAATCGTGTATGGATACTCGGTGAAGATCGAACTTCCCGCAGGAAGGCCTCGCTCGAGACGCGCGGCCGTGTTGGTTCGCACAATTGCAGCATCAATATGAAAACGGTTCTTCAGCTCCTCATGCCACTGTTCACACAGGTGTGGTGGACATAGAACCGCCATCCGCTCTACCTCACCCCGGTCGATCAGTTCGCGGGCGATCAAGCCCGCTTCTATGGTCTTACCAATACCTACGTCGTCTGCGATCAGCAGCCGCACCGTATCCAGCTTCATGGCCATCATGAGCGGTACAAGCTGGTAGGCACGCGGCTCAATCGCAATATTTCCAAATGAACGGAATGGCCCAGCACCGTTTCTCAGTTTGAGCATTAGGGCATCACGTAGTAGCAGGCCGGCAGCCTGGGTGCCCACATGGTCAACGGTGGGCGGAGGGAAAGTGGCGTGCACAATAGGTAGCCGCTCTAGTGCGATGCAGATCCGTGTTGGGATATCGTCACCACCTCCGACTGGACGCAGGTGCAGAACATCATCGACACTTTGAGGCAGCACAACCCATTCTCGTCCGCGCGCTCGGACGATACTGCCGGGCTGGAATTCTATTGCGCTCATCGTGCACTACCCCCGTTGCCAGTACCGAATACTTCGGGGTATCTCGCGAATATGGCAGGCCAACGCGACTGCTCTTTTGGAAAGCGGATCACTAAAAGACCGGCATCCTCCAGCTTCCGCGTCAGCGCCTCGTCCAGGCTGTGTTGGGTCGCCTGTTCGTGATGCGGTCCATCAACATAGACAACAGCCTGATGTTGTCTGTAGAGATAATCCGGTCGTGTCTCGAATTGTTCCAGCGTCAATTGCGCTTCGTCAGGTAACCGGTGACCGTTTTTCTCAACATAGCAGAGCCATGCTTTTTCCAGAGAGCTTCCGGATAGACGTTGCAGCTGCTCTGTTTGAGCTGTATGAGTTCTCCCACCGGTTGACGAGATGATAGTTGCATGCGTCAATTCGCGAAGTATTTCCAGAACCTCCGGATTCCGGCGATCGATTAGTTCATGGTCAGGCTGGTTGTAATAGCTCAGCAGACAACGATAACAACCCGCCTCACAGTCGCCTTGTGTATCTTGCACCGTTTGCCATGCATCTATTGTCTCGTAATGACAAATACGCAGCGCCTGGTCAGCGACCCGTGCGATGGAATCCTTGCCAGTCACTAAACGGGTCAACACACCTGCCCCACCTTCCGCGGCTTCATAAAACAAAATTCCGTTTCTCTTATCCCTGTGAGGTAAAGGCTCGGCCATTAGCTCCGCCTCTTCGATCTGAAATTCCTCTTCAATGCCCCGTTTTAGCGCAACCTGTAACGTTGTAATGACATTTTCATCCAGATGTTCTGCCGGCCTTAGGATAAGAACGTTGCGACGATCTTCAACGTATGGAGCAATTCTCTGTATATGCCGTTCCTCTTTCTCTGCGGCTTCGTTCTGCTCTATAGGTGCTTGCACGTCCTTGCTCCAGAAACCTGTGCCAGCATCAATGTTGAACCCGTAAATTGATTTCTCTTTCCGGCGCCGCCATCCCAGGTTGATGCGCCATACTGTGGCAGCCGGTGCGTATTGAAGTGTAAAAAGTAATTCATCGCCTGATCGCACCTCCGCTGTCACAACCCTCAACTCACCATCGGCCTCTGCGAACTGAACCGTGGTCTGCATCTCATAACCCTGCCGTGTACGCTCCTCTTCATCACTGGTAATCCGGTAAACACGTTGTGTGCTGACATTTTCGACTCGATACAAGTTATCTATCCTAGTGCCACCTTCAATTTCAGCGCCGCAAGAAACACACAGTTCATGCTCCAATTGTGCGTGAAAATGCCCGTAGCCACATGCCGGACATAGTCTCGCCTCCTCAGTTGTAAGGTCAGACTGGTCAAGAGCAAGTTCACCACGCACCCCAAGGATGACCTTCTTTACCCTGTACTGGCTTCCTTCGTGGTAAATCAGACTTAATGGACCAAATTCCGATATAGCCAGGAAGCGGGGCCTTGCAAGGAAACTGTCTCGCCCTATCTTTCCCCGACGTGCCGGCATGTAGGCCAACAATGGCAATCGTGGGAAATTATAGCCAGGCAGGAATCCCTGACTGGCGAGGTAACGATAAGTCGAGAAATCCGTGTTAAATTCAGAACCGGCATTTAGTAGCAGATCGAGCTGTGTCTTTGCCTCTCCATATCGTTTGTTTGCCACTTTCCGGTCTCGTTCACTAGCGGCTGGATTACTGATAATTGCGTGCGCTGCTTCCAGTTGCTTATGGGTAGCAGAGTACAAGTCACGCCAACGGTGTAACGATCTATTGAATTGTTCGAATGCGCCCCGTACTCGACGTTCCAACCAGGAAACTATGGCATCCTCCAGAGGCTGGTCAGAGCTCAACCAGACACCACGTGCCGTTTCGAGGTCAGCATCCAGCATTCGAAGTAATTGCAGCCCTCGGACAGCAGTTCTCTCTCTTATCTTCACATCATCCATTTGTGTTGCGAAATCTGTGAGGATAGGCATCGTCTCCGGGTTCTCCATATCCAGCATGCCATTTACGGTTTTTGGTAGCTCTTTGCGTGTTTCATTTAGCCAGACAGCATGGAGATGGCTTGCAATCAAATCCTCGTTAGCAAGATCAAGTGTTGGGGGACTTACCTGGCCATACACCATTCTGACTGGTTCTTGAAAGAAATACTGGTCGTGAGGACTCATCGCCGCACAGTAGGTAATCACCAATGCCGGCTGCCCTGACCTTCCCGCTCTCCCACTACGCTGAGCATAGTTTGCTGGCGTTGGTGGGACGTTACGCATATAAACGCTGTTGAGCGAAGCGATATCAACACCTAGCTCCATGGTGGGCGAGCAGAACAGGGTTCGAAGTGAGGCCTCTCGGAAGCGAGCTTCCCGTTCTTCTCGCTGCTTAGGGTCCACCTGTGCAGTGTGCTCACGGGCTTCCAGCTCAAACAACGTGCGTTGATTTTCCGCTAGTAACTTGGCCACGGTCTCATATGTGGCCCTGAAATAAGCATTGTCCGAGAAATAAGGCATCGTGGGACCCGCTTCCTGCCCTAATTCCACTAAGGTTGCCGGGCGCCACTGCAGAAATTCACCAATCAGCTGATAGCCATTCAATTTGCCATCAATCGAGATTTCCTCAGCCAATCCATATCGGACCAGTACTTGAAGCAAGCTGGTAATGAGTTCTCCATAGTTGTTCTCTTTAATTCCCCCCAATACGGCATAATCATTTCCCCAGGTTGATGCTCGCTTAAGTGCTTGACCAAGGAGAGATCTTGATGACCCTGATATGAGGTTGTATTGATTACGTGCTTGCTGTGGCTTGCTACCAGGTAGAAGAATGCACGCTTCCTGCAGTTGTTCTTCCTCTGTGAAACCCCAGGGCTCTTTCAAATACTGGAAGCTCTGGTTACGGAGTTGTTCCTGATGTATGGGATCAAGATAACGGCTTTTGATACACAGACTTCTTCTCATTGTGTCCAGCACTAACCGTAAAGCCCGCTCCCGGCTTTCAGCGGATGTTGATGCCAATGCGGGAAAAGGGAGCCCATTCCATTCGTTCTGGTCTTCGCATAACTCCTGAAGACCTTCGTAGTCGATGCTCAGCAATCCAAGCTGTTCAAGGTTTGGGTTGTTGTAGCGCCAACCGCGACGCAAATCAAAATAGAGCCGATATCCAAGCACACTACGCATGGTTTCTTCAGCACGACGCCTGCCCGGCCCCTTGGTGTCAGGATTCTCAAGGAAATCGATTCCAGATTTATCAAACCCAAGCTTTCCATAGACTTGCTGCGCAATGACGCTATCCGTTAAATAACCATCGTTTGCACCTTGCACAGCTGCTAACAATGCGCCACGTAGTAGAAGTATTTGTATGAAATCATTGAAATGACCTGCCTGAAGGGAAGCATCCTGCCGATTATCTGAAAAACCGAGCAGTTTCTTAGCATCTTGCTCTAGCTCAGTATCCCTTTCGAGCATGTAGCGCAATGCTGATATTGTAATTACCGTTGTAGCCGAAGAACGTCCCTCACCACTGAGCCCCGTGACACGGTTTGCGTCTCGCCCCCTGGCCGCATAGGAGGCACCGCAAGACAAACAGAACCGAAAGCTACCGGGAATAAACCATCCATGCACCCCATCGTGGCTACAGCGGCCACTCGGCTCGACATATGTACGCTGAGGTCGATATTTCTTAAAATTGCTCTTTATCTTGTAATCATCATTTTTAACTTCAATCCAGTTTTCAGGGTATTTATCCGGGTCAGCGTCATCCCATTGCTGACTAATATCGAACATAAAGAATCCGTAGTCGGTGTCTTCATCATCATGGTTACGTTCGTCGATATCACGTGGACTAATCCAGGTCTCTCCATGCTCGCTGACATTCCAGACAGGGTAATATTCCTGACCACAATGCCGGCAAAAATGTACACCAAAGAATTTTTTGTCTCGGTCGCCGGGGAGATATTGTTGACCACTCAAGTCAAACCGGCGCTTATTCTCGGGTTCCAGCGTTGCATATAGGGTATTTGCGCCGGATATAAACTGATGGAGACGGAATGCAAAGAGCGGTTTATTCTTGTTATCCCTGCATTGGTATGCTCCTAGCAGAAAGTCTCTCAAATACTCCTCACAACGTTTTTCGTCGAGACCGGAATCACGCGCGAACTCTCTCGCTGCATTCTCAATAGTCCTGGGACGTGCTCTAACCCACCTACCCTCTTCCTTCGTCAGACCCAGAGTCAGCTCTATCCATCCAGATACTGGGTGTTCTCTCAGCGCTTTAAAATTGGAATTAGGCGGAGGACCTAATTTGATTGCCTTTGCCAGATCGGCACCGACCGCCTTTTCCGAATGGGGTGTCTGTCGTTGTAGGGTCTCAGTAATGATGTTTTCAGGTTTAACGTGGGTGCCAAACAGTTTACTGGCAACTTCGGCCACTGCTTCGTTACGCGCTTGTAATGTTCCCTCGCTGGCCATGGTCGCCGATGTTCCAACACATAGAACATTCGGATTCAATCGTTCTCTCACACGCCGCACCAGCATCGCAACATCGGCGCCTTGACGACCTCGATAGGTATGGAGCTCATCCAAAACCAGATATTTCAGTCCCTTGGCTGCCTGCATGACCGTGCGATCAAGATCATCCTGTCGCGTCATCAGGAGTTCTAACATCATATAGTTGGTCAATATGATGTCTGGTGGCATTGCGGCCATCATTTGCCGCTCTTCTTGAGTCTCCTGACCTGTATAGCGGCCATAAGTAACCGGTTTCGATTCGCCATAATGCCCAAGGAATTTATCTAATTCTTCTAACTGGCTGTTAACAAGCGCATTCATCGGATAGATGATGATGGCTTTTATTGCAGCAGACTGGCTACCTTGGGTCTTCAGGATATGATCGACTATTGGAAGAATGTAACTTAGTGATTTACCAGAACCGGTACCGGTTGTGAGAACGTAACTCTCGTCCCGCTGTGCAATATCTATAGCATCTTCCTGGTGTCTGTGGAGCTGTGCAGAGAAACCAGGAGCACTACCCTCACGTCCAAACCTGAAGATATCCTGACAGGTAGGGTGCAGTTTTCCAGAACTAACTAACTGCTCGATGTTCTGGCCTGACACATAGGCCGGATTTAATTGAACCAAAGGTGCTGGCCAGTAATGCCCTGAGTCATACCGACTCGTGACGAACTCAAGAATGTCACTGGCCTTGATCTTGGTAAAACTAGTAGTGAACGATCTATAGTCTGTAACAATCTTATCGCGGTACTTGAAGACGTCCATTACTATTTCTCCCTGGTATCATCTGAGACGTACTCAAGCAACTCGCCAACTTCACATCGGAACAATCCACAGAGCCGGTCAATCACATCAAGCTCCACACGGTTCGCGGTTTCTTTGTATAAGAGCGTGACGGTATTTCGGTTCAAACCAGTTTCTCGAGCAACATCCGCGATTTTCATCTTGTGCTCCCCCATCAATCGAGAGAGATGGCATTTGATCATGTGCTGCCCCCGCCCACCTGACATTTATGCACACAGAATAGCAAACTGTTTCCTTGGGATTTAATTATCCCTACATCACTTACCGTATAGCATCTTACAATAGAATATGCCATTTAAAATAGCATTATCTCATTGAAAATCAAATATTATTCTCGCACACCACATTAAGAATCTGCGGCCACTCTGGTCGGGCTTTTGGATCTGTACTTCTAAGCCATTCGAACCGAATGATCGTTCGACCATACAAGATGAGTACTATCTGGGTGCATGTGCCACCAACAATTGAGTGGACACCAGTTATATTAGCGCTAAACTTTACCAGCGTATGCCCAAACGCACCCAGCCCCTAATCGATCATCACGGAGACAAATGGCGCCCAACGGTCAGCAATGCGATAGATCGGCGATTAACCCGTCATCGTGATGATATTGCTGAAGCGCTTGAACTCACTGAAGACACAGAAATAGATGCTGTCATATACAGTCTTTCATCTGAACTAAGGCGCTCTTGGAGTCTGCTACGGGATGTGAACAAGGCAGGCTCTGAACCGCAGGTCTATCACACCCTGAAGTATCTGTTGGCCAAGAGAGGACAGCTTGACCATACAGTGTGGGAAATCGATCCTGCCACTCGGGCTTTGATTGAGGATCATCACCCTGATGGGCCGTGTGCCTTGGAGTCAAGACCCACCAGTTCAAAACGACTGCGGCAGGCGGCTGAGGCTGCTTTTAAATCCCTCGAAAAGCCCAAGCGTGGCCGACCCAAGGACACGATCAACTATGCCCAGCATGCGCTGTCGAAGGGATTGGCTGAGGTCTACAAGAACGCCACAGGCAAGACGCCGGGGCGCTCTGTCGTGGTGGAAACACATGAAGGCACCGATGCTGACGGGCATTATCAATATGCAACCGAATATAAAGAGCAGGGCCCCTTTCATGCCTTTGTTTCGCTCGTAATCAGCCTGATCCCGGGTCAGTTACAACCACCAGTAGAAGAAATCACTCGGCTTGGGGTTGAACTCTCTGAAGAGTAATTCATTGAGTACAATTACGACTGTTCACAGATTATAGTTTTCTGTCGTGCCTGCCATGGCGCACATGAAGGACCTCGACGACTTCGTTCCGGATGAGATAGAGGACTCGATAATTGCCGATGACCAGATGCCGGATACCCAGGCGTATATCCACATCTTCCGGTGCAATGGGGCATCGCTCTGCCAAGATATCGAGTTTTTCAATGGCTGAGATCATATCCAGATACCAGCTCACGGCATTCTGGGGTGACTCTTCGGCTATTTGCAGATAGCGGCTTTCAAGATCGTTTTCAGCGGTCGGTTTGATCTCTACTCGGTATTGTTTCAACGCTTAATTCCATGCTTTGCCTCGAACTCTGCAGCGAACTCGCTGAGAGGTCTCCCTTCTTCGGACAGTGCCTGTCGAATATTGATAATGCTTTCTGCATAGTCAGCCAGCTCTGCCATTTTTTCATAGGTTTCCGCGTCCTGGACAACTACAGCGGCCTTGCCGTTTACGGTCAGGATCTCTGGGCGTTTGGTCCTGGCCAGACGCTTGATGTGTTCGGCAGGCTTTCGGCTGAAGTCCGTCACGGTATGGATATCTGTGCTTTTGAACGTCACATCCCCTCCAAACAGCTTTAAAACAGATTATTCTCTGTTTACACCTTTCCAGGCTTTTAATCAAGAACCGTTACAGCCGCCAGCGGATGAGATCTCCCTGCTTTTGGGCCTGGGGGTATTTATTCCCCATGCTGAACATCTGCCGGAAATGACTAGTGTTCCCCACAACATTTTTTTATGCGCGGGAACCTTCAATGAACCAAAAATACATTCCTTACGGTAACGGAAAGCCCCTGTTCAGCCAGAAGACACTGGCAAAGCATTGGGGTGTTTCCGTCAGAACCATCAACCGACTGATCAAGTCTGGCAAGTTGTCCGCCTATCGCGTTGGCACCCAGTGGCGTATCGATCACGAGGATGCCGAAGCCTACCGAAAGAGGCAGGGTTAGTCATGGGTAAAGCTGTCAACTCCTGTCCAGTAAATTCAGTTACTTATACCACTCTCGGGAATACTATCTCATTGAAATGATTCCATTTTCTTTATGGTAGTCTTCCCGAAAAGGGGCCCCTGTCCACGGCTGTCATCCCGTGTCCACAGGTGGCTTTTGTTTTGATTTCCCGAACCGAGGAGATGTGATGACCAGTAACACGAAAGACAACGAAACTACCCAACTGCGGACCCTGCAGGATGCCCTGCTAGTCCTGGATGATGTCACCTCGCTGACTCCCACCCAGAAACGGGACGGGGCCTCTGCGATCCGAGCCATTGGCCGGATTCTGAATCACCCCCTCGACAGTATACCGGCGGACCTGACCCTGTTGCGCTATAGGCTGGCTGAAAACCACTACGTCAAGGCGGGCCTCTCACGGAAACGCTGGCAGAACATCCGCGCCAGTCTGGTATCGACACTGCGGATGCTCAGGAACAAGGGGTATCGCGTAAACTACTATCTCCCCCTGAGCCCCGCCTGGAAGCAGTGTTGTGACTGCCTGGAGACCAAACGCCTGCGCAACGGGCTCTCCAGCTTCACCCACTATTGCAATGACCATGACATCAATCCCATTGATGTGAATGATGAGACTGTCGGCGACTTCATCCGCTATCTGAAAACCCATACCCTGCGTTCCAAGCCGCGTCGGGTTCACAGGGATACCTGTCGCCTGTGGAACATGGCGGCTGAGCGCTATGCGGCATGGCCTGACCAGCGTCTGACGGTACCCAGCTACAAGCAACCTAAGAAAACGCTGGATTGGGCCTCTTTTCCGGTGTCGTTTCGCGATGAGGTTGAGCGTCATCTCGATTGGCTGGGGGGAAAAGACCTCCTGGCCGATCATCAACCTCCCAGTATCTGCAAACCCAACACCTTGGGTCTCAGGAAAAAGCAGATCCATCTGATGGCCTCTGCCGCCGTTCAGGGTGGAGTTGATATTGAACAGATCACCTCACTCGAGGCTTTGGTTGAGCAGGATGTGGTGAAGGCCGCTGTGGGCTGGTATTTTGAGAAGAACCAGCGTCAGACCACGGTCTATCAGAGAGATCTCGTAGTTGCCATATACTCGATAGCCAGGCACTGGGTGCGTGTCGGAGATGATCATCTCGTGTGGTTCAAGGAGCTCATCTCCCGCCTGAATCCCAAACAGGGGGGTTTGACAGACAAGAACCGGGCCGCGCTCAGGCAGTTTGATGAACCAGCCCAGGTCAGGCGGTTGCTGCAGCTTCCGGAACAGCTGGTCATCAAGGCCGACAAACTGTCATCACCCAAGCGGCGGGCGGTGGCGGTTCAGATCGCGTTGGCCATCGAGCTCCTGTTGATGGCTCCCATGCGGATCAACAACCTTGTCTCCCTGGAACTGGGTAAGCAGGTCATCCTGCCTCACAAGAAAGGTGGTCCTGCCACGATCACTTTGTGCGAGCACGAGGTGAAGAACGAATTCGCCCAGGAGTACCCCTTACCCGAGGAGACCAGTGCCTTACTGCACCGATATCTCTCTGAGCATCGCCCTCACCTGTTGCGCCAAGCTGATTCGCCCTGGTTGTTCCCCGGGGAGAAGGATGATCACAAACAGACCCGGACCATGGCACAGCAGATCAGCCAGACCCTCTCACGGGAACTGGGGCTGACACTCACCCCCCATCAGTTCAGGCATCTCGCCGCCAAGCTCCAGCTCGATGCCCACCCGGGGTCCTATGAAACCGTCCGGCGTCTGCTGGGGCACAAGTCGCTCAAGACCACCACCCATTTCTATACCGGGCTGGAGAGCAGGCAGGCGGTGGCGCAATTTGATCAACTGCTCACCAGGATCCGCAATGGTTGAGTTTTACGATGAATCAGAATAGCGCCTTACCCTTCAACCAATGGCCTGCAGCAGACCAGGCCTGTTGGCAGGCCGCCACTCAGGATGGCGGTCTGTTCGATGCCCGGGGTAAGGCAGCTCACTGGTCTTCGAGAACACGACGGGAAGTCAAATGGATCTATGGACGGTGGCTGAACTTTATCAAACAGAACAAGGCTGCCGCGTGGCAGCTTTCACCCGCCGAACGATTCACCCAACAGCTCATGGCGGCCTTCAGTCAGCGTTTGATTGGACAGATCTCACTGGGCAGTGTCAGCAGCTATCTCAATCACCTGGCACTGGCTTGTCGGGCCATGAGCCCTGGTGTGGATCACCAATTCATTCTGAAGATTGCCGCACAGATCCATCGTCAGTCCGACGGTCCAGTGAGAGACAAGCGGGCCAAGCTGCATGACGTTCGTGTGTTGTTCCAGTTAGGCTGTGACTTGATGGATTCGGTCGAAGGGCTCGGTGGGTCAGCAACCCTGCCGGACTGGCTTCAATTCCGGGATGGATTGGTCATTGCGCTCTTGGCTACTCGTCCCTTGCGTCGGCGGACACTGAGCCTGATCCGGCTGGGTCAACATCTGCAGCACCACAATGGCACTTGGTATCTGCTCTTCACGGCAGAGGAGACCAAGCAGAGACGGCCCCTGGAGTTTGCTCTGCCATCCCTGCTCGAACCCTATCTGCAGACCTATCTGTCAGAGGTCAGACCCCGCTTGCTGGGTGATCACGATGATGACCACCTCTGGATCTCGGCAAGGGGCCGGGGCCTGAGTGACAGCCGACTCTATGAACGGGTCTGCCATCACACAGAAGCTGCTCTGGGTGTACGCATCAATCTCCATCTGTTCAGGGACTGCGCCGCGACCACATTGGCCAACGAGGATCCTGACCATGTGTTGGCCGTGGCACCCCTGTTGGGTCATGCCGATCTGAAAACTGCGGACCGACACTATATCCATGCCCAGAGTCGCCAAGCCGCACGACGCTACCAGGAGACACTCTCCGGACTCAGGCAGAAATACTCCTCTTATAGGGAGAAGAAGTGAGCAAGGCGGTATCCAAGCCTGTCTTGATCCCCCGGCTGTTGCGGCTGCGGGATGCGCCCCACTACCTGGGCATGGATCGTAACCGCTTCAACAACGAGGTCAGACCCTACCTCACCGAGATTCCGATCGGGGAACAGGGCATTGCTTTTGATCGACTTGAAATCGATGGCTGGGTGGACGAATATATTCAACGCAACGGGCGTCCCGGTCGACCAACAGGAGACCAATTATGGGACGTAAAACAACCCCGGGGCTCAAAAAACGCGCCGGCATCTGGCACATCGACAAACGCATCTGCGGGCGGCGAGTTTGCCAGAGCACTGGCACGGATCAGCTCAAAGAGGCGGAACTCTACCTCGCACGACTGATCGAGCAATCCCGGCAAGCGAAGATCTATGGCGTAAGACCCGAGCGCTCTTTCGAGCAGGCCGCCGCCAAGTTCGTGCTGGAAAACCAGCACAAACGAAGCATCAACGAGGACATCGGACGGTTGAAGAATCTGATGCCCTGGATTGGCGACATACCGCTCAACAAGTTGCATATCGGCGTGTTACAGCCCTGGATCGAATATCGCAGGAAGGAAGGTGTTGCCGTGGGCACCATAAACCACGGTTTGAAGGTCGTCCGTCGCATCCTGAACCTCGCCGCGTCTGAGTGGATGGATGAGAACGGTATGACCTGGTTACAGGCGGCTCCGAAGATCAAGCTGCTGCCCGACACCAATAAGCGGAAACCTTACCCGCTGAACTGGGAAGAGCAGACAGCCTTGTTCAAGGAACTGCCTGACCATCTTGCCCAGATGGCATTGTTCACCGTGAATACGGGTTGCAGGGATAGCGAAGTCTGTAACATGCGGTGGGAGTGGGAAATGAAGATTCCCCAACTGAACACTTCGGTGTTCCTTGTCCCTGGCGAGTTGGTAAAGAATGGAGACGAACGGCTGGTGATCCTGAATCGGATCGCAAGGTCTGTGGTGGAAGCGCAGCGCGGGACACACCCCACGCATGTTTTTCACTACAAGGGCAAACCGGTCGGACACATGCTCACGAGCGCCTGGAAACGGGCCAGGGTGCGTGTCGGATTGCCCCAGGTGCGGGTCCATGATTTGAAGCACACATTCGGTCGCCGGTTGAGGGCGGCGGGTGTGAACTTCGAGGACCGGCAGGACTTGCTGGGGCACCGGTCGGGACGGATCACGACGCACTATTCAGCGGCGGAGCTGACAAAGCTCATCGAAGCGGCGGAAAGTGTGTGTGATCGCGGTGAAGGAAAACCGGAGCTGGTGGTTTTGCGAAGGCTGAATTTCGGTTAAGGGGTCACGCAAAACTCACGCAAAAGAAAAAAGGGTTAGCGGTTACTTACGCGCAAACCCTTTGATACTGGTGGGCCATGTAGGATTCGAACCTACGACCAATGGATTAAGAGTCCACTGCTCTACCAGCTGAGCTAATGGCCCGTTCTGAAGATGGGGTGGACGATGGGTCTCGAACCCACGACCGCCGGAATCACAATCCGGAGCTCTACCAACTGAGCTACGTCCACCATTAACTGTTTTGCCTGGCTGCAACGAGTCAGCCACTCCTGCAGACTTGGCACGCCCGGCAGGATTCGAACCTGCTACCCTCGGCTTAGCTTACCAACTACGTCTTTCGACGCCCCCAAACGGAGTTTGTGGTCTGGACTATCTCTTCACCGTCTCAGGCGTCGCACGTATAGTCTCTACGGATCCCCTGACGGGTTTCCTCGGGATTGCCATCAGCGCTACCTGTTAAGGTTTCCCCGATACAGTGCGATCCACTTTATGGGTTCTGTTTCCCCATAAAGGCTCCTATTTGGCACACTCACTGTGCTCACTTAAAGGCCGATGCTCTATCCAGATGAGCTACGGGCGCAGAAAAATTGGTCGGGGTAGAGAGATTCGAACTCCCGACATCCTGCTCCCAAAGCAGGCGCGCTACCAGACTGCGCTATACCCCGAATATCCCGCCTCAGGTGACAACCTGTTCAACCTGGAAAGGCGAGGGGAGGGAATAATACTGTCGTTAACCGCGTAGGTCAATGCCAAACGCGCCGTATTTGACCGTTATTACTTCTCATCCGCTGCCCCTGATGCGCTGACAGTTTGCCTCGCTTTCGGTATCATGCTGCTCTTTTTAGACCGATGGAATTTCCATGAGTGCAGAGATTTTGGATGGCAAAGCGATTGCTGCTGAATTAAGAGCGAAAATCAAGACTGGCGTTGAGCGTCGTGTTGCGGCCGGAGAGCGTCGTCCCGGCCTGGCCGTGGTGCTGGTAGGTGAGAATCCGGCTTCGCAAGTCTATGTACGGAACAAGCGAAAATCCTGCGACGAGGTTGGCTTTCACTCCCAATCCTTTGATTTGCCTGGAGATACTTCCCAGGACGATCTATTGAAAGTGATTGACCAGCTGAACCAGGACGAAACCATCGATGGCATTCTGGTACAGCTTCCACTGCCACAGCAGATCGACGAGGAGTCAGTCATCGAACGCATCCTGCCGACCAAGGATGTGGATGGCTTCCACCCTTACAATGTCGGTCGTCTGGCATTGCGGATGCCGATCCTGCGTCCCTGCACACCGCACGGCATCATGACCATGCTGCAGCACACCGGCCAGGAACTGGAAGGGCTCGATGCGGTCATCATCGGCCAGTCGAATATCGTCGGCCGTCCAATGGCGCTTGAACTGCTGGCAGCCCGCTGTACCATCACCGTCTGTCACAGCCGCACCAAGGATCTGGCTGAGAAAGCACGCAATGCGGATATTCTGGTGGCCGCCGTGGGTCGTCCGGAGTTCGTACCTGGTGACTGGGTAAAAGAGGGAGCGATTGTGATCGACGTGGGCATCAATCGAACCGACGAGGGTAAACTGGTTGGCGACGTGGCCTTCGAAGCGGCCAAGGAGCGCGCCTCATGGATCACCCCAGTGCCTGGTGGTGTGGGGCCGATGACCATTGCTACGCTGCTTGAGAACACCCTGCAGGCCGCCGAGCTGCATAGTGCAAAGTAGCAGCTTGTTTTGATTAGACTTCAATGGAAATGCGCCCCCTCCAGATCAATGGTGCGGCAAGCCGCACCCTACGAACCTAGCTAGCGTGTCGGGTGCGGCTTGCCGCACCGAATCACTCACCCACAGAATCGAGGTCTATCTTCTCTTCAGCCACACCACCCCAATCTATTGGGTAGATACCTTTTTGAACATACCGATGAAATGTAGACCACGGCCAATCTGAGACAGATTCTTTATATCCATGCTTAACCGGATTGAAGTGAATGTAATCGAAATGGCGCCTATAGTCCCTCTCATCTCGAATGAGATGCTCCCAAAAGCGTCGCTGCCAGAAGGTCACCTCCCCTCGATTCTGCCTGGATATGGTTGGCGCTATCTTTCTGCTGGTTTGTTTTCTGTAACCTCTAGAGAAATTGCCTTTAATAGCCCTCCAACGTTTTGAATAGTTCATATCGCCATCTGGCAGAGTCCAGATCGTATGTAGATGATCTGGAAGTAGACATAGAGCATCGATTTTAAATGGGTTATTGATACGCACATTGGAGATCGCATCTCGTAGAAACAGGCGCGCAGAATCATCAGAAAACAGAGGCTTGCGCTTGTGCGTTACGACTGTAAAAAAGTAGGTGCCACCTTGAATGAGTGCTCTTCGATAATTCGGCATTATTGCCCTCCCTGGCAATTGCGAAAATGGTGCTGCGGTGCTTCATTGCAAAGTTAGGTGATTTCATCACAGGCCATGCGGTGCGGCAAGCCGCACCCTACACGCTAGCTAGGTTCGTAGGGTGCGGCTTGCCGCACCGATACTTTCAACCTCGGCGCCAGGTTGTTCCTTCTGGACCATCCTCAAGCAGGATGCCTGCTTCCTGCAGCTCGTCTCGAATCCGGTCAGCCTCTCCCCAATCCTTGGCAGCCCTGGCATCGATACGAGCCTGAATCATGGCATCGATCTTATCGTCGGAAAGCCCGTCATCAGCGGATGCACCACCCTTCAGATAGCTCTCCGGGTCGCTTTGCAACAGCCCCAGCATGCCACCCAGCTCTCTGAGCAGAGCGCCGAGAGAGGCCGCATCTTCAACATTCGTCTCCTTGATGCGATTGATCTCCCGCACCAGATCGAACAGAACGGCGAGCGCCTCCGGGGTGTTGAAATCATCGTCCATGGCTTCATGGAAGCGGCTCCTGAAACTCTCCCCGCCAGCAGACTCCCCCTCGGGCAGACCTCTCAGTGCCGTATAGAAACGGGTAAGTGCTCCCCGGGCATTGTCCAGGTGCTCGGTATCGTAGTTGAGCGGAGAGCGGTATTGACTGGTGAGTATGAAATAGCGCACCTCTTCCGCCTGGTAACGCTCGAGAATCTCCCTCACCGTGAAGAAGTTACCCAGGGATTTGGACATCTTTTCATCATTGATGCGGACAAAACCGTTGTGCATCCAGTATTTGACGAAGGGATGCCCGGTTGCCCCTTCGGACTGGGCAATCTCATTCTCATGATGGGGAAAGGTCAGGTCCGCACCACCGCCATGGATATCGAAGCTGTCGCCCAAAGCACTGGTCGACATGGCTGAACATTCGATATGCCAGCCGGGTCGTCCCCTGCCCCAGGGGGAGTCCCAGGCGGGTTCTTCGGGCTTGGCCGACTTCCAGAGCGCGAAATCGAGCGGATCCCGCTTGGCGTCACCAGGCTCCACCCGGGCCCCGGCCTGCAGATCCTCGATCGATTTTCCGGACAGCTTGCCGTAGCTGGGAAAGCTGCGCACATCGTAGTAGACATCGCCATTATCCGCCGGGTAGGCGTGACCATTCTCGATCAGCCGCTCGATCATCGCCAGAATCTGATCCATATGCTGGGTCGCCTTGGGCTCATCGGTGGGTCTCAATACCCCTAACGCGTCCGCATCTTCGTGCATCGCCTGAATGAACTCTTCAGTCAGCTCGGTAAAGAGGATGCCTCTTTCGTTGGCCCGATTGATGATTTTGTCATCCACATCGGTGATATTGCGGATATAGCTGACGTCATAGCCACCGGCCTGCAGATAACGATAAACCACATCGAACACCACCATCACACGAGCATGTCCCAGGTGACACAGGTCGTAAACCGTCATGCCACAGACGTACATGCTGACCTTACCTGCCTGCAGTGGCTGGAAGGTCTCTTTCTGGTTGGTGAGATCGTTATAGATTGTCAGCATTGCTCCAGGCCTATCCTACTCAGATTAAACCTGGGCATCTTAACCAAAAGGTCGTTGGCTTCATAGCCAATTGATTGGAGGGCGGATCAGAAAGCGTGGTTTTTTTAAGCAGAGATCCGGGCAGCGTTATCGTGGCCCGAAAATCAGCAACCCGACCGACACTCAGGTGTACGGCCGGGCTGCTTAGCCACCAAGCATTCCTGATTCACCCGGGCTGCTGTGTTGGAGCCGGGTGAAATGTGGTGTTCAGACCTTGAACTGGTTGACCATATTGTCCAGTTTCTGGGAGATCTGCGCTACTTCCTCACTCTCTTTGAGGGTTCTGCAGGTTCCTTCTGCGGTTTGATGGGAGACCTCGTTGATCGCAATGATGTTCTTGTTGATCTCACTGGCCACGCTGGTCTGCTCCTGTGCCGCCGTCGAGATCTGAGCGTTCATCTCACTGATCATCTCCACCGCACCCGAGATCTGCTGCAGCGCTTCACCGGCACGACTCGAGTCAGCAACGCTTTGATCAGCCTCCTGCTTACTGGTACCCATCACTTTCACTGCCTGTTCCGAGGAAGAGATCAACTGTTCGATAATTTCCTGGATCTCATGAGTCGCTTCCTGGGTCCGCTGTGCGAGGTTTCTTACCTCGTCTGCAACAACCGCGAAACCGCGTCCCTGTTCGCCGGCACGGGCGGCTTCAATCGCCGCGTTAAGCGCCAGCAGATTGGTCTGTTCCGCAATTGCGGTGATCGATTCTGAGACCTGACCGATGTTCTGGGTTCCCTCCGCCAGGCGTTTGACCACATCGGACGCATCATCAATCCGTTTCGCCAGACTGACAATCGAATCGGAGACCTGACTGACCACTTCACCACCGGCACTGGCATTGGTCTTCGCCTCGACTGCGGCCTGTTCTGCACCGGCGGCGTTTTCCGCCACCCGTTCCGCTGCCACGGTCAACTCACCAATCGCCACCGTCAACTGTCCGGTCTCTTTCTCCTGCTCATCCACGCCATCCCGGGTTACCTTGGTTACCTGAGCCAGACGCTCGGCAGAGTTTGCCAAGCCATCCATTGTATTGGCCAAGTCATTGATCGTAGGCTGAAACTGATCCAGCATACTGTTCACCGCGTGACCTACTTCGCGGAACTCGTCGTTGCCAGTCAACGGTACCCTCGGCCGCAGATCGGAATTTGCCCCGACCTGATCCATAGTATCCTTCAGGCAGTAAAGCGGCTTGATCACTACCTTTCGTACGATCATGGCGATGACAAACAGCCCTGCCAGAAGGACCAGAAAATTGATTCCGGCGCTGGTCAACAGTTCATGATCGATCGCTTTGTCCCGTGAACCCATGGAGAAGGTCAGCCGTCCGGCGCCCAACACAGTACCTTCTGGGACCTGATGGCAGGTCAGACAGTTGGTGCCGTTGCGGTCGGCAACTGCGGGAAAGGGTTCAATGATGGTCAGGATTCGCTCACCCTTCACCTCTTTCACTTCGATAATCTGCTCACCAGTCAAGGCCCGGCGATCAAGATCATCCAGAGGCTTTTCGTGATCGAAGCCGGCGCCGAAGGTCTTATTGATCGCCTCCGCACGCAACATGCGTACCTCCAATACACCATCTCGCGCGGAGATCTTTTCCCGTAGCATCTCCCGATTACCCATGGTTCCTGTGAACATCATGGCGTTCATGCTATCGAGATATCCATGCAGCACATCAAAAATCTGGTGTTCCGATAACCTTAAGAGCCTGTCCTTTTGCTGCTGTGCTGAATAAATTGTTACGACTGACATTATTAGGATGAAAATCAGCGCCATCGGCGCGACAATCTTCCATTGGACAGAGATATATTTACCCATCGCTCAACTCGGTATTCTTGGAATGATTGATACAGCTATTGACTATTTCGGCAAACAGCTGCATCTCTTGAATATTTATCGGTGTTATTTAAAAACAAGCTGATCGGCTAAGCGCCAGAAATGGCCCGACATAAATAAGTACAGAGCAATCCAGCCGCCGAAAATTAGCGGTATAACGCACGAGAAAGGCTAAAGAATCTCCAATTTCTCCCGACAAATAGAGTGTACTTAACAAGACAGGAAGTCTGGTTGGCTATGGTGTCGACCAGCCTCCTCGGCACATTCCTCAGGGAAATTGCCTGACTATTTCATCGATTCGGAGTTATCCAATGGGAAAATTCGCTTCCGCTCTCATGCTAGCCGCCTTAATATCAGCACCAGCCGCTCAGGCCAGTGAAGCCCTGGCCATGCAGTCCGGGTGTCTTGGCTGCCATAAAACCGATGTAAAGCTGGTTGGTCCGGCATTCAAGGATATCGCAGCCAAATATGCGGGAGATGCGGCCCAGATCGACCGCCTGACCAGCAAGGTAAAATCGGGTAGCAAACCGGGGGAACCATTGGTTTGGGGTGGCGCCATGATGCCAGCCAGTCCAGCAAGCGAAGAGAACATTAAAGGTGTTATCGAGTGGATCATGACATTAAAATAGGAGGGTAGTACGATTGGATATCATTTTTCCCTGGAGACAGGTTTGCCCATTGGACCAGGGCAAAATCACCTAATGCTATGGTTGGCTAAATTGAAATAGTCAGGCGGGGTGTGCAGCACTTCGCCCAGACAATAAATAAGCATAATTATTCAGGAGCACTCTATGTTCAGGCCTAACACACTGATTTTATTAGCAACCCTTTCAACCGCATTGTTGGCGGGTTGTAGTGCCGGGCCGGCACCGGTCAGTTATAAATCTGAAATCAAACCGATCATCGACAAATATTGCACAGAGTGCCATCTGGCAGGTGGCACAGGCGCTGAAGCCAGCGGCTTCATCACTCAGGACTACGATGCGATCATGAAGGGCACAAAATTTGGTCCTGTCGTGGTTGCCGGGGATCCTTTGTCGAGCTCTTTCTATCGCCTGGTGGCTGGCAAAGTAGATCCATCCATCCGCATGCCACACGGCAAAGAGGCCCTGTCTGAGGCCGAAATCGCAAAAATTGAGCATTGGATAACCCAGGGTGCGAAAAACAACTGAGTTAGCCATCACAGACTGAAACAGACAAGCCAAAAAATCCGTAATCCATGGCCTCTCATGGACTACGGATTTTTTATTGTCGTCAATAAGTTAGGTCCTTCTATCTCAAATCAGGTCGTTGCAGGGCATTGTACCGGGCAATTACCTGTGGAAGTAGAATGGCCCGAACACCCCCAAATCCCCCACCGACCACTTTGTGATGATGGTTTTTAACCGCTATCATGCTCCCTGATCAATCAAACGGAAGCTGACACAACACTCCAGTGTACTGTCTCATACCAATGCCACGAGGATGATATGAAAAAAATCCATAAATCCCTGTTACTCTCTTTTAGCCTGCTGTTCGCCTTCTCAGCAGACCTTCTGGCCGACCCGGTGAAGGTGCTGATGAAGACCTCGATGGGAGACATCACACTCTCTCTCGATCAGGAGAAAGCACCCAAAACGGTAGAGAATTTTCTGCAATATGTCCGGGATGGCTTCTATGACGGAACCATTTATCATCGTGTCATCAAGGACTTCATGATTCAGGGTGGTGGTTTTACAGCCGACATGAAAAAGAAAGCGACCCGTGAGCCGGTTGAAAACGAGGCAAAAAACGGGCTCAAAAACAAAAAAGGCAGCATCGCCATGGCGCGTACATCGGCACCCCATTCCGCCACCGCCCAGTTCTTCATCAACCACAAGGACAACAGCTTCCTCGACTACCCCAGTCGTGACGGCTGGGGATATGCGGTGTTCGGCGAGGTCAGCCAGGGGATGGACGTGGTTAACGCCATTGCGGAACAGCCTACCGGGGTCAGTAACGGTATGCGTGACGTTCCCCGCAGCACAATCACCATCGACAAGGTCAGCATTGTCGAATAGGTCGATGCACCGCTATACCAGAGCCTGATATCACGCCAAAACAAAAGAAACTGATAGGAAAACTGATGATTACAATGACAACCAACCTAGGCCCCATCCAGATCGAACTCGATGAGGAGAAAGCGCCGAAAACCTGTGAAAATTTCAAACAATATGTACAGGATGGCTTCTTCGACGGCACCATCTTTCATCGGGTCATCGATAACTTCATGATTCAGGGTGGTGGCTTTCTGCCGGGCATGGTGCAGAAGGATACCCGGGATCCGATTGAGAACGAGGCGAAGAACGGCCTGTCGAATGAAGTGGGCACCATCGCCATGGCGAGAACCATGGAGCCTCATTCGGCAACCGCGCAGTTCTTTATCAACGTGGCAAACAACAAGTTTCTCGACTACCCGGGACAGGATGGCTGGGGCTATTGTGTCTTCGGCAAAGTCGTGGCCGGCATGGATCTGGTGAATCAGATCAAAGGGATGGACACCACCACCCAATCTGGACACCAGGATGTACCGGTGGATGACATCGTCATCGAAAAGGCCGAAGTCACCGAGTGACCCAACAGCTTTTCATCTCGGATCTGCACCTGTCTGCCGAAGGGGCAGACAGGTTGCAGCTGTTTCTGGATTTTCTGAGATTTCGGGCAACCAAAGCCCAGACACTCTATATTCTTGGTGACCTGTTCGATGCCTGGTTGGGAGACGATGACCGGCAATCGATCGCCGTGGAAGTCAAACAGGCACTGCTAGCGCTCAACCAGAGCGGTACCGAACTGAAGGTAATGCACGGCAACCGGGATTTTCTGCTCGGCGAGGATTTCTGCCAAGCCAGCGGCGCGCAACTGATCTCCGATCCCAGTCTGATCGACCTTTACGGTACACCCACCCTGCTGATGCATGGGGATCTGTTATGCACCGATGACCAGGAGTATCAGGCGTTTCGCAAGCAGATCCGCTCGGCTGAATTCGCCAACCATTTTCTCTCACTGAGCATCGACCAGCGTATCGCTGTTGCCCAGGAGTATCGGGCCAAAAGCGGCGAGGCGAACGCTCAAAAGTCCGACACTATCATGGATGTGAATCAGCAAGCCGTGGAACTCGCTCTGCAACAGCATCAGGCGCAAAGGTTGATTCATGGCCATACCCACAGACCGGCAGATCATCGTTTTACCCTCGACAGTCACACCGTCAGCCGTCATGTGCTGGGTGAGTGGCATGGAGATCATGCCGAGATCCTGTGCGCAACCGAGGATGGGGTCACGCGCGAGACCATCACCCTCTGAAATCTATATGCAGATGGATGTGATTGACTAGGGCCTGTTAACACTAATCCAATCGACCCTAAATACCACTCATTGAGGCATCGGCCTCCGGGTAAACGACTCCGGCAGCTCAAACAGATCCGCATCAACCGTTTCCGATTCGCTGTAGTCGGTCAGGGCCTGTTGATTTCCATTGATATCCCACAACCGCAACGGCAATCCTTTCACCAGCAGCGCATCCGGGGCATAGACCTGGATTGCATCGGCACAATCATCCCGATAGGCCATGGGTATCCCCGACATGGTGATTTTATGCTGTTTGGCCAGCAGCCCCAGATACTCCCCCTGAGCTGCCACACTCATTGCCATCATCTCCGGTAATACCATCGCCTCCTGACAGGGCTGACCATTGACCAGCAGTGCCCAGTGCTGGACCTTACGCCCCGCGACCAATGGTGCCTCACCCGCATCCTTTGCCTGAAGCTTTATATCGGGTAACCGGGTATCCGGCTGGTTGACCGCTTTGGGTTTGATCACCAGAACCGTGCGCTCTTCACGATCAACGCTATAGATCACCTGGTCAGCCCGATCGAACAGAATGAAATCGGCCGTGTCACTCCCCTGGTCAATGCGTACCATTTGCTCTGTCACCAGCATGCGGCTGAGATAGGGGGTCTGGCCTGCTTCGGTGACCTCATATTGCAGTCTTTGGACCTGCAGCGTCTGCGCCAGCAGAGTCGTGCTCTGCAGCAGACAGATCAGGAGTAATAGCGGTACTCTCATACCCTTTTGCATAGCGCCTCCAATCGTTCCAGCTCGGACTGACTGAATCCCGCCTCACGCCGAGCCTGATGATGCAGGGGACAACGGATCTCACCGTTGAGAAAATTCTCCAACAGATCGAAATAGGTCTCTTCGGCTGACAAGCCCCGCTGTTCACAGAGATAGTTGAACCAGCGGCTGCCAAACTGTACATGCCCCACCTCCTCACGCAGGATCACCTCCAGCGCCGCCACTGTCTGGTCATCCTCGATCTCCCGGAAACGCTCCATGATCCCCGGTGTCACATCCAGCCCCCGGGCTTCCAGCATGCGCGGTACCAAGGCCATACGCACCAATGGATCATGGGCGGTGCGCTGTGCCATCTCCCATAGACCGTTGTGCGCTGGAAAATCTCCATAGGCCGCCCCGGCCGCATTCAGGCGTGCCTGCAGCAGCTGGAAATGTTCAACCTCCTCAACCGCCACCTGAATCCAGTCGGTATAGAAATCTGCGGGCATACCGGCAAACCGCTGCACCGCATCCCAGGCCAGATTGACCGCATTGAATTCGATGTGGGCAATCGCATGAATCAGTGCCAGACGCCCTGCTTCGCTGCCCATCCGGCGCCGGGGCAGTTTACTCGGATGAACCAGAACCGGCTGCTTCGGATGCCCCGCCCGGGTGATCTCCGCCGCATCGGTCCAACCGGTGAGAGCAAGCTCCCCCCTGGACCAGGCTTCTGCGATCTCTCCGCTCATCGCCATTTTCTCATCCACCGAATCACACAGCAGACAGGCTCTGGCGGCCTGATAGAGGGAGTTCTCAGGATTCATATTTCAAGCCAACCACCAGATCCATCACATTGGTGCCGGTGGGGCCGGTAGTGATCAGGTCACCACTCGCCTCCAGCAAAGTCCCCGCGTCCGCAGCGCTGAGGGATTGCCTGGCACTCAACCCCAATCCCTCGACCCGCTTCAGGGTAGCGCCATCCACCAGTGCACCGGCATCATCCGTCGGTCCATCGGTGCCATCCGTGCCGGCCGAGAGCAGCAGACAGCCCTCCACTCCCGATAACACTTCTGCGGCGGCCAACGCCAGATGCTGATTACGGCCACCTCTTCCCGGCTGAGGAGGCAGATTGACCCGGGTCTCACCACCCCAGATGGTAATGCCCGGAGGACCTTTTATCACCTGATCTGCCAGTTCACGCCCGCTATCTGCCGCCTCTCCATCAAGAAACTCAGCGCTCACGCTGACTGAAAATCCCAAAGCTTCAGCTTCCTCGGCTGCGGCGGATTTAGCCGCGTCGAGATTGGCCACGATCTGCAGCGGCGGTGCCTCATCCTGGGAAGCCCTGATACCCCGCTGTTGTGCCCCGATCGCCAGCTTTTCACTCAGCCAGTCAGGCAACGTCAGTGACTCAAGTCGTTGTTGAAGTTGCGGTTCCGGGGTGAGCAGACCGGAGCCGATCGCCGCAGGGATATCACCGGGCACATCCGAGATCGCCAACAGGGTGGTCGACCTGCCATGCAGCCAGTTCAACAACCCGCCCCCTTTGATTCGGGAGAGCCCCTTGCGAACCCAGTTCATTGAGACGATATCCAGACCACTGCCCAACAGCCACTCATTGGTCCTCACCAGAAACGCCAGATCCACCCCCTCGACCGGCACTTCGACCAGACTCGAGGCACCCCCTGAGATCAGTACCAGCAGAGGGGTTGATATGGGCTCATCAAGAAACGCCAGCAAAGCATCCCCGGCTTCGAAACTGGCCGCGTCCGGTACCGGGTGGGCCGATTCCAGTGCGCGCCAGCCCTGCTGCCGGCAATAGCGTTGATCCAGGTGAGCATATTTGGAGATCACCAGGCCCTGCTGAATGGCATCACCCAGCTGCTCCCGGGCCCCCATCGCCATCGACTGGGCCGCCTTGCCAATGGCCACCATTCTCACCGGTGTTGTGACGGGATGCTGCTGTAACCAGTCGGCAACGGCGCCCCGTCCTTCCACCCGGCTCAATCCCTTCTGATAGATTCTCAACAGTGCCTCTCTGGCATCCGTTGGTGTTGTGTGTTGCAACATTCAAGCTACCCTGTTTCAGCCGGTCCAGGCTTTATCTCTGACCCTGACGGCTATTACATAAATTTGCAGAGCAATGTATCAGGATTTATTCCATGAAACACGGCTACTGAGTTACACTGTAGGATCTATTCAGTATCACGCCGGGAGTATTGCTTTGGGAAGCATACAGCTACGCCGAAACTTCAGCCGTAACATCCTGATCAGGATGATTCTACTGTTCGCCGTGATCGCGGCATTGATGGTCTGGAAATTCGAGTTCATCAACGATGTCTATTTCCGCGACCAGCTCACCAGTACAGGGCTGATCATCAATGGCACCATCGTCGGCCTGTTCACCATCGGCATCCTGCGCATGATCACGATTTTTCTCCACTACGCCTCGGAAGAGAATGCGTTGCTGCGGTTTTTACGCAATCTGCGCGAGGGCGAGAGCGATCCGCTGAAGCGGATCCACAAACGGGCCATCATCGCCAACCGTTTCCGCACCATGCAGGGGTTGCACAAAGCGAACTGCCCGATCAATCACGGCTCCCTCGCCTCAACCCTGGTGGCCAGTGAAAGCACCCGTAACAGTCTGCCCAAATTCATCAACAACATCCTCATCCTGACCGGCGTTTTCGGCACCATCGTCTCCCTCTCGATCGCTTTGATCGGCGCCTCGGACCTGCTCGAAACCTCGATCAACGTGGGCGGCATGGGGATGGTGGTGCATGGCATGTCCACCGCCCTCTCGACCACCATTACCGCGATTGTCTGCTTCATCTTTTTCGGTTATTTCCACCTCAAGCTGAGCGATGTACAGACCAATCTGATCAGTGGTATCGAACAGGTCACGGTAAACGAGTTGATCCCCAGGTTTCAGGTTCAGACCGACAGTGCCCTGTATGAGTTCACCGGTCTGGTCCGCTCACTGCAGAAACTGGTAGGCCAGATGAGTAACTCCCAGGAGGCGTTCGAGAACATCGAAAAGCGCCTGCTCGACTCCCTGGAGAACGTGGAGGAGAAGAACGAAGCGCTGCACAATGATCTGTCAGAGATCAAGCATGTACTAAAACAAGGCTTCCGCCTGCACGAGGATGATTAAACCTAGATTCCGCAGTTGACCGCTGATATCTATCGTAAGGTAATGATATGTCCCACCAAGTATTGAATTTAATACTCTCCCATTGGATGAACTCAACAACGCTACATGGAATTGTGAAAAATCTCAGCGCACCCTGCTGCGTTGTCGCTCTTGTTAAGGGAAGGACCATTAACGGCGAACGACGCCTTGCCGGATACGCTGAGATTTCCCACAAATCCATGTTCAACTACGGATTCTAGGTTAATTCGTATGGACGATAGCTTTATCGATCTGCGGCTCAACAGCCAGGGTACCCAGGGGGACGACAGCTTCTGGCCCTCGTTCACCGACATCATGACCGTGATCGTGATGATCTTCATGCTGGCAATGGTGATTCTGCTCCTGCGCAACATGGAATTACTCTCCCAACTCCGTGCCACCATGGAAGCGGAGCAGCAGGCGATGGAACTGGTCAGAAGCACCGGCGAGGAGAATGAGACCCTGGAGGAGCGGCTGATCGCGCGGGAACATGAGCTGACCATGTTGCGCATGCAAATGATGCAGCTGCAGGAGCGATCCGAAGAACAGGAGGCAGCGATCTCCAGTCAGCGATTCCAGATCAGTCAGCTGAATCGGGAACGGGATGAGCTCAACAACCGGGTCAACACCCTGACCAACGAGCGTACCCTGCTCAACACCCAGATCACTCGACTCAGCCAGGAGAGTGAAAGACTGCGCAATCAGGTCAGCGAAGCGAATATCAATATCCAGACCCTGACCGCCGATCTGGACCAGGCAAACAGTCGTCAGGCCGAAACCCTGCAGGATCTGGAGCAGCTGCGCATCACCCTATCGAGTAAGGACGAAGAGCTGTTGAAGGCTTTGGCCCTCAACCAGGAACGGGACGAACAGCTGAGCGACCTGAAAGAGGACTATTCCGATCTCAAGATCCAGTACAACAAACTGCTACGTCCGGCACGCACCGCGAAGGGTAAAACCCTGGTTGAAGTGCGTTACACAAAAAAGGGCAAGCAGACCCGAATCGAGTATAAGGGGCCTCAGGACAGCCGCTTCAAATCCATTTCACGCAGTAAACTGGAACAGAACCTCGCCGTCCTGAAAAAACAGCACAATAACCTCTATGTGAAGGTCATCATCCCGAAAAACAGTGGTCTCTCCTACAATGAAGCGTGGAGCTTCACCAACCACATGCATCGGAAATATGACTACTATTATCAGGAAGAGGCAAAAAAAGAGCGCATCATTGAATAATCCCCGCTGCGCGGGATAAAACCGGTTTCAGGGAATTTACCGAAGACCTGACAGTCCAACAGTTGGAAATTGCATCGGAAGCCTCGGGAAACATGAACAGACAGAGCAGACGTATCCTTCTCATTATTGTCGGCAGCCTGATCATCAGCAGCTGTGCATCAAAGATACCACTGGCCATCCGCACACCCGTTGACGGCGACATCCGGGTCGATGAAGTGCAGCAGGATGCAGAGCCGTTTATCGGTAGCCGTGTACGCTGGGGCGGTGAGATCATCTCGGTGGAAAATCTGGCCGATGAGACGCATATCGAGATTCTCTCCCAGCGCCTGAGCAAATCGGGCAAGCCATTGGACAGTAAAAAGAGCGACGGCCGTTTCATCGCCCGCATGGATGGCTTTATGGAGCCTGAGGATTTTCCCAAAGAGCGTCTGATTACCGTGGTCGGGCGACTTGAAGAGGTGGTCGAAAAGCCTGTCGGTGAATACCCCTACAGCTACCCCCAGGTGAAGGTCCGGAGCTACCATCTGTGGCCCAAACAGATCGACCCGGCCTATCAACACCGATACTTCTACGACCCATTCTACGACCCCTTCTACTACCCCTATTGGCGAAGACATCCAATCTACTGGTAGCCTGAGTCATGCTTGAATCCCTGAGAGAGAATTTCCTGGTGGTCGGCTTGATAAGCTTGTTGCTGAACCTCATCGGCTGCAGCAGCAATCCGGTGATCACCCCGGCAGACCGCAGCCTCTCCCCAAAACAGGCCGCCACAGCCTCAACACTACCCGAGCGAAATCTACAGTGGGGCGGTATTGTGATTGCGGTCAGCAACCTCGCTGAATCGAGCGAAGTGGAGATCCTCGCCTATCCACTGGATGAGCAGGGTCGACCGATGCGACAATCGACCTCCATCGGACGCTTTATCGCCAGCCAGCCGGGCTATCTGGAAGCCGGGGATTACCCATCGGGACGACTGGTCACCGCGACCGGCCCGATAGCCGAGATTCGTGCGGGTCAGGTCGGTGAAGCGGCGTATGATTTTCCAGTGATGCTGTGTGAGCAACTCGCCCTCTGGCCGGAACAGAGGGAGTCCCGCAGCAAGCCCCGCATCCGTTTCGGCTTCGGCGCCAGCAGTGGCGGCAGCAGCTACGGTGGAATTGGCATCGGCTTTGGTTTTTAGTCCGCAAATGAACGCGAATGAAGTGTTACAAGAGCAGGCGCATCAGTTTGCAACATATCAAACCATGGCCTGATATGGATGACCTTACTTAAGTACTATCTGGTGGGGCATGGCCCCACCAGGATCCATAACGCAATGAGGGTCTTGGCTCTGGATCAAGAATACAATTTGCGACTCTTATTTGCGTTCATCAGCGTTCATTCGCGGACTTAACGCTTCTTATGCGCCACTTCGTTACGCAGATAGACCGGCAGCGCCCTTTCGGCAGGCACCGCCAGACCGGCTTCGAAATCAGCCGCTGCCAGGGTGGCCACATCCCGGGCACTGCAGTAGAGATCCGCCTTGTAACCGAGCAGTGATTCTCCAAGCCGCTCGCCCAACTCGGGACCATACACACCCCAGCCTGAACCGACTCCATACCACTCCTCGTCCAGAGGCAGATGAACCTGTTGCGCATTCGCCACCTGTTCGTCCATAACCAGTCGAACAATCTCGTTACTGTCGATACGATAACCCGCCCAGTAGAGCTCCCCCATTCGGGCATCAAAGGCTGTCAGCAGATTCGGCTCGCCCTTTTCCCGATAGGCCCGCTGGGCCAGCGCCGCCAGCGTGGAGACAGGAACCACCGGCAGATCAGCCGCGAATGCCGCCCCCTGGATCACCCCGGTGGCAATTCGCACTCCGGTGAACGAGCCTGGGCCACGACCGAACGCCATCGCATCGAGCTGATTGGCGGACAGTTCCGCCTCGGCCAGTAACCCATCCATCATGCCGAGGATCAGCTCACTGTGGCCTCTTGGTTTGATCTCATATCGCAGCTCGATCTGGTCATCGATAAGGAGGGCGGCAGAGCAGGCCTCTGTCGCGGTTTCAATGGCAAGTAGTTTCATAAAGCAGGAAAAGCTGAAATTGCGGTAAGCTGCCTACAATAATCCAATTGGCTCACGCTTAACAGGCCCAGGATTAATAACTTTCTGAAGAGAGACCTTTGTTCTCTCTGCGTCTGGCGATTCTCTCCTGCAGTCCCATTAACAGATCCCACAACACCGGAATGATAAACAGGGTCAATGCCGTGGCTGCGGCAAGCCCGGTAACGAAGGTCGATGCCATGGTGCCCCATACCAGTGAATAGCTGGGGAAACCCACTGCCATTGGCAGCAGCCCCAGAGTGGTGGTCAGGGTGGTAAGCAGAATCGGCCGCAGGCGAATATGCACCCCTTCGGTGATCGCTTCGCGTCGAGTCATACCACTGCGATATCTTTTGTTGATGAAGTCGATCAGTACCAGCGCATCGTTGACCACCACACCCGCCACACCGATCACCGCAATAAAACTGTTGACGGTAAACAGGGACTGGGTGACTAACTTGCCGAACACCACGCCGATCAAGGCGAAGACCACCGCAGAGAGTATGATCAACGGCTGCAGATAGGACTGAAACTGGGTCGCCAGAATCACATACATCACCAGTACGGCGATGATGAAGGCATAGGCCAGCGACTGGAAGGAGCGTTGGGTATCCTCATGTTCACCGCCAAAGGTTACCGTAGCACCGGGATACTCCTCACGAATGGTCTCATAGTGGCGTCTTACCGCCTCCACAACCGCCGGCGTTGAAGTGGGCGCACCCTCGCGAATATCGGCTTTCAGACTGATTGCCCTCTGTCCCTGGTAGCGCTTGATCTCACCACTCTCGTTATAGGCTTTGACCTGTACCAGGTCGCTTAAATAGACCGGCCGCCCGGCATCCTCGATCACCGGTATATAGAGGGCATTTTCCGGCTCTCTCAAGGCGCCGGGATCGATCCGCAGTTTGATATCGACCTCTTCATCGATGTGCCGGTACTTGCCGAGATAACGACCATCCAGGACGCTCGCTGCCAGTTGCGCCACCTGGCTGTTGTCGAGGCCATACTCAGCCACCAGCTGTTGATCCACCTGCAGACGAAACACCCGTTTGGGCACACCTTTGTCATCCTTCAGATCGATCAGGTTTGGTCCGATCGCTTCGGAAGCCTGCATGAATTTCAGTAACTCAGCGGACAACGCCGATACCGCTTCGACATTCGCACCAACCACCCGCACGTTGATATCCTTGCCACTGGGCGGTCCATCATTCTGCGGATGCACGTGTAGATGATAACCATCCTTTTCATAGATCGGTTTCAGCTTGTCCCGCATCCTTTGCAGATGAGCCAGAGGATCATCGAAGCTCTGCTGCTTGGCGCTCGGCATGGTAACAATCACGGAACCGTGATTGTTACCGTAGATCGGCTCGTAATCCTCGTTGAAGTACATCCCGGCCAGCCCGGATGCGGCACTGGCCATCCCCGGACCATCCTCCATCACCGTCTGTGCGATCTGTTTCACCCGACTGTCGATCTCATCGAGGGAGACATTGCTCGGCCCAACCACATCCACATAGTAGATTTTGTAGTCATCGGGGAAAAACTGAATCCGGATAAGTGGCACCTTACCGCTGGCGGAGAGTCCGATGATCGCCACCGAAACCACAAACAGTACAGAGACAGTGACCACCGACAGCACCCGGTAGCGCATGGTCAGATTGAGTAGCCAGTCGGTAAAGCGACGGGCGACCCGCATCATGGCGTTGTCCCGCTCCAATAACTTCACCGCATTCTGACTGCGCGGACCGAAATCGAGATAGTGGATCGGCAGAATCAACAGACATTCGATCAGTGAGGCGACGATGGCAAAGGTAACCGCCTTCGGTACCAGGGCAAAAAACTGTCCGGTTGAACCGGTCATGATCAGCATCGGCAGGAACGCGGCCACTGTGGTCATGGTGGCCGAGATGACCGGTAACGCCACCTCCGTGGTACCGTTGATGATGGCATCCCGCAGGGGATCGCCCTCCTGCACATGGCGGTAGATGTTCTCGGTCACCACGATTGCATCATCCACCACGATTCCGGTCACCAAGACAAACGAGAACAGGGTGATCTCATTCAAGCTGTTACCGGTGAGATACATGATCAACATGGTGATCATGAAAGCGAAGGGAATGCCGATCGTGACCAGCCCGGCATTGCGAACTCCCATAAAGTACCAGATGATCAGCGAAACCAGGCTGATACCCACCAGCATGTTCATTCCCAGGGTACTCAATCCATCCTTGATGTAGACAGTCGAATCCTGGGTCAGAACCAGATCCACCCCTTGCGCTTTCAGGGTCGGACGGAACTCCTCCACAATCGCGATCACCTGATCGCGGATCTTCATGGCATTACCCTTTTCCGACTTGATGATCTTCAATCCCAATGAGGGCTTGCCGTTTACCGAGGCAATGACGATCGGATCCCGGTAGTCCATACCGATTCGACTGGCCAGATCGGACACCTTGACCAGACTGCCATCCGCATCCCGCCGTACCACGGTGGACTGGACCTGTTCCAAATTGTTGAAACGCTCATCCATCTTGACCAGGAACTCACCGCTGTCGTTGGTGTATTTGCCGGCCGGGATGGTGTGATTGGCGCCAATCAGTGCCTGTGCCACCTGATCAAAAGTGACACCGAGTTCACGCAGTTTCTGCGCATCCAGGTAGATGTGAAACTCCTGGGTCTGTTTGCCGGAAAACTCCACCTGCTGCACTTCCGGCACTTTGAGGATTCGGGTCTTGATCTCCTCCCCCATCAAAGCCAGCGCCCGATTGCTCTGGTCACCAAGCAGGTTGACCGCAATCACCGGCAACCAGTCCTGAACTTTTGCATTCAGTAGCTGTGGAGGATCGACACCTTGCGGCAACTCACTGATTACATTCAGGACTTCAAACCGAACTTCATTGAAGAGCGTGTCATAATCGGAATCGTCGATGAATTTGACGCGAATATTGGAGCGCCCACTGAACGAAGTGGAGTTGATCCACTCCACATCATCGACCTGCTCCAGCGCATCTTCGATCTTACGGGTTACCAGGCTCTCCACCTCCACCGGGGAGGCACCGGGGTAGACTGTGGAGATGATGACTTCACCAAAACCAAAGTTGGGGTAGCGTTCGGCCGGCAGTGCAAACAGGGTGATAAACCCCACCACGATCAACACCACAAACATCAGATTATAGAAAACCCGCTGTTTCAGTGAGAAAGCGACAAGATCACGCATGGTTTGGTCTACTCAACGATCATTTGAAATTGATCCCCGGGCTTGATCTGTGGCGAAGTTACCCTGACCCAATCCCCATCGCTGCCATTGACCCGCCCGAGATAGACCACAGGAATCTCGCTACCGTCGGGACGCCGCATCCAATACTGTTCATAGCGTTGTTGCAGCGCCTGCTTTGGCACCACTACAGCGCCGGAGCGGGTCGGGATGCTTAAACTCAGCTCAACCCGCATGCCTCCCCGATGAGCCGGCAGACCTTCATTCAATTGCAGCTCAAAATGGATCTTGCGTGAACGTTCATCAAAGGCGGGAGAGAGGCGTATCAACTGAACGGGTAGAACCAGCTGATAATCCGGTAAATTCACCGACAGACCTTGCTCTTGATCCTGCTGCTGCATCAGTGCACGAAACTCTGTGACACTGAGTGCGAATGGCACAATCAAGCGGCTGTAGTCACCGACCTCGACCACCGGCTCTCCCCCATTCACCCATTGCCCAGGTTCAACGAAACGTTTGATTATCTGCCATCCCTGAGGCACAGAAATACAGAGCCTCTCTTCCCGTTCCTTTAAAATCTTCTCTGCAATCGACAAAGTTTTGAGCTGATTTCGGGTCTTGTCCAGGTTTCTCTGAGCACTATCGAGCTGGCTTTCGGAAGAGCTGTTCTTCTTCACCAGTTTACTGTATCGCACCACCTCCTTGCGGTAGTAAGCCATATCCACCTGCAGCGCCTGCTGCTCAGCCTGATTGGTTCTCAGCTCAAGTTTCAGATAGGTGTTATCAAGACAGGCAAAGGGTGTCTCAGCATCCACCCGGTCTCCCACATCACCATTGACGCTCTCCACTCGGCCCGACTCTTCCGCTGACAGGGTCACTCGTGAGTGCGCACGGGTAAAGCCCGATTGGGTTTCGTTCTGCACGGCAACCCGGGCCTCGATCAGAGGATTCGCAACAGTCCGGCTGGAAGCCGGCAGTAGACACAGAAGAGATATAAGGATCGACAACAATCTCATGACGGCACTATTCCGTTTACCTTAAATGGTAGTCAATCCAACAGAAACATAAAGCATCGGATGATTCCTCAATGTTTCAGTGGTTATGGTCAAGTACAACTAACCTCTGACTGGTTACAATAGTTTACACATCCAGACCCGCTGTTTGCATAAACTTTGACTATTCATCTCAGTCGCTTTGTGCAACAACTTAGGCATCCATGGGAAGACCGATTTGGAACATTGTGATGGATGTGCTGTGTAATGGTATACATTTAGGATTGAAACAGAGTTCATAGCCTCTTGGTACTGCATGCGAATCGATCTGAGATCTGCATACAGGCGCCTTTGCATTAGGCGATGCCAGCAATTATCCGACTCAACTCTGACCAGCAACCTCTGCATAAATATTATGGGTAGCTTCAGGAAAGATCGGCATAAACAGGCCATTCCATTCAATTCCGAATGACAAACCATAATACAGGGTATGGGCATTGCATTGACTGGTTTTTGTGATACCACCTCTCCAAGGATTTCGGAACACTGTTCACCGGATGAAGACTGTGGATCAGCGTAGATTTTTGGAGGCAATCATGTGGATTTTTTATAAGCACCTTCCGAAGAATGTAACCCTGAAGGAGATCCAGAGCGTCACCCTGAAGGGCGCCCGCAGCAATTGGTCACCCCTCTCCATATTCAATAAACCAAGCATTAAGCGTACAAAAATCATCCGTATCCGGGATCTTCAGAAGGACAGTATTGAATATCATGCCATCATCCAGGTTAATCCGACTTCCATAACCGATACCATTATTGAGAACCTGGATGGCCGCACCGTCAATGGCCTCTATCTGAGACCTCACCGCTACCACAGAAGATTTGCCAATCGCGACAGACGAAATATGCAAAGCAATGAGAATCAGTCCGGCGAGCGGCGAAAATCGGACAGGCGTCGTGACAATCTGGTCACCAGAGTCATGGCGATCGACTGAATAACGGATAGGTTTGGGTGAGTTCGATTTTCCGCGAAGGAACGCCAATCACCGCAAATGGACACAATAATATCAACCGCTCCAGAGGCTAAGCCTGCTACCTGAATCAGCCGCAGAGTATTCACAGCTGATTATTAGGGCCTGTCAACACTAATCCGGCACCTTGATCGGTCATGTTCAGGGCTGCAGGTAGGCACGCTTAGGCTGAACCTGGCTCGTTTAGGCGCCAGCTTAATTGTTGCAGTCAACCAGCGACTTAGCTGCTCAAAGTGATGATAGAATATCGGCCAGCACTTCGCCATCAACCGGATGGAGTGAGTGACTGAGCGTAGTGTGCCGACTCTTCACCCGCCCTTTGAGCACTGGAATATTGTTCATATCCTGGCTGTAAGCCGGAACCACTTCATCCCCCATACCCACAGGACCAGGTCGGATTACCGACACATATTCGACCTCCGGGTGTGGTTGACGGTTGAGCCAAAACAGCAGACTGCCGGGGTGTTCAGGGGTCAGATCGAGCAGTACCCCCCAGGAGTCTCGCACCACATCATAGATGTCCCCGACAAACAACGATTTCACCATACTGATCGGAAAAACATCATCCGTCTCATCCAACGCCTGTACAGCCCGCCCTGTACCCAAATGGGGGGAGGCAATGGTGATCAGTGACTTAGCCTGTGGAAGGTCTGCCGTCACCAATGCCATACGCGCCACCACGCCACCGGCCGAGTGCCCGACCAAAACCAGTGACTCGTCAGGATGCTTCTGAAGAATCGCATTCAGCATACCGCTGAGGATCCTGGCTTGGGTAGCAATCGGCGCGATCGAAGGCAGTTCCACAGTATAAAACTTGTTTTCCGCCTCGACACCCGCCAGCGGCAGTAGACCTCGAGGTGTCGCGATACCAGCAGCCTGCCAGCCCCCCTGATGCAACAAATTGGTGACGCCACTGCGCTCCCAGGAAGCGGCGCTGCCGAGATAACCATGTACCAGCACCACCACATCGGCCTTTGACGACAACGCCATCAGACTCAACAGTAAAGCAGTAAACCATTTCATGATCTAACCCTCCGTTTTGTTTACCCGCAACCTCAGTATCAGGGCCCTGCGTGCAGAGCCTGGAAATGTACTACGCCATACTCTGGTAGTAGAGATTTTGCGGGTGTTTGGCCTCAGTAAAAAAGTAGTAGCGTTCGATCACCAAGCCGGCATACTGAATCAGGAATGCAGCGATCGGCAAGCGTGAGGATTCAAGCAGATAGGCAAGCAGTATCAGCAGTACCGGCAAGATGAAAACCATCAGCAGAAAGCCGTAGCGCAGCATCTGCAGCAGTGCATCGCTTTTGCCATGAAAGAACTCCCGGGTGTTGAACGCTCCACCCATGAACCCCTGGGCTTTTTGATGCAGCTTGGCATGGTGCACGCCGATTGCTGACTGCATGCTGATCTTGCAGCGAAAATCACTGTTTCGATAGAGAGAGGCACCGCGTGTGATCGCTCCCAGCAGGGTCGCCACAACCGCCCAGGTCCCATAGAAAACCACCAGACTGGATGAGGTATAGGCCGACAGAGCAGCCGCCAGCATGAATCCTGAAGCGATACCGAGAAACAGAAAATTGGCCACGGTCAGTGGCGAGTACCAGGCTTTGATGAAACGCAAACTGGCATAGATCATCGCCGTACAGAGAAACAGCAGAAAGGTGGCCAGGGTTCCCAATGCCCCGACGATCAGCGTGGCATCCACCGGCAGTGTCTGGGAGATGACAAACAGGGGCTGGGTCCAACCAAAATAGTGGAACAGCCCATAGAGAGCGGTAAACAGCATCGCCGCCGGCAAGATGATCACCTCACGGGACAACCAGGAGGTACGCCACTGGGTGGCAGCACGCCAGGCCCTTTCCGGACGCCCCAAATGAAACACCGACGCCACCAGCCCACCGATCAGTAGCAACAGCGCGATCAGACTGCCTTGGGCGTAAAACGCATCGGTCTGCGCCGGCAGCAGATTGGCCAGCGCATAGAGCTGACCGGTAAACAGGGCCAGAAACAGCCCTTGTCCAACGCCGATCAGCGTGGTCAGAAATATGACTGAAAAGGCTGGATGCATAATAAACTCTCCAAAAACTCAAATAGCCTGAAGCCACTCAACAGAAGACGACCTCACAGCGCTGCGGTTGTCGACCTTTGACCTGGGTTGCTTCATTAACATAATCCCATTGCCACCAGTGCCGATTACCAGGCCACATCGTCCAGCGTCTCACCACCCTCAGGCAGACTGGGCAACTGCTCTTTCTTCAATGGGTTGTCAGCCCGAACCAGCTCATCCTCATGGATCTGAATACGCGTCTTGCGACGTGGTAGATAGTGGTTGGCTGGCTTCGTTCCCCACTCGGGCTGCAGGGCGTAACCACCCTGCTCACGGATCGCCACGGAGACCTCTGAATCCGAATCATGCACATCACCGAACAGTCGCGCACTTGTCGGACAGGCCAGTACGCAGGCCGGCTTACGCTCCGACTCGGGCAGACTCATATCGGTAATGCGATCGATACACAAAGTGCACTTTTTCATCACCCGCTGCTTTTCATCGATCTCCCGCGCACCGTAGGGGCAGGCCCAGGAGCAGTATTTGCATCCGATACACTTGTCATAGTCGACCAGCACCACGCCATTATCTTCACGCTTGTATGACGCACCGGTGGGGCAGACCGGCACGCAGGGCGGATCCTCACAATGCAGACAGGACTTTGGAAAGTGATAGGTCTCGGTATGTGGAAAGACACCCGCCTCATAGGTCTGCACCCGATTGAAGAAGGTGCCGGTTGGATCCTCCCCATAGGGGCGCTGGTCGGTCATCGGGCCGGCCCAACCGGAGGTGTTCCACTCTTTGCAACTGGTCACACAGGCGTGACAGCCGACACAGACATTTAGATCGATGACAAGTGCAAGTTGTGTCATGTTAAAACCACTCGTTAAATCATTCAGTCAAGTTTGTGCTTACGCCGGAACATACCGGCGAAGTAGGCCTGCCATCGGCCCCGCTGAGGATCCTGGCCCGGCACTTTTCTCTGCACCTTGAATTGTGGCGAAGTAACCTTAGGCTCATCCTCGCCGGCCGGGTAGATCTTCACCCGCACATCGAACCAGGCAGCCTGGCCGGTGACAGGGTCGGAATTCGACATAAACTCCCCGGCTTCACAGGGTGGCAGCTCCTCGGAGATCAGATGGTTGAGCAGAAACCCCTTTTGCGACTCATTCGCCTTCTCGCTCAAACCCCAGGCGCCAGCCGCCTTGCCGATGGCATTCCAGGTCCACACCGTGGTCGGTTCCACCGCTTCCGAGAGGCGCGCCATACAGCGCACTTTGTTGGTGGGTGATTCGACCCAGATCCAGTCGCCATCGCCAAAGCCATTGGCTTCCGCCAGCTTGGGATTGACGAACAGGTAGTTGTGGGTATGAATCTGGCGCAACCAGGCGTTTTGCGAATCCCAGGAGTGGTACATGGCCATCGGGCGCTGAGTCAAAGCGCTGATCTGAAACTGTCTCGAGTCGATCAGTTTGTGCTCCAGTGGTGCGGTATAGAAAGGCAGAGGATCAAAATGGCTGATGACCCTTTTGCGTAACCGCTCCGGTGGTTGCTTACCCGATGACTTACCCTGCGCCGCAAGCCGGAATCGCTGCAGCACTTCGGAATAGAGATGCAGAGTGATCGGCTCCACATAGCGGGTCATACCATGCGCCCTGGCCCACTCCAGGTAGCCCTGGTTCCAGTTCCGCATGTACTGGTAGGATTTCGGCAGTTCATGGTGGTAGACGCAACCATTCTTCTGGTACATCTCCCACTGACGGGGATTAGGCTCGCCTTTGAGAAACTTCTCACCACCCTTACCCCGCCAACCGGCGAGAAATCCGATCCCGGAACCGGGGGAGCTCTCATAGTTGGTGATAAAGTCGGGATAGTCCCGAAACTTGCGGCTGCCGTCCTGTTTGACGAATGCCGGCAGACCGAGTCGACTGCCCAGCTCGATCAGCACCTCCTGAAAAGGTTTACACTGCCCTTTCGGGGGCATCACCGGGATACGAACCGAGTCCACCGGCCCATCGAATTCTGATATCGGTCGGTCGAGCATCGACATCGCATCATGACGCTCCAGATAGGTGGTATCGGGCAGCACCAGATCGGCAAAGGCCACAGTCTCCGACTGAAACGCATCGGCAACGATGATGAAGGGGATCTTATACTCTCCGTTCTCATCCTTATCCTTCAGCATATCCCGAACGTTTTCCGTGTTCATGGAGGAGTTCCAGGCCATGTTCGCCATGAACAGCAGCAGGGTATCAATGGGATAGGGGTCACCGCGCCAGGCGTTGGTGATCACATTGTGCATCAGACCATGCACCGACAGGGGGTATTCCCAGGAGAACGCCTTGTCGATCCGTACCGCCTCCCCCTGCTCATCGACGAACAGGTCGTCCGGTTTCGACGGCCAGCCCAGGGGCATACCATCCAGCGGGGTATTGGGCTGGACCCCATCTGGAGAGTTGGGTGGCTTGGGGCACGGGGGTATGGGCCTGGGAAAAGGTGCTTTATGGCGAAAACCACCCGGCCTGTCGACAGTCCCGAGAATGGTCATCAGAATGCCCAGGGAGCGAATCGCCTGAAAACCGTTGGAGTGCGCCGCCAGTCCGCGCATGGCATGAAACGAGACCGGATTACCGGTGACACTCTCATGGTCATTGCCCCAGCTGTCGGTCCATTGGATCGGTAGTTCGATCTTCTGGTCCCTGGCAACCACACCCATTTCATGCGCCAGCCGCTTGATGGTCTCCGCCGGAATCCCGGTAATATCTTCCGCCCATTCGATGGTGTACTCCTCGACACGCTCTTTCAGTAACTGAAAGGCCGGTTTTACCGGCGTACCATCTTCCAGTTTGAAACTGCCGAGCAGACGCGGGTCGGTACCCGGGGTATGGGTGGAGATCTCCCGATCCAGCTCCCGGTCCCACCAGAGTTTGTTCTCCGGATCGAAACAGCCCTCTTCCACATGGGTTTCGAAGCGACGAAACAGGCCGTGGTCGTCCCGCTCAGGATCATCCACCACCAGTTCGGCGGAGTTGGTGTATTTGATCAGGAACTCACGATCGTAGAGCCCTTGCTGGATCAATTCGCGGATGATGGCCAGCAACAAGGCGCCATCGGTGCCCGGTTTGATCGGCACCCACTCATCGGCGATCGCGGAATAACCGGTACGGATCGGATTGATGGAGATAAATCGGCCACCACGTCGCTTGAAGTCCGCCAGGGCGATCTTCATCGGATTGGAGTGGTGATCCTCCGCCGTGCCAATCATGATGAACAGTTTTGAGCGCTCCAGATCCGGCCCACCAAATTCCCAGAAGGAGCCGCCGATGGTGTAGATCAGGCCGGCCGCCATGTTCACTGAGCAGAAGCCACCGTGGGCCGCATAGTTGGGGGTGCCGAACTGTTTGGCGAACAGACCGGTCAGGGCCTGCATCTGATCCCGTCCGGTGAACAGGGCGAACCGCTTGGGATCGTCTGCGCGTATCTTTGCCAGGCGCTCTTCGACCAGATCGAAGGCCTTTTCCCAGGAGATCTCCTCAAAATCGGAATCACCACGCTCCGCGCCCGGTTTGCGCAGCAGCGGTTTGGTCAGTCTGGCCGGGGAGTACTGCTTCATGATACCGGAGGAGCCCTTGGCGCAGATTGCCCCTTTGTTCAAAGGGTGATTGGGATTTCCCTCGATATGCCGCACTTCCCCATCACGCAGGGTAACCCGGATGCCGCAACGGCAAGCGCACATGTAACAGGTCGTCTCTTTGATTTCGACACGGCCAAGGTCGCTGTCTGACTGTTTTGTCGGGTCCTGCATGGTGGAACACCCTGATCAAATGAGTAAAAGTAAGTATTTCCTTATATTAGCTTTTTATTATTTAGCATGCCAGACGAGTTTCATCACAATCCTTTGGGGAGGCCCTATTTGATTTAATGGGGGGCGTGGTTACTGAGAGCCGATCGAGCTCAGTCAATACGAGTTTTTAGCGTAAATATTTAACATCCGAGCCAGATATCGGTGTTTATAATGTCCACCGACCAATCGCCTTGGGTTGGCTCAGGTTTCACGGTCACAAAGCGTCAGTAGAGAATAGGTAGAGATCAACACTACAAGTTTCCAGTCGTGGCTTGAGGCAGATAGAGAGACTATTCACACAGGTTTCGGTTGAAATGACACGATTGGTTCTCTGATTATCGAATAACAGAGTACAATCCGGATCGTCATCAGGCATTGTGTCAGTACCATTTATGGATATGATCTGCAGGGACCTCTGAATCAAAATTGATTATCATCCCGCTGAAGGTCGTGTCTCTGGATTATCAACTGCATGGATCCCGGTATGAGCGCCTATGGCAGATGATTCAGCGACGCCAGCAGGGCGTTTTTTCCGAGCCAATAGATTGAATACAGGTAACAGTGGATTAATAACCGGAAGTCGGTTTATATGTAACAGCACAACAGGATCTGTTAAATCAGTATTTTAGTGTTTGGGGTAGAGCAGTTTGATGTTCAATTTGAGTAGAAATCACTATTTATTACTGCTGGTCATGTGGTCCGGCCTGATCCTGGCGTGGCTGTTTGGACATGAAATAATAAAGGCGATCTATGATGGTAATGCGTCTGTATTCAATCGCCTGATTCAAGGACAGTCACACGTTACATTCGAGGAGTATTACGCACTTTACGATACGTTCATCAGATTGGCATTGACCCTGGCGATTCTGTTGACACTGGGCTCACCGATTCTGAACTGGATTTTCAAGGTGGAAAATCGTATCAAGCCCTTCCGATTGACCGATCTCTACCTTTTTATCTATATCTCTTTACTCTGCCTGATCACTTTCTATCTCGGCATGCAGGGATATATCGATAATAACAACTGGCGGATTGGCGACTGGCTGATCAACTACCAGGCGGGATTCGTAAGAAGGGGGCTACTTGGCGAAGCCTATCTATGGCTCTGGAAAACCACAGGAACAGAACCGGCGATCTATGTATTGCTGACACAAATCGTCTGTTACTTCGCCTTTTTCCTGTTTCTGGGGCTGTTGCTGCGAAGACAAGAGAGCCTGTTGCCTTTTTTACTGCTCATCGTCTCGCCATTTATCTTCGCCTTTCATCTGCACGACCTGCAAGGGGGCTTCAGGAAAGAGATACTCTACCTGGCACTGCTCCCACTGTTTAGCTGGATTGCGATAACGACCAGCCAATTCGCCATCAGAACCAGCACGGTTCTGATCATGCTGGTCTATCCGGTTTTGATACTGAGTCATGAGATGTTAGCCGTTTTCCTGCCCTACTTTCTGTCGATCTATGTTGCCAGGACGAATCGATCGCTAAAGCCCGATCTGCTGATAGGGATTCTGCTGGGCTTCTCGATTGCGGCTTTCTATGCCGCCATTACCCACGCTGGCAGCAACCAGCATGTCGAGATCATTTGCGACTCACTCAATCCACACGCGGTACATCACTGCAAAACGGAAGGCGCCATATCGGCACTGGCGCGCTCGACTGAGTATGGTCTGAACGCAGTACGTGACGGCATACAAAATCAAGGGTACTTTTATAAGTATGCTGCCTGTCTGCTACTCGCTCTGCTGGCCTTTGTTCCAATCCTCAACAGATTCCAGTTTATCAAGCACAACTGGCTCGCTTCCCTGTTCATCCTGAGCAGCATCCTAGGCACCATCCCGCTGTTTATCGTTGCCATCGACTGGGGTCGATTCCTGCACATTCACCTGGTATCCCTACTGGTCATACTGCTGATGAATCCAGCCACTGAGGTGAACCCCAAAGCGCTTGTTGCGAGAGCCGGTGGTTATATTGATGGGGTGATATCAAAAGGTAATATCAGCAGTCTGATACTCTATCTTGGCATCCTATCCCTGCTGATTCTGTATGCCCTCTCCTGGCATATACCACATACCGGCATGGACGAAATCTGGCTTCACCACCTTCCGCTGTAAAAGAGCCAAGGCGTTATAGGAATCCGTTGGCGCTGTTGAATCCTCTGAGCGTTGCAGAATCGAACGGATGGACTCAATAAATACCAGAAGCAGTTACAGCGACAATTTCTTGAACACCATTTCCGGTATGGATTTGATGATCAGCATGATGTAGCGCCAGAACCAGGGTACATAGGCAATACTCTTCTGTCTATCGATCGCCTTGTTGATATCCTGCGCGACTTTCTCCGATGACGCCCATAGGGCGCCTTTGGGGAAGTCCGCCGTCATCGGCGTATCCACAAAACCGGGTTTGACCGTCACAACGTTGACTCCCGATTTAGTGAGCCTGTTACGTAGACCCTGCAGGAAAATTGTCACAGCCCCCTTCGCAGCACCATACACATAGTTGCTTTGTCGCCCACGATCCCCGGCAACCGACGAGATCACCACGATGCTTCCCCGCTGCTGCGCTTCAAAATAGTTTGCCAGGTTCGTCAACAGGGAGATTGTGGTCAGGGCGTTCACCTCGAACTCTTTTTTGGTCAGTTCAGAGGAGTCCTGACAGGCTGCTTGATCCGGCAGTGTGCCATGGGCGATGACCACAAGGTCCAATCCACCCAGCGCCTCCACAGCGGTATCGACGACCGACTGATGTCGCTCATACTCGAGTACATCCATGCTTTGCATGGCGACCGACGAGGCTCCCCTGAGCTGCAAGTCATCCGCCAAAATCTTCAGCTTGTTGTCACTGCGTGCGACAAGACAGATCGCATCCCCCGCTTCAGCAAACAACTTTGCCAGATCCTGAGCGATCGCGGAGGTCGCTCCAATGACTAATGTTTTTCTCATGATTCTGCCGTTACCCTTCGCCAAAAACTCGATGAAATACGGGGATCGATATAATCCTCCATCTTTCGCCAGTTGGCAAAATGATGCTGAAAATCCTCACTCGACATACGTGCATCCTTGGATGGGTTGACCCGTCCACCGACAGAGCGGGTCACTTCATCAAGCTGATTCAGCAGATCCAGTGTTTTCTGACCATAGTTTGGAAAATCGAGCGCCAGGGTTGCCCCGGGCATGGGAAATGAGAGCAACCCCGGGGATGGCTTGTCGCCGAACAGTTTCAACACGGTAAGAAACGACCCCAGGCCCGCTTTACTGATTCTTTGCAAAATCTCACCCATCGCATCCTCCATATGCTCGACCGGTAAGGCGCACTGGTATTGGAAGAAGCCTTTCGATCCATAGATTCTGTTCCATTGATAGATGGCATCCAGCGGATAGAAAAAGGGCTTGTAGTGGACCTGGCTTTTGATCTGATCCTTTCTCTGTTTGTTGTAGTAGACCGTATTGAACATTTTCAGGGTCATTGAATTGATCAGTGTGAACGGTGGCTCAAGCGGTACGGTGAGATTGAGCTTCGGTTGCCTGACCGCACGATTCTGCACTGTGTCGGAGTAGTTACCCCGGATAAACAGGCCCCGGCCCAGTTGATCACCTTGCGCCAGGCAGTCTATCCAGGCGACGGTATGCTCATAATCCTGATCGGATGCTTTGGCGATTTCGAAAAACTCCGTAAGATTCGAGTAGCGGATCACTTCCTGATCGATCAACGCACTTTTAACCGGGCGCAGCCGGATCTCAGCCCAGGTTATGACACCGGTCAAACCCAATCCACCGATGGTTGCCTGATACCACTCGGAGTTTTCCTCAGCTGAACAGAGTCGTCTGGAACCATCCGATCGGAGTAACTCGAAGCAGTTGACATGCTGACCGAAGGTACCGGCTTTGTGGTGATTCTTACCATGTACGTCATTGGCAATTGCACCACCCACCGTGACAAACTGAGTGCCGGGGGTTACCGACAGAAACCACCCCTTTGGCACAGTAAAGTGGAGGATCTCCTGAAGGGTTACTCCCGCTTCGCAACGCAGTATGCCGTTTTCCGAATCGAATTCGATCAAGTGATTCAAGCCGCGGCAATCGATCACAATGCCGCCATCATTCAGGCAGACGTCACCATAACTTCTACCGTTTCCGTAAGGTAAAAAGCTCTTGCCGTCGCTGCCTTCCAACGGCAGGGAATCGGTCTGCCAATTCATCTTACGGGCTTCCTGCTCGACGACAGGATAACCTGCCCAGGATTGATAACTTCTGTTCGTCATATTAGGACCTATTGAAACCGCACTAGATCGCCAACCAGAGTAAAATTGCGCCGATACCGACTACCCACTGGCTATGCCGGTCCCGGATAACAAATACCACAGGATCTTCATCCACCTTGCCGCGACGAGCCAACAACCAGATCCGGGTGACCAGATAGAGCAGCAGCGGGCAGAGCAACCAGATCACTTCCGGATGGGTGTAGAGCCCTGTTACGTGTTCACTGTTTATATACAACGCCAATACGAGTACCGCCAGATAGGCACTGGCACTGCCGAAATGGGAAAGCGTCTCCAGATCCGTGGTCATGTAACCACGACCAAGGGTTTTGGTTTTTGCCTGGTGCTGCATGGTCAACAGTTCGGTAAAACGTTTCACCAGAGCAAGACTGAGAAACAGAAACATGGAAAATGCCAACAGCCAGAATGAGGGCATCACCGATACCGCCGCTGCACCGGCGATGATACGGGTGGTGTAGAGGCTCGCCAGAGTCAACACATCGATCGGTGCAAAGCGTTTCAGATAGAAGGAGTAAGCGACGGTGATCAGATAGTACAATCCAAGCACAATCAGAAATTCAAGCGGCAGAAACAGGGCGATCAAGAAGGCAGTGACCAGCAGTACTGGAATCAGCAGAATGCCATGAATGAGTGAGACCGTGCCTGCGGCAAACGGCCGGTTTCGCTTGGTTGGGTGCTTTCTGTCATCCGCAAGGTCGAGCAGGTCATTCAGCAGATAGACGCTGGAGGCGCAGAAACCAAAGGCGAAAAATCCCAACACCGCCTGTTTGAACAGAGTAATGTCACCGAATTTATGCGCCATCAACAAGGGGACAAATATCAGAAAGTTCTTCAGCCACTGATGCAGACGAAGCGCTTTGATGTAGTTTTTCAGTCGGTTGTTACTACTGTTTTCAAATATCCCATCGACCTTGTGCCGGCTTTGCGCCTGATCTTTCACACCCCGTTCAGGATTCACCAGGATCGCTGATTCGGCGCCAGCCCACACCTTCATATCGACCATGCCATTGCCCGCGTAGGCGAAACCGCTGTTGCCGAAAAGTTCGGTCAGATGTTGCAGCTTGCGGTCCCCCGACAGATTGATCGCAGCATCGCTCGACAGAACATCCTGAAAAATCCCCAGATGGGAGGCGATGGCATCTGCATATTTCCGATTCGAAGCGGTGGCCAGTACGAGTCGACGGCCATTGCCATGTTCACTCTTTAAAAATTCCAGAAACTCCTGTTGGTAGGGCAGGATTGTGACGTCGATATCGACCCTGGAAGCAATCTCCTCTTTCAGTACGGCCTTGCCTTGCCAAAGCCAAATCGGAAACATGAAAAGAAACAGAAAGTTCTGCTTTATCAGGGCAAACGCTGACTCGGCAAGCAGATCAGTCTGTATCAGCGTTCCATCCAGATCTACGACAAGTGGTTTATTCATTGAATCACTCATACGGTTCCTTAGGGCCTGTTAACACGAATCCAATCGGCCCTGCTGGGGCTATTTTTTCGTCCAGCAAGGCAGAATGAGCGACGTGTAGTTGTTCTACATGAGCGAATGATAACGCCGCTGGGCGGAAAAATAGCCCCAGCCCTCCGGGTTGCGCCTGAAAAAGCGCCACTCGGCGTTGCTCGTCGTTCATTTGGAATCACCAAACCTCTCTCCTCGCGCCTTGATTGGCGCTTTTTCAGGCACAACAGGGCCAATTGGATTCGTGTTAACAGGCCCTAGCTTGATCAGGCTGATATTTGTAGTTTTCTACTAAGCCGTAGTTTTAATTCTATTGACCGCTGTTGCTTGGCGGCCCAGCCGATTCCAGAATTATTTTCCTTTTTGCCACTATTTATTGAACGCTATTTGATTAAGTGGCGATTTTTTGATCTGCATCAGCCTTTATCTGTTGTGTTTCTATGGCGCTTTGTCCAATATAAAGTTGGACAAGGATTTTTAGGACAATGGGTATGTCTGATTCAAAAATTTACAGTATCGGCCTGATATCAAGCCTTACCGGTGTTAAGGAGGCGACTCTGCGCAAATGGGAAAGCCGTTATGGCTATCCTGATCCTCAGCGTTCAGATAGTGGCCGTCGTTACTATTCGCAAACCCATTTAAATAATCTGATCTCAATTAAAGAGCAGGTGGATACAGGGATCCCGATTCGTAAGGCAATAAAGAATCTGAAAAAGAATATTCTGCCGGGTCAGGTAAACGATGATCGAAGTTTCAACGGCAGAAAGGCTTACGCTGTGGCACTTGAGGGGTTGAAAGCCCACGACCTGGAACTCTGCAAGAGTGAATTGAGAAAAATGCTCAACAAAGGAGACCTGATTGAGTGCGTTGAGCAGGTTTTAGCGCCAATGATGGTGGAAGTTGGCGAGTGCTGGTATCGCGGGGAGATCAGTCCCTATCAGGAGCACTGTATCTCAAGCCTGCTTGAGCTGGCGTTGATTGAAGCCTCAATGAAAAAGAGGGTGACCCGGAGAGGCAAAAACATCCTGCTTACCACGCCCTATGGCGAGTTGCATACATTAGGCCTTAGTCTGCTGGAGATTGTTCTCGCATCCATCGGTGGCCGTTGTTTGAATATCGGAGGTGGATTGTCTTTTCAAGAAGTCTGCAAAGCTGTCCATGCCTACTCCATCGAGATCGTCTGCATCAGTGTGAGTCTCTACTGCAAACCCAGGATAACCCATCAATATCTGGCCGAGTTAAGGGCTTCTTTGCCAGAACAAGTCGCGCTTTGGGTTGGAGGTCAAGGGATAAACCTGATGAAGAGTCTGCCGGCTGGCGTAACTTACTGCGCAACGGTTGGTGAGGCGGCAGATCTCTACTCATCTTTACCCAATTACAACAGACCTCCGGTCAAGTGAAACACTTATGAATGATATTGGCAGCAAAAACGAGCCTGCAGCGAAGAAGTTCAACGGCTTTGTTGTTGGTATAGGTGCTTCAGCAGGAGGTTTGGAGGCGCTGGAACGGTTTTTTACCCACTGCCCCAGTGATACCGGTTCGGCCTTTGTCGTTGTACAGCACCTGTCACCGGATCACAAAAGCATGATGATAGACCTGCTGGGCAGGTATACATCGATGAAGGTCGTAATGGTGAAACATGACATGCAGCTGGAGGCTGATAAGGTCTTCCTGATACCTGCTGGAAAGATCATGCGCCTGGAAAAGGATTGCTTCAAACTTGAACCTAAGCAGGCACATGTACTGACACTGCCGATTGATATCTTTTTTACCTCACTTTCAGAGTCATTCAACTCCAGAGCGATTGGTGTGGTGCTGTCCGGTACCGGTTCTGACGGTTCCAGGGGCGCTATAGCAATAAACGCGGCCGGCGGTTTCCTGATGGCGCAAGAGGCGAACAGCGCAAAATTTGATGGCATGCCTGCCAGTATTATCGGTACGGGATTGGTGGATGCGATCATGCGAGCCGAGGATCTGCCTGAGCGATTAATGTCGCATATCAGTAATATGCCGCCAGGGCCGTTATTGTCTGAACCGGTAGAGGAAGAGGTATCGATTTCAGATGACGATGCCTATGAAGGAATACTGCAGATCTTACTGCAGACAGTCGGTATAGACTTCCACGATTACAAGATTGCGACCATTCTGCGTCGCATCGAACGACGTATGCAGGTCAGGCATCTGAATAAGATCGACCGTTATTATAGTTTGCTCAAGGAAGAGCGGCAGGAAGTGTTTACCTTGAAAAGGGAGTTATTGATTCCGGTTACGAATTTTTTTAGAGACCCTGAAACGTTCAAAGTGCTGGAAAGCAATATTATAGAGAGAATTGTTGAGAGTACCTCTACAGGCTCAAGTATCAGAGTGTGGGTGTCCGGTGTTTCCACAGGTGAAGAGGCCTATTCAATTGCCATGTTGTTCTTGGAGGCGTTTGAAAAATTCAGACGCTGGCCAAACTTAAAGATATTTGCCACTGATGTGAGTCAGGAGAGTATCGATACTGCTGCCTCTGGCAGCTACTCAGAAGCAACCGGAACTGAAATCACCACCGAACGCCTGGAGCGGTTTTTTACCCAAACCGGTAATTCCTATAATGTAAAACCTGAACTCAGGCAAACCATTGTGTTTGCCAAACACAATCTCCTGTCGGATCCGCCTTTCACGCAGATGGACCTGGTGACCTGTAGGAATACCTTGATCTATTTTACCCAAGAGGCGCAAAACAAAGCGCTTCAACGGCTGCAGTTTGCGATAAAACCTGAAGGTTATATGTTGCTCGGTTCGAGTGAGTCAATCGCCAGTGCGGATATTGGCCTGTTAGCCATAGACACCAAGCATAAGCTTTATCAAAAGTCCGCCAATCCTCCACCAATGCGGTTCGATTCGTTAAGTGAACCGTTCAAGCGCTACGTGGCGAGGTCAAACAAGAAAGATGCGGTCACTTCGTCAGGGAGAATCTCTGACAGCACTATTATTGATACGGCCGTAAAGGGGCTGGTCAAGGAGTATGTGCCGCCGACCATGTTGGTCAACAGTCAGAATGAGGTGGTGCATCTGTTTGGCGATGTAACCCCGTTCATGCAGGCCAAGGAGGGTGTCGCAAGTCTGGATCTGAACCGGTTGTTACCTGAATCGGTGGTGCCGGTGGCATCGGCGTTGATTTTCAAAGCGTCAAAGGAGAAGGAGAAGATCGCCTCTGATGCAATTCGCATAACGACAGGTGAAAAAGAGAAATCGATTCGGATTCTGGTATCTCCCATCGTGCGAGATGGTTTGGAAACGCTGTTGTTGCTGAGTTTTATTGAGAAACATTCGGGTGATAACGAGCGCAAGCCAAAATCAATCGATATCGATGCGGAGACCGTTGAGCGAATCGAGGTGCTGGAGAGTGAGTTGGCTGCTACAAGGGAAAGTCTGCAGGCAACGATCGAAGAGCTTGAAACATCCAACGAAGAGCTGCAGGCGACCAATGAGGAGTTGATGGCCTCGAACGAGGAGCTGCAGAGTTCCAACGAGGAGTTGCAATCTGTCAACGAGGAGTTGAACACGGTAAATGCCGAGTATCAGGAAAAGGTTCAGATACTCAACAGAGTGAATGCGGATTTGGACAGCATGACCAAGGCGGTTGGTGTGCCGACGGTTTTTGTCGATCAACATCTGAATCTGACGAGGTACAGTCCTGATGCAGTCGGGATCTTCAAGATCCGGGAGACAGATATTGGACGTCCGCTTGACGAAATCAACAATATCCTGATTTACAGCGGTTTGATGGATGACTTCAAAAGAACGATGGCGACCGGGCGTTTGATACAGAAAGAGGTGATGACCAGTAACAAATCAACCTATCTGGTGAGATTGTTACCGTACCATATTTCCAATGATGGTCAGGGTGCTGTGGCAACGTTTATCGATGTTACCGCTTACCGTGATCGGGAAAGATTGCAGTCAATCATCGATGCCTTACCAGAGCATATTGCCGTATTGAGCCATGACGGCACGATAATGCTGGTGAACAGGGCTTGGGTCAGGTTTGCCAAGGCCAATGGCGATTCAAACTTGGAGGCCACTGGTTTGGGGGTCAACTATCTGGAAACCTGTTATGACGCAAACAGTCCTGCCGGCAGTGATGCGAGAAAAGTTTACGCCGGTGTGAAACAGGTTCTAGAGGGAACGAAGGAGGTATTCAGTTTTGAGTATCCTTGCCACTCGCCAACTGAAAAGAGGTGGTTTGTCATGAATGTAGCACCTGTTTCAGCAGAAGATTATGGCTGTGTGGTGAGTCATGTCAATATCACGACATGGTATGAAGAGTGATGCAGCATCACAAAAAGTATGACCATGCACTATAAAAGCCTATTTGAGAATCAGCCATCAGCAGCGGTTGTTATCGATAAATTCAGTGTTATCAAGTTGGCCAACAAAAAGGCGTCGGATCTGTTTGGTTTCAGAACCGCGGAAATGATGGAGGGTCATTTTCTACTCAGGTTGTTTGGCGTGAATGAAACAGTACGTCTTAAGGAGAAGCTATCCAATCTGAGAAAGAATTCTAAAGTGTATGTGGAGGATGTGAGCTATAAGGATGAAACAGGCGTTGTGCATCATCTTGATCTGCATCTGTCTGCAACCTATGACCCGAATCTGGCATACGAACTGGTACTTGTAACAATACAGGTGCACAAGTCAGGTATGGAGGATGGGGTCAATAAGAATAGTCTTCTGGCAATTTTGAATAATCTGGATGCGTCAGTGATTACCTACAACAGAGACGGTGTGTGTACTTTTGCTAACGATGATTTTTTGAAAGTAAACAATAAAAAGTATGAAGAGGTCGTCGGCAGGCGCAGAGAGTCATGGATGCCCTATGATGTTGCGGTAAATGAGGAGGCTAAATCAGCTAAAGTACTCATCACTGGTTTATCCTCTTGTGATGAAGTTGAGCTTTCAAGCAGTGTGCATCATGAGTCCAGATATGTGATATCGCGATTTCCAATCATTGGTAAGGCGAACTCGTTTCCTTCAGGGACCGGTGAGCTGATTACCGATGTAACACGTCAAAGAGTGCAGGAAGAGCAGTTGACCCTGGTATTGAATGCCTTCCGACTCAGTCGTGATGCAATTCTTATGACAGATGAACAGAATAAGATCATTTCGGTGAACGATGCCTTTGAGCGAATCACAGGCTATGTGGAGTCAGAAGTATTGGGCAAGGACCCAAGGATGCTTGCCTCGAATCGACACGATCACCATTTCTACAAACGAATGTGGCAAAGTATCAACCAAAACAACCATTGGGAAGGGGAGATCTGGAACCGCAGGAAGTCTGGTGAAATCTACCCTGAGTGGCTCAGCATTAGTAAAATCGTTGATGAGATCAAGGACCATACCCACTATATCGCTGTCTTTACAGATATTACGCAAAAGAAAAAGACGGAGGATGAAATTGAAAATCTCGCCTTCTACGATGTGCTGACCGGGTTGGCGAATCGCTATCTACTTGCCGATCGGGTGGAGAAGGCTGTCCATTCGGATATGCGAAGTGGTGCAACCTCAGCGCTGGTCTATTTCGATCTCGATCACTTCAAAGCGGTCAACGACACAATGGGCCACTCTGTCGGTGACAAGCTGTTACAGGAAGTGGCGATGCGTATGAAACGCCTGATCCGGGAAAAAGACACACTGAGCCGGTTGGGTGGGGATGAGTTTGTGCTCTTCATGCCTGATATCAATCCGAATGATATCGAAGCAAGATTGCACGCTTTGGTCTCTCAGTTGAATCAACCTTATACGATTCTCGAAACTGCAGTGACCATTTCAGCTTCATTCGGCGTTGCGGTAAGCCCCGAAGATGGGAACTCCTACGAAAACCTGTTAAAGCATTCCGATATGGCAATGTACAAGGCGAAGGAGGACGGGCGGAACACTGTCTGCTTTTTCAATCGTAAGCTGGAAATGAAGGCGATTAAAAAAATAAAGATCGACAACGAGTTGCGCTACGCGATCGACGCTCAGGAGTTGAGATTGAATTTCCAGCCTCAATTGTTGCTGACAGACAAACGAATTGTCGGTTGCGAATCTCTGTTGCGCTGGAAGTCCCGCGTTTTGGGCGAAGTGAGTCCAATGGAGTTTATTCCGGTAGCCGAGAAGTCAGGCTTGATCAACAGTCTGGGTAAATGGGTGTTACAGCAGGCCGTATTAAAGACAAAAGAGCTTCTGCAGATCGATCCTGAGCTGAAGATGGCGGTCAATATTTCAGCTTCTCAGTTACGCTCAGAAGACTTTCTCTCTTCTCTGCTAGAGATCTGTGGTGATCAAGGGGTGCCAGCAAGCAACATTGAGTTGGAAGTCACTGAGTCGATGCTGATGGAAAAGGCGGAGAGTACGATGAAACTCTTGAGGAGTCTGGCCAATCATGGATTTCACATGGCCATTGATGATTTTGGAACAGGTTACTCATCGTTGGCCTACCTCAACTGGATGCCTGTTTCTGTGATAAAGATCGACCGGGAGTTTGTCCGGGATATCCACCAGAACGAGAAGCACAGAAAGGTCTGTGTTTCGATTATCCGATTGGCCAGCAGTCTTGATATCAAAACCGTTGCTGAAGGGGTTGAAAGTGGTGAGCAGCTCAGGATATTGCAACAAGAGGGGTGCGATATGATTCAGGGTTATCACTATTCCAAACCCTTGAGTGGAAGTGGCATGGTGAAATTCTGTAGAGAGTCTGCTGGTTTGGATTCCGGCGTGGGGGCGAAGACTCGAAAGCCGACGCATGTCAACCAGAGGTGATGGCAGGCAGTACTTGATTTCTTGCGAGTGGCTGCCTGCGCAATCCAGTTTCAAAATCTCAGGGGTAACCCTGAGCTAGCAATCTCCTATCGGTGTTACCAGCATCTCCGGTCCGCTTAAGGCGTGACGTTGAACTGGTATCCGGATCAGGATGATGGTCCTATGCCTCAGTTACAGCTTCGAACGGCGTCGAAATCATCCGCAATCAGCAGGTTGGTCAGAAAAAAGGCCTTGGCTTTGGTCTTTTTCTGGCGCTGCATCTTCTCTTTCTGGATAGGACATTCATGGGGTTGCCAATCACATGCGGTTCCGCTAACGACCAGGTGGGGGCACTCCTGGCAGATTTTTGATTTGTAGAGTCCAGTCATATCGGCGATCTCTGTAGTGTTGCGTGCTTACAACTAAAAAATTAGCACAATAACAATAAATTACAACTAAATATTCAGGTTATTTGACGAAAATGCGACACAAGTTAACAAATTCTGCCTTATGCAACAGTTGATTGCGTCAGGCTTCCCTTCGAGTGGTTGAGTTTAAAGGTGGTTAATCAGTGCTGAGTAGCAACCTTTTGCGCTCAATATAATAATCGGCAAATTCCGATTAATGTTTACTTGTGTGACAAATAAAATCGGACTTTTTTTAATTGATTGCTGTTAAAAATTTCACATATTGGTCGAAATAGATCGAAAGTGTGTACGATTTCACACTATTGGGTCTGATCTGATTTGAATAGAGGTCGAATATGGGGCTTGGGAATGATGAATGTAGCGCTCGGCCGACACTGTGGCATTTTTTTAATTGACCTATTTGATCGATTCCCGCTGGCAGGTCGATCGGGTCATGTCTGAGGCTACAAATGGGCTGTCCTCTGTACGGCGCTGTAGTAAGGTGTATCCATGTCACTGCCATGGCGGGAATCCATTCATTGTCAATCTATTGCACTAGGCTGTAAGCTACTGTTATGTTTCAGGATTATTTTGGAATCGCTGAAGATCCATTCGCCATTACCCCGGATCCGAAATACCTCTTTCTGAGCGAGCGCCACCGCAATGGCTTTGCTCATCTGCTGTATGGTGTGACCCAGGGGGGTGGGTTTGTGCAGCTGACCGGTGAAGTGGGTACCGGCAAGACGCTGTTGTGCCGAAAATTGCTGGCGCAGTTGCCAAGGGCTGTGGATGTGGCGTTCGTCTTCAACCCCCGTTTGAGCCCTCTGGAGCTGGTAGCCACCATCTGCGACGAACTGAGAGTGCTCTATCCACTGGGTTGCAGCAGCATCAAGGAGATCGTCGACTTTCTGAATGCCTATCTGCTCGAGACTCATGCCCAGGGTCGGCGTACGGTTGTGATCATCGATGAGGCTCAGAATCTGAGTTTTGAATCCCTGGAGCAGATCAGGTTGCTGACCAATCTGGAGACATCTTCCGAAAAGTTGTTACAGATCATCCTGGTTGGCCAGCCTGAACTGAGAAGCCTGCTGAATCGCCCTGACTTGAGGCAGCTGGCTCAGCGGGTGACCGCACGCTACCATCTGACGCCCCTCTCACGCAGTGAAACCAGAGCCTACATACTGCATCGATTGAAAGTCGCCGGTTTGGAACGACCGATGTTCACTGACGGCGCGATACGGCGGGTCTACAAACTGAGCGGGGGAATCCCCCGACTGATCAATATCCTCTGCAGTCGCGGAATGTTGGCTGCCTATGGGAAGCGCAAGGGTCAGGTCAGTCGCGGCATGTTGTCCCAGGTAGCCCGCGAATTACGGGGTGAGGAGGGTCTCGTTTTCCGCTTCCCCTCATGGGGTTGGGTGGTGGCTGGGGCGAGTGCAACCCTGCTGCTGCTTGCGTTGCTGCCTCAGGTGGATCTGTTCCAATTGTTTGCTGAACCCAGGCATGAGGCTCAGGTGGTTGAGGAACCTCTGTCAGAGGATCTGCAGCAGCCTCAACAATTACAACACTCCAGGGAGTTGCAGGAGCGTCAAGAGCCGCAGCAGGATCCGGAGCCGCAACAGATCAGTGAGGTTAAAAAACAGCCTGCAGTTGATTCCGCAGCTGGAGCGATTGTCGAGCAGGCTGTGGCAGCTGAGCCAGATCGTTCCGCGCTGACAGTGCCCGATGTGTTGAGTCCTGAAGCCCTCAAGGCTGCTGATCAAGCGGCGAATTCGATTGTCGTGGATGAGCCACAGCAGACCGAACAAACCGATCCTGAAACGAGTGGACTGAGTGGACTGATCGGTAATGAGAACAGCGCATTTTCCACCCTTTTCAGTTACTGGCAGGAGGTCTATCCCAGCGGCGGAAAGACGCGATCTTCCTGTGACAAGGCCGAGGAGGTGGGGCTGAGCTGTCTGTTTGGCCGGGGCTCCTGGAAAACCCTGGAGTACTATAATCGGCCCGCCATTCTGGAACTGATGATGGCACAGGGAAAGCGCTACCATGTTGTGCTGACCGGTATGCATGATCAGTCGGTGACGCTCGATATGAATGGCCGGAAGTTCTCATTCGATTATGCTGAAATGGACCGGTTGTGGACCGGCAGTTACATCATCCTGTGGCGTCCGCCGTCATTAGCCAGAACCAGTCTGCAGCTGGGTCAATCGGGGAGTGATGTGGGGTGGTTGATCTCAATACTGGATAAGATTGAGGGCATCGAGAGTGATTACAATCTGAGGAATCCCAGGTTTGATCAGCGACTGCACCAGCGGGTGGTACGTTTTCAACGGGAAAATGGCTTGTCGGCGGATGGTATTGTCGGCAAGCAGACTTTGATCCAGCTAAAAGGTATGGTGACCGATCGGACAAGACCTGCCTTGCTGAGACCCGGGGGCTGACATGTCATCGATACTCGATGCTTTGGAAAGAGCCTCGCAAAACAGATCCTCAAGTGAGCAGGAGCTGATTCCGAAAGGTTATGAAGAGAGTCCAAAGCCACGTGGCTGGCTGATCTGGATCGCCGTTCTGGTGACTCTTCTGATCTGCGGGGTATTGGGGTTTCTGTTCTACCAATCTCAGTCGCAAACCGTGACTTCAGAACCACAGCGGTCTGAGTCGTTGCCTGCACCTGAGTCAGTCAGTCAAGTGGCGGCGGAAAAGGCCACTCCTGCGGTCGTCAAACCGGAAAAACCAAAACAGCCAGATCTTGAGTCCCAGTTGCTGAACAGTGGTATGCCAAGTGAGCGCTCACTGATGTCCGAAGCGAAACTGAGTCGACCGGCAGAGCCAGCGCAACGGCCGAGGCATAATGTGACAAACACCACCGCAGTGGAGCAGACTCCTGTATCCAGGGAGAATCAGATGCCAGCTCCTTTGACAAAGCTGGAACCGCCTCCGGCTCTGCGTCCGCAAACGCTGAAAAAACCTCCGGTAGCAGCAGAGCCGGTGATGCCTCAGCTTGACCCTGTTCCTCAACCGATAGAATCTCAGCAGACGGCGGTTGTCGATGATGCTGAGGAAACTGTGGATGAGACGATCCCACTGGTTTGGGAGTTACCTCAGGGAGTGCGGGATGAGCTGCAACAACTGAAGATCAGTATCCATGTCTACCATAAACAACCAGAGCGCCGCTTTGTACTGATCAACATGCGCCGTTATGGGGAAGGGGACAAGCTGAGGGGCACCGACTATCTTGTGAAGCAGATCGAACGTGAAGGTGTGGTGGTCGACTATGGGGGCGGTCTGGTGAGACTGTTACGAGAGCGTCACTATTAATCCGGCGACCAATTAGTTCACTTCCAGCCGCCGGTTTGATCTACCACTAAACTGATCCACTTGTTTTATTGAGTCGCTCCCGATCGACTATTTGACTCTGTTTTGTCATCTGTTCGTCATGCAAATCCGTTTCAATCGGTAGATGGGGCCATGCTGCTTCTGTCGTCGCCTGTCAACACCATCCTGAAGACTCAGCGCTGTCAGTACCGTGTTGGCAGACTCAGAATTCCTAGCTCCCCAACTTGTCGATTGATCCGCTGTTCCGCGCACCAGGCGGTCAGAACCATGAGGGGCCTCTATGTACGGTAATGAAAGACTTGTCATCATGGATGCTGACGGTACGACGATTGATGCTTTCGATGCCATTACAGAGACTTTTGAGGCGCACGATATGTCGATTGGGGATATTGTCCGCTTCCAGAAGCGGCGAAATATTTTCAAGTATCTTGGTGGTATCAAAGAGCTGCCGAAGAACCTTCGAAAGCAACTCAATGCAGAAAAACGTGTTGCTGTACTGGATACCCTGACCCAGGTATACCGGCAGTCAGCCTGTCTGTATGAAGGCATGGACGAACTGCTCAACCAGCTGATCGATCATCCGGGGATTCGGGTGGGGGTTATTACCCGCAACATCACGCTGGAACCTGAAGTAACCCTGCAGCAGCTCTATCGAAGAAATGGGGTGAATGTCAGTGGTCTCGATTTTGTTGTGCATCTCCCGCAAAAGGAGCAAAAGCTCAATGCCTTCAAAGCCGTCAGGGAGAGTTTTAAGATCAATCCGGCCAGGGCCTATGCCTGTGGCGATGAGAAGCGGGACTATGTGGCCTCGATCGGCACTGGAATGCATCCATTCATGGTCTCTTATGGGTTTGAGAGTTTTGAACGCCTGACAGATAAGATCGGGGTGCCGGCTGAGTTGATATCCCGCCGGCCGTTGGATCTAAAACGGCGTATAGTGCATGCTCTGGACTTGTTGCAGGATCTTCAGAATGGAAGTGCCGAGTGAACGGCAGAGTCCAGTGGTAAATGAGTATGAGGGAAGCACAACATGACGGAAAGCGATGTTGAACAGGTAAAGGTCGGTTTGGCTCTGGGCAGTGGCGCAGCCCGCGGCTGGTCCCATATCGGTATCATTAAAGGATTGGCTGAGCTGGGTATTGAGCCTGAAATCGTCTGTGGCAGTTCGATTGGGGCGTTGGTCGGTGCAGCCTATGCCGCTGACAAGCTCGATCTGTTGGAAGCCTGGACCCGCTCTCTGACCTGGAAAGAGATTATTCGTTTTCTCGATCCCAGCCTGAATGGTGGTGGTTTCATCCAGGGGGAGAAACTGACCGAGTTTGTAACAGAACACGTCGATGCCGTGGATTTTGAACAGCTGCCCCGCCAGCTTGGGATTGTGGCGACAGAGCTTGAAAGCGGTCGAGAGGTCTGGTTCCGCAATGGTTCGGTGATGGATGCAGTACGAGCATCCATCAGTCTGCCTGGGTTGTTCACGCCGGTTTTCCTGGATGGACGTTGGCTGGTGGATGGGGGATTGGCCAACCCGGTTCCTGTCTCCCTGTGTCGGGCGATGGGGGCGGACATTGTGATTGCAGTCAATCTCAATGGCGATATTTTGGGCAAGCACCTAAAGCGTGATGCAGACAAGCGCAAACAGTCGCCTGAGACAGCGGAGGAGGGGGATCTGCTGAATCGGATCAAGAGCCAACTGAAAAGCACCCTGGAGAGTAGCAAGCGGGATCTGGTCGGGCGGTTGTTCGGAACGGAGCGGGAAGCGCCTGGGCTCTATGATGTGG
>JAEPDS010000001.1:127642-152282 GCA_016842065.1 Candidatus Thiodiazotropha sp. 'RUGA'
CCAGTTCAATCAACATCATGCAGGATCGAATTACCCGCAGCCGTATGGCTGGGGATCCGCCGGATGTGATTTTGGCGCCACGTATGTCAAAGCTTGGATTGATGGAATTTGACGAAGCAGAAATGGGCATTAACGAGGGGCTGCGTGAGGTAAAGCGCATGCGTCCGGCTCTGGAGCAGTTGCTTCTCAACCCGGAGCCGTAACGGGTTTTGTTCAGAGCATTCTAGAAGTCTTTTGCCGCAATGGTATAAAGAAGAGGAGCAGGTTTCAGCTGAACCTGACCTGTGAAGTTTCCTGTTCAATAAAAAAACAGCCGTTTAATTACGTCTCATTTACGGTTGGGTCACTGGCTTTGTAGAGCGATTGTAGCACTGGTTTATCTGAATCCATTCTTGCTACTGCATGGCTCTTTTACGCAATTTCAACGTCGCTTCCAGCTTACTCAACCTCGGCATTCGTACATCTATTTTTCTATCGGATGGTTTGTCAGCCGACTGAATCCGCTCCTGTGTGGTTGTTAGGACAGTAGCTGAAAAGTACCAATTCCTGCCATTTTTAAGATCAATGTTAACAGTTTATCTATTTGATAATTAAAGGGTTAATTCTATCCTGGAGGGTGGTTTGTGTGGGCAGTGGCAGTATCGGAAGCAAGTCGCTTGCTGGATCCTGGGTAAATAATATTTGAGCGAATTTGTAAAGTTTACAAATATTCGCCGATATATTTTTTTGACGTCTTTTGGATTTGGCAGAGGGATAGCATTTATGTCGTCAGTACGTTTTAGATTAGAACTACAAACTCAAATAACATTAATTTTTATACTGTTTCTTCTACCGTTTGGCGCTTTCTCCAGCAGCAAGTGCCTCTACATCTCCTCCTATCACCAGGGGTATGCCTGGTCGGACGGGGTTGAACGGGGACTGAGAAAGAGCATTGGGGACCAGTGTGAACTGAAGCAGATCGATATGGACACCAAGCGCCATAAGGATGAGGCCTATAAGCAACAGGCTGCCAAGGATGCCCGGGATCTGATTCTATCCTGGAAACCCGATGTGGTGATTACCGCCGATGACAATGCGGCGAAATATGTGATTAAGCCCTATTTCAAGGATCATCAGATTCCGTTTGTGTTTTGCGGCATCAACTGGAATGTGGATGCCTATGGGTTTCCTTACAGCAATACCACGGGCATGGTGGAGGTGGCGCCAATCGATGTGTTGTTCAACAAGGCGAGGAGTATCCGTATCGGCGCGGAACGTGCGGTCTACCTGGGAGCTGATACGCTGACAGAGAAGAAGAATGCGGCGCGCTTCGAAGGTATGGCGGAGAATATCGGTCTGTTGCTGGATCGCCGCCTGGTCTCAACGACGGCCGAGTGGCTGGCCGCCTACGAAGAGGCTCAGGAATATGATTTTGTGATCATCGGCAGTAATTCAGGAATCAACGACTGGGATGAGACCGAGGTGGTGGATCGTCTGAAACGCACCACACACAGTCTGAGCCTGACCACACATAATTGGATGATGCCCTACAGCGTACTTGGATTCACCAAGATTCCTGAAGAACACGGCGAGTGGGCCGCTAAGGCAGCGCTTGCCATTCTGGACGGTGTTGCTCCAACCGATATACCGATCGTATCGAATAGAAAGTGGGAGATCTGGGTCAATCACTCGATTCTTATGGTGAGTGGACTGAAGCTTCCCGATCCACTGGTTAGAAAGGCCAAGAAAATACAGTAATGATGGAATTCACGATCAGGGAAAAAGTTCTCTTAGGCCAGCGCAGGCTGGTCGTATGGGTATTGGTTGCTGTTTGTTCCCTGTTGTCGATTACCTATTCTGTTACCCGGGAGGTTGCCGCGGTCAAGCGGGAGTTTGCCAATCAGGCCTGGCAGGTTGAGCGTGCGGTGATCCATCGGGTGGCCAATCTGGAGACCGTGCTGACGGCCTTGGTCGGTCAGCACCATGCCAGCGATATGTTGAGCAGCGCGGAGCAGACCCTGTTCGCTCAGGATCTGTTGATTGCCTATCCGTTCATTCACTCGGTGATGCATGTCGAACGAGTCGCCACTCAGGATGTGGCTGCCTTTGAGCGTCGCATGAAAGTGGAGGGATTTGTCGGTTTTAAATTGAAACAGAATGCGCTTTCTGATCAGAGTGACGACAGTCATAATCTGGGCTTCCATCTGCCGATCAGTTTTATCGAGCCGATGGAACCTAGAACCGCGAGCCTTCTCGGCTATGATCTGGCCAATGAATCGTCTTTTACCCAGTTGATAGAACAGGCGATTCGCAATGGGGGTACCACGGCCCTCGAGACACTGCAGAATCGCTATACCAAAAAACCACTCTACCTGATCCTGAAGCCGGTCTATCTGGGGCGTTACCCACCGGAAGTGGCCAGCGAGCGTTATGAGATGTTGAGCGGTTTCGCTGTTCTGAGAATCGATTTTGAGCAGTTCTTCTCCAGCCTGGAGCTGCCTGGCAAGGATTTAAACTTAAAACTCTTTCGTGCTACACCAGGTCCTGATGGTTCCATGAATAAGTTGCTGGCAGAGTTCGGCGCTGAAAATGGGGAGCTGGGATTGAGTCAACACCTGGTCAATTTTACCCAGCCGCTGGAAGTGCACGGTTTGCAGTTTACCCTTTCCGTCAGCCGGGTTATCAGTCTGAACGCCATTCATGGGTCGAGAGTATTCATTGAATGGCTGATTACCATGTTGGTGTTGGGATTGATCATTGCGGTCTATCGCAATCGTCGCTATGCCCAACTGCAGGAAGAGGCGGCGGAAGAGGTGCTGGCTATCGAGGGCGCCCGATTCACCAACGTCATCGATACCGCTTTTGATGCGGTAATCACAGCGGATGGCAGTGGTCGTATCGTCAGTTGGAATCAGCAGGCGAAGGAGGTTTTTGGTTATGACGAGCGCTTTGTCCTGGGTTTGAGGCTTTTTCAACTTATCCTGCCGCCCGAAGCCTTTGTGAAGATTGAGCATGAGCTGAAACCGATTTTTGAGAATCGGGGTAATCGCCCTAGCCGGCTCCGGCTTGAGACCGTTGGTCAGAGAAAAAATGGTCAGGAGTTTCCTTTGGAACTGGCGATATCCAGCTCTACCGTCGGTAGCCAGCCGATGCTCAGTATATTCGCCCGGGATATCACAGAACGCAAACGCTGGGATGAGAAGATACGCTATCTGGCCTATTGTGATTCGCTGACCGATCTGCCCAACCGGCAAGCCTTCAAGGAGCAGGTAAGCAAGGCAATCAATACAGCAAAGCGTCATAGCCGGATTGGCGCTGTGCTCTATCTTGATCTGGATGAGTTCAAGCGAATCAATGACACGCTGGGTCATGATATCGGCGATATGCTGTTGCAGAATATCACCAAGCGTCTGGTTGAGCAGGTACGGGTATCCGATACGATCAATTTCTCACCTGGAGAGTTCGCGGGTAAGAATATCGCACGACTGGGAGGCGATGAGTTTACCGTGCTGCTGGATGAGATCGAGGAGCCTGAAGACGCTGCGATTGTTGCCAAACGGGTTCAGAGTGTGATCGCCAGCTCCTACAATCTTAACGGCCATGATGTCTATGTCACTCCGAGTATCGGTATCGCAATCTTTCCACGGGATGGGCACGATGTGGAGGAGCTGCTGAAAAATGCCGATACCGCCATGTATCACGCCAAGGCGGTAGGTAAAAACAACTTCCAGTTTTATACCGAACAGATGAACGCACTTGCGGCTACCCGATTAAAACTCGAGGGCAAGTTGCGTAAGGCGTTGGTATCGAAAGAGATGGAGCTCTACTATCAGCCACAGATCGATATGCGCACAGGTCAGTTGGTCTCCGCTGAAGCGCTATTGCGTTGGCATCAGCCTGAATTGGGTATGATTCCACCGGATGAATTCATTCCCATCGCTGAAGAGACGGGTATGATCATTGAGCTTGGTGAATGGGTTCTGAATGAGGCTTGTCGTCAGAACAAAGCCTGGCAGGATGCAGGCCACCAAAGCATTCGGGTGGCGATCAATCTGAGCAGTATGCAGTTCATACAGCGGGACCTCAGCCTCAGAGTCGACAATTCACTGCGTAGCAGCGGCCTGGATCCGAAGTATCTTGAGTTCGAGATCACGGAAAGTATCCTGATGCGGAATGTGAATGAAACCATCGCCACACTGAACGAGTTCAAGATGATGGGCATCAATATCTCGGTGGACGATTTTGGCACCGGTTACTCTTCCTTAAGCTATTTGAAGCGATTTCCCCTCAACTCCCTGAAAATCGATCGTTCGTTTATTCGCGATATCCCGGAGAATGCGGACGATGTGACGATTACCTCTGCAATCATCGCCATGGCGCATCAGCTCAATCTCGGGGTGGTTGCTGAAGGTGTTGAATCACAAAGGCAGCTCGATTTTCTGCATCAGCAGGGATGTGAAATGGCTCAAGGCTATTTCTTCAGTAAACCTCTACCGGCTGAAGAGTTCGAAGCCATGTTGTGCGGTAATGACAACAAGGTCAGAATGATTCAGCAGCGCTAACCGACTCTACCTGAATAGTTACACGGAAATGAAGCCGAGCGGCTACTTGTCGGTCGGATTGTGGATATGGATGTCCCGCTGTGGAAACGGAATGCTGATCTCCGCCTGATTGAACTTATGATTGATCGATTCGTGCAACGCAGTGATGGTGGCCAATCGGTTGTCCATCGAGCCAAGATAGACCCTCAGCAGTAGATTGAGTGCGCTGTCGCCAAAGGCTTCAAATGTGGCAACCGGTTTAGGTTCGGTAAGCACGTTTTCGTTCTCTTCAGCCGCTTCGATCATCAGCTTCATGGCCTGCTTTACGTCACTGCCGTATGCGATGCCCACGGTGATTATGATTCGGTTGACCTTGTCACTCAGGGTCCAGTTGATCACCCGTCCGGTGATGAACTCTTTGTTTGGAATCAACATCTCCTGCTTGTCATAGTTGGTTATGGTGGTGGCACGGATGCGGATCTTTGAGACCACCCCGGTGGTATCATCCAGGGTGACAACGTCACCTACCCGGATCGGTCTTTCAAACAGCAATATGATACCGCTGATAAAGTTGGCGACGATCTCCTGTAGACCAAACCCCAATCCAACACCCAGTGCCGCAACCAGCCACTGAATACTCGACCACTGAAAGCCGATGGTGCTGAATGCGGTGATGATGCCGATGCCTGCAATCAGATACTGCAACAGAGTTGTCAGGGCATAACGGGCGCCGGTCTCCAAAGGCAGTCGCTGCAGGAGGGTGATTTCGAGTATGCCGGGCAGGTTCTTTGCCGCCAGGATTGTAAAAACCAGAATGATGATACCGATGAAGATGTCGTTCAGAGTCAGCGATCCCTCTGTGACAATGCCGTCCACAACCTGGGTGGCGGTAAACGGCAGCTGGATGGTGGTGAGAAAATCCAAAGCAGGTAGAAAGTCGGACCAGATCAGCCAGGTTCCCACCACGGAGCCGAACAGATAGCCGAAGCGAACCAGGCGTTTGGCCTGTTCGCTCAAGGTATCAAAGTTGATTTCCGGGATCTCCGCAGTGATTACGGTGCTCTCATCTTCAAGTTGATGTTGCTCCTGCACTCTTTGTTGACGTAACTCTTCGCGCCGATGCAGAGCACTCTCATAGCGCAGTCTTCGCTCTGCGATAAACAGATAGCGCAGCAACAGCTCTTTCAGAGTAAACAGGCCGACAAAGAACCAGAAGGTCAGTTCAACCAGCTTCAGCAGGCGCACGGACAGGTTCAGATAGCCAATGCTGCCGGCAATGGCAATGCCCAGACCGATCAGTAACAGCACCGGAAACCAGAGGAACTGAAGCTGTACCAGGATGGCGTTGGGGTTGATTCTTTGCCAGGTCTGAAACAGCAAGCCTTCCTTGTTTAGCAGACGATGGACAAAAACCAGTGTGGTCACCATCATGGCAATGATCGCCAGTCGTCCGATATTCTGTGTGTCGACAGAGAGGTAGTCACCCTCACTCAGAGTAACGATGAAGCGTAGTGGTATGGCGACCGGTATCAGCCAACGTAACTCTTTAGCCAAGGCCGCACAGATCTGACTGTTCCAGCGCAGATGACGTATTCCGATGCCGTCGGCAAGACACAGCTGATAGAGCAGCAGTGCTGCCGTCAATGTGATACCCACATTGACCAGTGAGGTGGCGACTACCAGACTGAAAGGTGAGGCGGTGGGCAGGGTTTTGAGCAGGATTCCCAGGCTGATCATAATGCCTGGCAAGATACCGATCTTGGCGAGCGTGAGTAGCAGAGCCCAGAGGGTCAGACGGATTGAATCGGTGCGTATTTTGCGGGTCGATTTGGCAAGCAGGGGGAGCTGTAGAGTGACATTGCGCTGCTTCCAGATAATCACCATCAGCAGGGCCAGCAGGGAGATCGACAGACCGGGGCGCTGTTTTGCCGCCTGGGTAATTTCGCTGCCGGTTTGAAGCCACTCCTGGAGGGATATCAATCTGGCTACGCCGGTTTTGAGTTGATTGAAATCGAGAAAATCGAACAGATCACCACTTGAGATCCAGATCAGTTGATCATCGATATAGTCGACATAACTCTCGGAAACCTCGAGCAGCTGCCGCTCGGCCTGGTCGAGTGAGGTCAACTGGGTAATGTAGCGGCCATAGATTTTCTGCAGCTCGTTGAGCGCTTCCCGGCGTGCGCCCAGCAGGCTGAAGACCTGTTTGCGCAGTTTGTCCGCTTTCTCTTCCGACACGCCTTCTGTTAGCGGTTGGGTAACCTGTTCGACATACTCCGTGAGGCTGCCTTGAACCAGTAGTTGCTCTTCAATGGCAATCTGTCGATCCGTGGCGATATTGATCTCCTGTTTGCGTTCAGCCGAAGAGCGACTGTAGCTCTGCAGGGAGGGTAGGGCCTGACGTCGACGGGAGAGCATTTTTCCGATCGCCTGACTGGCGCCTACCACATCGACCCGCTGTTTGCTGTGTTCGAAGTCGTCGCTGATCTGCTCCAGTTGGAGCTGGGTCGCCTGCAGTTTTTGTGAGACGCGTTTTTCCCAATAGACCAGCTCTTCCAGTTCGGCACGCTTTTGTGCGTTTTCCTGGGCGATTTTTTTGATCGGCTCGGGCAGGCTCTTCAACTGTTGTTTGATCTGCTCCGCCTGCTGCCTCGCCTGCTTGGCCTGCTCCTCACGGATTGTGCTGGCCGCCTGGTTGAGTTGTTGCAGTGAAGACTGAAGTTTACCGATCTGGGCCGTCGTCGCATCCCGCTTTGCCTGGGTTAGATTGGTCAACAGGTTCTGGTTGGTAAGGCGTAGCTTGAGCAGTTCGATTTCGGTTTCGTGGAGCTGTTTGCGACTGTTCAACAACAGCTGCCTGGCTTGGTTCAGGTGTTTGTTTTCACCCTCGTCATAATTTCCGCTCTCCGCATTGATTCTGTTCAGTATGTCATTGTGTTCCGATATTTCATTATTGATCTGCTGACTGCCCACCAGTAGATCGGAAAGAGTAGCCAGCTGTTCTTTATGTTGTTCCCTGGCCTGACTAAGGCTCAGGCTTTGCTGGCTTATTCTTTGCTCGATTTCAACCAGTTCAGATTGCTTGATAAAACTCTGTAGGCTCTCATCCTGAGTGTCAAAAGGACCGATGCTGCTGCGCAGTTTTTTGATCTCTGCTGGTGCTTCCTCAATGGTTCGGCCGAGTTGTGAGATCTCCCCCTCGAGTTTGTTTGTCTGGCGTAACCATTTTTCCGCCTGATCGATCAGTTCGATTACTCTCTGCTGGGTGGTTTTTTCCAGGCTCTCATCCTGCAGAGCTTCACTCTTGATCAACTCAAGCTGTTCAGTCGCCAACAAGCGTTCCGAGTCGATCTGGTCCGGCTCAGGCTGGGCAAAACAGGTGAGGCTGAATGTGATCAGTAGCAGGGTTAGGGCGAGTCTGTTCACTACTGTTACTTGCTTTCCTGGAAGCGGTAACTGATCAGATGCTTGTTTTGTTCGGAAACCGGTTCGCCCAGGCCAATCTTGCCATGGCCGAGCAGGGGGATGGTTTCCCGCCTCAAATAGAGAGATTGTTGATTCTGGGTGGTCAGGTAGGTGCCATTGGTGCTGATGTCTTTGAGTACATATTTGCCCCGGTAATACTCCAGAACAGCATGTGATCTGGAGGCGGAGCTGGCGTTCACCACCAACTCATTCTTTGGGTCTCTGCCTATGCCCACACTCCCTTGGGTGGGTGGCATTTTGTAGGTTTTGTTGTTGTACTCAAGAATCAGCGTTTTGGTTGTCAGGCTCTGCGTGATTGGCGCAGTATGGATGAAAGTGACATCCTCTTTCTGCCATAGCAGATCATAGATGATCATGCGTTCAACCTTGCCTTTGACTTTGACCTTGTCGAACTGCCGGGCCATCAGGCGCAACTCATCGGGCAGGGCGTCTACAACCTGTTCTGTGGTGATGATCTGTTTGGCCTGGGCAATCGCGGCCATTCTGGCGGCCACATTGACTGAATCTCCATACATCCGCCCCTCTTCGAAGATGGCCGGGCCGTAATGGAGGCCGATGCGCGCCGCCATCGGCATATCGGACTGCTCGGCATAGAGCTCTACACGTTCATGGATGCGGCAGGCGGCGATGACGGCGCTGGCAGGGTCGTCGTATCGGCTCATTACTTCGTCACCGATAATTTCAACCACATGGCCGCCGCATGCGATGACGACCTGGGCAATCGCCTCTTCCAGTTCGGTGATCAGCTTCTTGGCAAGGGTATCACCAAGGCTTTCATACATGCGGGTACTTTCGACAATATCTGCGAATACGATGGCGTATGGTTGGGTATTGCTGGTCGACATGTGCAGATGTTGTTTCCCTATCGGAACTTGGTCACAGATGCTGAACCTTGATGACAAACCGGTGCTGCGGAGTCTGTTTGGCGGTCTGCATCAACTGGAAATGAGTCAGCGGACCTGATCGAAGGATATGAAGATCAAACCGGATTGTCCAGTGCCGAGTCGAGACGGTCGAGCAGAATCTCCGCTATGCCCGGATGTTGTCCCACCAGTGGAGCGATACGTATTTGAATGCCTGGATGGGATTCGCTTAGCTGCTGACAGATCGATTCGATATCACCGCCGGCTCCGGCATGACGACCCGGAGAGAGGAAAAGCAGAGCAAGATCGATGCTGATATCCGGTCTGGAGCGGGCAATCTGCTCCAACTGCTCGCTTAACAGTTGGCCATTGAAGTCATATTCGTTGCCTTGCCGGCGTTCCATTACCGCCTGTTGAAGTTCGATCCGGGGGGAGAGCTGTTGACGAAGGTCCGCACAGACCCGCTTTCTTACTTCACTGACCTGGGGAAGCGGAGAGCCGTGGTCGACCAGTATCACCAGTTGAGGTGGTCTCCCCTGGTTTGTGATCTGCAGCTGCTGGTGGAGAATCGTTGCCAATCTCGGTTCACCCTGGGGCAACGGATAGAGCTCTTCGGCCAGTGTCACTCTGAAGGGGCCGTATTCGGCTCTCAGTTTCTCAAGCTGCTGGGGGATAAATGAGGTGAGCGCTCGGCTGCGACCAAAAAAGAGCGGAATCAGGATGAATTCGGTTTCGCCCTGCTTGAGTCTTTCACGCAAAAAGGTTGTTAGTGTCTCGGCAGCTTTGCCATTCAGGGATTCTGTTGGAATCCTGTCGGCATGTTGCAATGAGACGGGAAAAACCTGGTGATTGGAGAGGTTGCTCAACTGTTTCGCCAGTCGACGCAGATTGATCACCGAGTCTGCTCGCTTTGAACCGTTGTCAGTTAGGAGGATTGTTGGGGTTTTCATAGGGGACCGAGGTATCACCAAGTCTTACCATTATCCTGGTGGGAAACCGATTCGACAACAATTTGAGTGTTACTTCTTAACCCGGCAACCAAATCGGTTAATAACCATAAAATTTCTGCTGTGAATTGCGATCTGTCATTGGTGGCATATGATTTGGCTGAGGTATGATTGATCAAACTTCCATTGCCGGTGTCAATTAACAGCATGAACCTGCGTGATCTTAAATATCTTATTGCGGTGGCCGAAACGGAACACTTCGGTCATGCCGCGGCTCAGTGTTATGTCAGTCAACCCACGCTCAGTGGCCAGATCAAGAAACTGGAAGAGGAGTTGGGCGTGACCATTTTTGAGCGCACCAACCGTTCTGTGTCGATCACCCCGTTTGGTGTGGAGATCGTCAAGCATGCCAAATTGATCCTGGAACAGGCGGACGTGATCAGACAACTGGCCCAGGCACAACGGGATCCAATGGCCGGTGCCTTGAGAGTCGGTGCCATACCGACCGTCAGTCCCTATCTGGTGCCATTGATCCTGATGCCGTTGAAGTCCCTCTATCCTCAGATGCGTCTGGTGCTCTCCGAAGAGATTACCGATATGTTGACCCAGCGGCTGCTCGATCATCAGATCGATGTGGCGATTCTGGCCACGGCGGTCAAGGAGCCCGAGCTCGAGGTGATGCCGCTTTTCGAAGAGCCCTTCTGGCTGGCTCATCCGCGGGATCACGCGCTCTATGACAAGGAGGATATCAGTCGCCGTGATCTGAGTCGTCTCGATCTGCTGTTACTGGCGGATGGTCACTGTCTCACCAATCAGGTGATGGATGTCTGTCGTATCAAGGAGGGTAAGATGGATGATGAGATGGCCGATCTACGCGCCGCCAGCCTGGAGACCCTGTTGCAGCTGGTTGGGGCGGGTTTTGGTTGTACCCTGGTGCCTGCCCTGGCGGTACGCGGTACCTGGACAACCGATTCCGGCATCATCGCCCGAAAATTGTCACTCAAGGATGCCTATCGACGGGTCCAGTTCGTCTACCGTAAGACCTTTCCCCGCAAGCAGGCGCTGTATGCTCTGGCCGATGTGATCCGAAACCAGCTGCCGAATACGGTCAAGGCGTTGAGCGAATAGACGATTGGGGCGCCGGGTTAATAAGATCGAGTCCACCAGCTCAGGGTTAAAATTGAGGCAGCAGGCGGGTAGATCATCTACAATCCCATACCACCCCAGTTGAAGTGGCAGGACAATGCACGAAGCGAAGCAGCAAGCGACAGGATCCATCTTTTCCGATCTGTTAAAGAACAGTGAGTCCGACGGGCCGGTTCTGTTGCCCGGCGTACACCCCTTGCCCAATCTTCTCTCCCTCGATGCGGAACAGGTTCTGGATGCGTTTCGCCAGAGCCAACTGGAGGACTTTACCGCGATCATCAGTGATCTCGATGCCTCGGAAAGTTCGCTGCACCATATCTTTGAAGCGTTGTTGGCGATCGCTGCGAAGGATCCTGGCAATCGCTTATCCTCGCTGACTATCTTTCAGCCCGGTGCCATGCAGACCCTGTTCGTCGATCTGCATGATCATGTGATGTCCCACCCGGTCTGGCGTCACCCCTGCTTCGTGCGCATCTTCGAGGGTGATTTCAAGCGGCATCAGCTTAGCTCTTTTGCCCTTAACTATTTCAATCAGGTAAAAAACACCCGTCAATGCGTTGCATTGGCCCAGGGGCGTTTTTCCGGTTTCATCGATCTGCCATACGGCTGTCTGAATGAGCGGGTCTCCGAGCTGGTTCAGATTGTCCTGGCGCAGCTGCTGGCGGATGAGTATGGGGTCGGCACCCACAGCATCGAGAGCTATCCGGATCTGGCCAGCCTGTTGGGTTCCACCACCCATATCGTGATGTACCGAAACCTGTTCGAAGGATTGGGAATACCCTTTGAACAGCAGGACCTGCCGATGCTGCCGGAAGTGGCGGACAATGTCTTGACGCAACGGCTGCTGGCCGGCCATTCCTCATTCAGTCTGCTGGAGTCCCTGGCCTCGGTCGGATTGGGTATGGAGTGGGGGGTGCCTGAATTTTTCAGCCTGCTGCTCGGCGGCATGATTCGCTGGGCCTGGCGTGAAGAGGTCGAATTGACCCAACACCATCTGATCGTCTTTATCGCCCATGTTCAATACGATGTTCTGCATGCCATATCGGTCATGCTGGCGACCAGTCTGTTGGGCCATGAGGCAGGTTATGAAGCGAAGATAAAACAGGCGACCAATATGCTGATGTCGAGCCGTTACAACATGATGAGTGGTCTCTATCGGCACCTATTCGATGAGCCTTGCGACAACATCGATCAGATCGGTCTGGAGTCCCGCTATCGGATCACCGACCGGCGCATCGAGCAGGCCCTGCTGGCGGCCCGCCAGGAAGTTGCTGATGCCAGTGTTACAGATGCCCAGGCCTACAAATCCAATGGCCAGGTACCTTTTGTCTTCGCTTGATCCGGTATCGTTTTTGAGCTGCCGTAACACAGCCTAACCATCAACCCGCCATTCTGATCGTTTACGGATTGGATAAACCGTGGAGTCGTCGATGTATCAGTCCAATAGTCCGGCAGGAGAGCAGTTCCGTAAGATCCTGATTGCCACTGCGAAGGGTTCCAGAGGGGCCAAGGATATGAGTCGGGAGCAGGCCAGGGCGGCTTTGAGTTTCCTGATCTCTACCGAGGCCCATCCCGCCCAGGTCGGGGCCTTTCTCACCGCCATGCGTTTCAAAGGGGCCAGGGTTGAGGAGATGAAAGGCTTTCTGGATGCAATGGAGGAGAGCGCGACCCTGATCTCCCCCAAAGTTGATCTGTTGCTCAACTGCAACGGTCCCTATGACGGACGCAAGAAAGCGTTGCATCTGAGTCTGGCGGCCGCTCTGTTGACCGTCGCTGCCGGTGTGCCGGTGGTGATGCACTGCAACAGCGGCCTGCCACCGAAGAACGGAGTTACCACCGCTGCGGTGCTTGAGGCGATGGGTATCCCGGCCTATCAGGAGCCTCAGCAGGTCGCTGCGAGCATCGAGAAGAAGGGCTTCGGCCATCTGCATGCCAGCCGCTACCTGCATGGGGTGGAGCGTCTTAAACCGATTCGGCAGACTCTCTTCTACCGCTCATTTCTGCATGCCTGTGAAGTGATGCTCAATCCGGCCGGCGCCGGTTACTCAATCATCGGTGCCGCCCATAAGAGTTTTCTGCAGCGCTTTGCCACCGCTGCGGGTGAACGGGGACAACAGCGGGTGATGGCGGTGCAGGGGCTGGACGGTTGCGATGAACTGCCCATGAAGCCGGTGGCTGTGGCCGACTACCATCAGGGTGAACTGAGTGAATACACCCTGGATCCGGCGGACTACGGTCTGGTCGGCCAGGAACATCAGCCCTGTGCGGATCCAGCGACCACGGCAAGATTGATCCTGTCGATGTTTCAGGGGGAGGCCAACCCGGCGCTCAACCCGGTGATCTACAACAGTGGTGTGAGACTCGCTCTGTGCGGCAAGGTTGAGCGGATTGCCGATGGTATCGAACTGGCCAGGCAGACCCTTACCTCAGGCAAGGCGGCCGAGACCGTGCAGCAATTGCAGGGTTGTTGATCGGGTGCTGGAGATAGCTTCAAGAGAGCCTGCCCCGCAACAGCGGGGCAGGGTAGGTTGCGTGTCCGTCGCGACTATTCGGTAATGAGTTTGATGGTGGTCTTCTTTCTCGCAAACTGTATGGCTGGGCCATTGCCTGAGACCTCATAGATCTCTTGCAGGGCTTCGCCCCAGTGTTGAGGATTGGAGGCCATCGAGCCGGTGGTCGGCAGATCACGGGCATGGCCGCCGTTGCTGACCGTGGGTTCGGTGTCCTTGTGGGCGAGGAATTCCACATAGTGGTTGCTGAAGGTCTTATACATCAGCTTCGCTTCCACCTTGATGTCCCCTTTGGCATTGGCGGGGACGGTGAAATGGTACTCCCGCTCGGCCCAGTTCTGCCCATCCGCATACTCATCCTCCGGGATGATGAAGGCGCCCTGGGCCATATAGGCGGCCTTGTTGAAGCCTTGCGGCGGGATTCGGTTGTCTTTCACCACCTTGTTCAACAGGGCGAAATGGAACTCCTTCTCGTGTTCACTTACTACGCCATCGTTGTCCTCGTCGAGCAGATTCCCGTAACCTTCGGCCAGAGCTTTTACCTCGAAGATATCATCCGGGTTGGCAACCAGAACCTCACCGCTGAGCGGGTCGACCTTACCGTCTTCCAGGATGACACCCTTCTTGGTCCAGATTTTAACGTGCAGCCACATCTGTCGACCCTCACCATAACCGGTCGGCAGTTTGTGGCCGGTCTTATTGGTGATCTTGAACTTGACGCTGCCGGATTGTCCCGGGCGAAGTCTTCTCGATTTACTGATCACGCTGATATTGGCCGTTTTGCCATCGACAAAATCGAGATTGTCCAGTACACGGGCATCCAGCGCTGCCTGGCGTGAGGCTGGCACAGCGTAGCCGAGATCACTCCAGGTCTGATCGATGGGGCCCCAGAGACGCTCAAGATGGGAGAGCATCCAGGTCTGTGCGCCGGCGAAGCGCATCGGGCGGTGGCAATCCTGGCATCGGCCATTGGCCTTATTGGGGAAGGCGCTGTTGTACCACTCGGTATAGGTACGCTCGATGGGATGTGGCATATCGGCCGGTACCCCGTCACCGTCCGGATCGGTCAGGGTCTTCAGAAACGGATTGGTCACTTCGTGGCAGGAGCCGCACAGGGCACTCTCACGCTGGAAGGGATCCATCACTCGTGGCTCATCCCGCTCGGTATCGCTGAAGGGCTCGTGCTGGGTGACGAAGTAGCCGCCGTTGCCGGCAGCCTTGACGCCGCTGGCATCCTTCTGATTATCGATCATGCGATGGCAGACATCGCAGCTGATACCGTCCATGTGACCTTCCGAGTCTGTGCCGTGGAGTGGGTCGGGGGCTTGGGCGCTGGTTGGTGAGAACTGCTCAAAGCTCGCACCCCAGAAGTCACCCCGCAGATGGGGGTTTTCAGCAGTTGTCGGTTCGGAGAAGCCTTCCAGCCAGCCGGCGGGTGAGTGGCAGCGCAGACAGAAGTCGCCGACGACCGCCTGTTCGTTCTCCGCTTTACCAAGCAGCTCCAGGGCGGTTGAAAAGCCCAGCTCGGTGAGTGGCGGAATATCGCCGCCCAGATTCACATGTTCCAGCAGATTGATGAAATCCCGGTTGGCGATATTGAGCGCCGCGTAGAAAGCAGGGTCTCTGGCGGCCTGGGCCATGATGCCACCTGCCCAATCATCGTGTTCCGGGCCGGGAAAGCGGGCGGGGTTCCGGAAGCCGTCAACGATCGGATCAAGAATCTGGCCATCCAGATTGACTCCGGGGGCGGCCCCTCTGGGTTGCGTTGAGTCTGTCTCGGTGATGCTGGTTGCGAATGACAGGGTGACGTGAAGCATGAGTGCAGCAAACACCACACCCAGTATGTTTCGGGTAATCATAACCAATCCTCAGTTCAAAGTTGCAGATCCTTAGCTTTCGATTACACAAACCCTTACGAAAACTAGTGAATTAAAGTATTTCTCAATGGTTTCTAAGAGGAAGGTAGGGGCACTACTACCCAGGCAGTGGGGATTCGGTTGAAATGCCGATAGGGTTATCCCTTGCAAAGGTAAGGTAAAAGGTAACTTACAGTGTGGGATTGCGTCTCGACTGAGAGGTTGATTCCTGGCAATCGTCATAACTGGGATGGATGTAGCATTGGTATGGAAATGGTCGCTCAGGTGCGGCCCAACCGCACCTGACAAAACCTGAACAGTCTGATTAATCCTGCAACTCCTCAAGCAGTTGATAGATCTTCATCAGTAACTCCTGAGCAGCACTGTCATAGGGATCGAAGCTGCCATTGGCACAGAGTGTGATCACCGTATCCTTCTCCTGGAAGTAGAGCATTTCCGCCTGGTAGCCGGGATCTTTGCCGCTGTGGCTGTAGACGACCTCGTCACTACCGGCGATCGGGGTGATTTTGATGCCCAATCCATAGTTGGAGGCGGGTGTGCCGAGCAGCGAGGGTTGCAGCATCTCGGCCCGCATGGCGTCATCCAGTACAAGGTCGCTGCGCAGGATGCCCAGAATGAAATCGGCCAGGTCATCCGCGGTGGTCTGAATACCGCCATCAGCCAGACCGAAGTGGCTATACCAGGGGTAGACATCAAAGGTCTCCCCTTCGTCATTCACATAGCCGTGTACCAGTCCTGGGATACCTTCCGCTTCATGGCCCTGCAGGGTGTGTTCAAGCCCCAGGGGTTCAATGATCCGATTACGGATCTCGTTCTGCAGGGTGGCGCCGGATGCGCGCTCAATGATCAATGCGGCGAGAATATAGTTGGAGTTGGAGTAGCTGTAGTTGCTGCCAGGCTCAAAGTGCAGTGGCTGGTCGAGAAAGAAGGGCAGGGCATCCGCCTGCTGCCAGTGGCGGGTTGGACCTGAAACATAGAAGAAGTCGTTATCCCATGCATCGCTGTCATTTTGGAAATCGAATAAACCGGTGGTGTGGTTGAGCAGCATCCGGAGAGTCATCTGATCACTTGAGGGAATGCGGTTGGTAATCTCTGCGGGTAACCAATCGGTAATCCGGTCGTCGAGGCCGAGCAACCCCTCTGATGCCATCTGAACCAGGGTGGCTGCAACAAAGGTCTTACCCACACTGGCCACATAGAAGCGGTGCTCGATGGTTGCCTCCTCCATGGTCGCCAGGTCACTCATTCCGGCACTGCCGGAGAAGTCGATGTTGCGGCCGGCGACACGTACGGAGACGGCGGGTAATCCTTTACTGACGGCCTCCTCAAGGGCGTCCTGGAACTGCTCGTTGGCTGTCGAGTCATCACTGTTATTTGAGTTACAGCCGCTCAACAGGCTCATGCCGAACAGGGCTGAAGTGAGGATTACAGGCCAGAATTGTTTAAGGCTTTTCATTGGTTCTACTCCCGATGGAAATCGATTGGTTTGCTTGGACAGCGTTTGCTGTTGCAGGGAATAGTGGCTTGAAACGGCTGGTTTATCGTCCGCGCGTGTAAGTCCGGACGAATTAAAACATCTTCTTAATCAGTGGGTTGTCTGGAATCGGTTTGTTTGGCGGCGGATTTTCGATATTCGCTGGGCGTTTGCCCTGTGTGGCGTTTGAAGGCAGTATAAAACGCTGATTTGGAGTTGAATCCCGCATCCAGAGCGATACCCAGGATGTTCATCTGACCAGACACGGCAGTGAGGTGGCGCTGGGCCTCTTCGACCCGGTAGCGGTTGATGAAATCGAAGAAGTTACACTCCGCCTGTTCATTGATCACCTGGGAGAGGTAGTTGGGTGAGATACTGAGTTGCGCGGCCAGTTGTGGCAGGGTGAGCTTACTGTCGAGGAATGTGCGCTGCTCATCCATGTGGTTTTGCAGTTCCTTATAAAGCAGTTGGCTGGTCTCACTGTCCAGGGCTGATCGTTGATACTTGGTTTGAGATTCCGATGGGGCCGTATGGTTCAGGTTTGCATCGGTTTGGTTGGTTTGAGCATCGATCGATTGGCTGTCAGTTTGAGGTTCCGGCCGATCTTGTTGAGTAAAGATCGCGGGCTGTCGCAATCCCATGTAGCCCATGCTGTAGATCACCAGAACAATCATTAGAAAGTGGATGCCGATGACCTCTTCAGGGAAAGCGAGCAGATCCGCCAGAAAGACATCTGCCAGGTAGAAGAGATAGAGGACTACCAGGGCCAGCAGCAGGTTTCTCAGCCAGGCCAGGTTGATCCTTTCCAGGAAGGAGAACTGATCCTCGATCGTGTTCTGATGCTGCAACAAGCGCTTGATGGAGAGGCCCAGATAGAGTGCCATCTGCAGGATTGAAAGCACTCCCACCAGAATCATCGCAAATGCTGCCCAGAGGATATCGCTCTCCTGCGGTTCCCCCTGACTGTTGAGCAGGTTCTGCAGTTGCTGCGGATCGAGCAGCATCAGTGGAATCAGGATCGCAAATCCAAAAAGGAAGGGCAGGAAGTGTCGCCACTGCCGCAGCGTAAAGCGAAATCCCGATCTGGCGGTCAAAGCTGTGACGTAGAGATAGGTGAGCGGTCCAAAAAGAAAATCGATGTTGGTGTCGATGACCAGTAGCCGGGGATAGCTGGTGATATAGCCGGACTGATGGAGAAACGCCATCCACAGATCGATGGAGAATGTCAGGGTCAGCATGGCCAGCAGGCGGTGAGCCACTGGCAGACCGCTTTTGGCATTGATCAGCGCCAGGGCGAGAAACATACCCTGTACGGCACCAAGCAGCATGATGGCCGAATAGAGGTCGATTTCAGGTTGCATGATGCTCAGAGGGGGCTGACCTAAAACGAATCCAGTTGAAGACTAAATTAGCAGCAAAACAGGTCGTAAATCCACACCAGAAACAGAATCAATACCGATAGGCCGGCAAGATTGGCCAAGCATAACCAGAATTTGTCCATAGCTTCTCTCCATTGGTTAATCTGTTGGGAATTGTGGCGGCTGGTCATTGGATAGTCGTCTCTGCCTGTAAGTCCGGACACTCATCATGAAGAGACTCCGCATAGAATAAGGCGGTACAATTGGGGTTTGTCTATATAGGGATCTGATTGGATGGTTGGGATAGTTAGAATGCTGCTGCTGTTGGGATTGTTGGTAATCCTGTCCGGCTGCGACAAAGGGCCGCAGGATTACCGCCAGACCCTGCTGGTGTTTGGTACTCTGCTGGATATCCAGGCCTATACCGATCAGCCGGAGCTGTTCAATGAGGCGGTCAGGGAGCTCGATAAGACCTTTCAAAAGATGCATCGGGAGTGGCATGCCTGGAAGGGAGAGGGTGAACTGGTCCGTCTGAATCGCGCTCTGGCCGAAGGCAAATCTCTGCAGGTATCGGCAGAGCTCGCTGGGTTGCTACAGCAAGCCAGACAATATGCCGACGACAGCGAGCAGATGTTCAACCCGGCGATCGGCCGGTTGATTGGCCTGTGGGGGTTTCACAGCGACCAGCCGCCAGGTGGACCGCCGCCGCAGAAGCTTGAGATCGAGTCCTTGCTGAAGAGTAATCCAAACATGCAGGATCTGCGTTTTCAGGCGGGGCTGGTGAGCAGCACGAATCCCATGGTCGCCATGGATCTGGGTGCATTTGCCAAAGGCTACGCCTTGAATCTGGCCATCGATGAGCTGAAACGGATGGGTATTGGCAACGCGATTGTCAATGCGGGTGGTGATCTCTGCGTCTCCGGGCGGCATGGTGAAAGACCCTGGGTCATCGGCATTCGACACCCTCTGGGAGAGGGGGTGATCGCCTCGCTTGGGGTGGCCGATGGGGAGTGTGTTCTGACCTCGGGAAACTATGAGCGCTATCGGCAGTTTGAGGGAGTCCGCTATGCGCATATCATCGATCCGCGCAGTGGTTATCCGGTGGCTCATGTGGCCTCTGCAACCGTAATCAGTAAGCAGGGTGGGTTGGCCGATGCGGCGGCCACAGCACTGAGTGTGGCGGGACCGGTCGATTGGCCGCGAATTGCCGCGAAGATGGGGTTAACACAAGTGATGCTGGTGGATGATCAGGGCAAGGTCTATCTGACACCGCAGATGCAGTCGAGGATCAGTTTCCAGCAGAAGATCGATGAGGTGGTGGTTGGGGCTGAGGCTTTTTGATTGATATTTTTAGTCCGCTAATGAACGCAAATCGGAGTTGCAGATTGGATAGATATTTGGGATTGAACCCATGTAGCGTAAAGCCTATTACTGTCGTTCCGCCAACTCACCATTAGCCCAGTAGATGCATAAAAGCCCCTCTCACTTGGTGGGAAGAGAGGCGCTATTCTCTCTGTCTATTCGGTAGGCTGATTATTTGCGGCCATTGGCGGTGATTGGCGTCCTTTCGCGGTTTGAAGAAATTGCTCCAAGCCTATCCGCATCAACAGAACCATTAGCGTTTATTCGCGTTCATTAGCGGACAGAAATCAAATTGGACAGCGCTCAACAACCTCGAACACCACGGAGGTGAGTCTGTTCAGATCTTCGTCTTCGATAATAAAGGGTGGCATCAGATAGACCAGTTTGCCGAAGGGACGTACCCAGACGCCGGCATCCACGAAGCATTGTTGAATATGTTTCATGTCGACCGGTTTTTTCAGCTCCACAACACCGATCGCACCCAGTACCCGTACCTCTTCCACCTGGGGCAGTTCCCGACATGGGGCGAGTCCCTGTTGCAGCCGTTGCTCAATGTTCTTGATCCGTTCCTGCCAGGGAGAGTTCAATAGCAGATCGATACTGGTCAGCGCCGCACGGCAGGCCAGTGGGTTGGCCATGAAGGTCGGGCCATGCATAAACAGCCCCGGTTCTCCCTGGCTGATGGTCTGGCTGATCTCCTCAGTTGTAAGGGTGGCGGCCAGGCTCATATAACCACCGGTAAGGGATTTGCCGACACACATGATGTCCGGTGTGACATCCGCGTATTCACAGGCAAACAGTTTACCGGTACGACCAAACCCGGTAGCAATCTCGTCAAGGATCAGCAGCACTCCATACTGATCGCATAGTCGACGAACCTCTTTAAGATACTCCACCGAGTAGAAGCGCATACCCCCCGTGCCTTGCACGATCGGTTCAAGCACCAGAGCGGCAATCTCATGATGATACTGCTCCAGCTTGTCGGTCAATCCTTTTGCCCCATCCCCTTTACAGGGGTGTCCGAAATAGCAGGTCGGCGCATCGGCAAAATGCTGTTTTGGCAGGATTTCGGAAAACAGACTGTGCATCCCTGTTTCTGGATCACAGAGAGACATGGCGCCGAAGGTGTCGCCATGATAGCCCTTGCGGATGGTAAGAAAGCGCTGTTTTTCCGGGGCTCCCTTGTCATGCCAGTATTGGATAGCCATCTTCATGGCGACCTCTACCGAGACAGAGCCCGAATCGGAGAAAAATACGCTCTGCAAGGGTTCCGGTGTGATTTCGATGAGTTTTCTAGCCAGATCCGTGGCAGGTTGGTGGGTCAGACCACCGAACATGATATGGGCCAGTTGTTGGGCCTGCTCGGCAATCGCCTGGTTCATCTGTGGATGGTTGTAACCGTGGATCGCGCACCACCAGGAGGACATGCCATCGATAAGCTCTCTGCCATCAGCCAGTGTGATGCGCACACCGTCTGCGGATACCACAGGATAGACCGGTAGATCGGCACCAATTGCACTGTATGGGTGCCAAACATGCGCTTTGTCAAAGGCTATCCAGTCTTCACTATTACTCATAAAGTAAGCTGTCTGTTGATTCGGGATGCAGAGATTAACAGATATTAGTCTGTCGGGATAATGCTCCAGATGTGATCGGCGGCAGCTTTATCGAATTAAAATCCTAATCTCACTGAACAGTAATATCAGGCCAATGAGCCATTTTCTTTCGCTGTCCGATATGATACCTATGGAGATTCCCAGGGCCTGTCAACGTGGATCCCATTGGGTTCGTGTTAACAATTCCTTACACTAAAACCGCTTGTCGCATAGGGACAAGGCATACAACCATCAGCTAATGACCAGAATCACTGACTGTTTGCCTGCGGTTAATAACAGAGGAGTAGACGATGGATAAACCTGTAGTAGCGGCCAAACAACCGATCGATGTGGATCTCGTGGCTGGCAAAGAGTATTGGTGGTGTGCCTGTGGACGGTCCGACAGTCAGCCGTTTTGTGACGGTTCGCATCGCGGTACCGGCATCGAGCCCCTTGGTTTCAAGGCGGAGAAAAACGGTGAAGCCTGGCTCTGCCGCTGCAAACAGACCAAAACACCACCCTATTGCGACGGTAGCCACAAACAGGTGGAAGATTAGTCGTACTCAGCATGTCGGACAATGGAGATCCCGTAAGCTAGAGTGTCATGACTGAATGGCACTTACATTAAGAGTTGAGATACACATCGCATCTCAATATATCGAAGGATTTTGGTGGGGCCCAGCCCCACCTAATGCCGGTTCACTCAGTTCCATTCGGGCTAAGCCCCATTATTGCGGTCCAAGGCGCCTTTGTCAGAGTGCTTTCCGGCGGAACCCTCCGGAACTTCATGTTCGATCCGGTTTCTGCCTTTCGATTTGGCAATGTAGAGGGCCTGATCAGCACAGGCCAGCAGATGGCTGCCAAGCTCTTTGTGGTGGCTTTTCCCCAGCATTGGCAGCGTTTCACTGACCCCGATGGAGACACTCAACTGCAGGCTCTCCCCCTGGTCCAGATAGATCGGATGTGAATTGACCTCGAGGCGAATCCGCTCTGCCAGCAGCAGCGCCTCTGACAGGTTGGTTTGAGGTAGCAGTATGGCGAACTCTTCACCGCCATATCGGGTGGCGACATCACTGGCACGTAACTGGGAGCGGATTCGTTTTGCCAGCTCTCTCAACACCTGGTCCCCGGCCGGGTGACCATAATTGTCATTGATCCGTTTGAAATGATCGGCATCGATAAACAGGCAGCTGAGCGGCTGACGATAACGGCTGGACCGGGAGAGCTCCTCTTCCAGACGACGATCCAGATAGCGGCGGTTGTGCAGTTCGGTGAGTGGGTCGGTAAGACCGCTGATCAGCAGACGTTCCCGGTTGGTGACGTTTTCCAGGCAGACACCACAGATGGTGGCCAGGCGGGCGAGAAAGTCTGTGGCATGCTGTCGGGTAAACCGGTTGGCGTCCTGACTGCCCAGATTGATGCTGCCCACCAGATGGTTGCTGCAGATCAGTGGCAGGATGGCGATACTTTTAAGATTCCTGGGGCGATCGAAGAGGTTGTTGTATTCCGGGGTGAGAAAAGGACCCAGCCAGGGGCTCTTGAGGCGAAGAAAGCGCTGATTGATGACGCCCAGGTCATCCACGAAACGGACGTAGGGGAATGCATCGATGGGAATGCCGTTGTTACTCAGCAGGTGCCGAATCTCATGGTCTGGATCCAACATCAGTAACTGAATACTGTCGACCTCAAACGAGGCGAGCAGACCCTCGCTCATGCCGCTCAGCAGTTCGCCCAGGCTTTCGGCGCTCAGCAACTCAAGCTCCCGGGCATAGAACCGCCCCAGGGTCTCCTGGTTCTCCACAGCCTTACGGGTCAGTTCTTTCAAACGGAGACGTAGGATTCGGTTTTCTTCTTTAAGATCCATTTATGTTACACAATCGCCACCTGGGTGGAGTATCGGCCAGTCCGAGGTGATCTTGAATTCTGAGCTAGGTTGCTCAGAGACCGCTGCCGACCCGCCAGAGCTGATAGTCGGGCTGATTGATATAACCTCGACTGGTGATGTAAGTGATTACATTGCGCAATCGGTAGAAACGCACCACCGAATCGACCCGGATGATCTCATTGCCCCGTTCATCGAAGAACAGCAGGGAAGGGGTGTAGAAGAGTCCAAGCTGTTTGGCCCATTGACTGGCGTTGGTCTTCTGTCCATTCGGGGTGATGATCGGCGTATCGGAGCGAATATCGAGCTGGACATTGTCGAATGATCTGACCAGCTTGTTGATCGCCGGATCTCTCAATGGCTGGCCATGCAGCACATCGCAGGCATGGCAGTTACCCTGTTCGAAAAACACCACCAGTGGACGCTGACCCGGGAACCGCCTGCGGTCGAGATTGTGCGGCGGTGGGATGAAGAACTCCTCTTCGTTGAGGTCGCCCGGTTCGAATGCTGTATTCTCCTCGCCTCTGGCGAGATAGTCAGGAAAGCTCTCATTACGATAGTGCTGATCGGCAACATACTCCAGGGCCGCACGAAACTGATAGGGAGGGTAGTAGCCCCGCAGCCGCAGCACCTCATCCCCCTGTTGATTGAAAAAGATCAGCGACGGGGTGAAGTTTGTTTTTTCACGTAAGGCGAAATCCCTTTGTGTCAGGGTCTCCCCACTCAGGGTGGTCAGCTCTTCACTGCTCCAGATATCGATCGGAATGATATCGAAGTGGCGGCGGGTGTAGGTGGTAATGTCACTGAGACCGAAGTTGACCTCCAGCAGCATCTTGCAATAGGCGCAGCGTTTTTGGCCAAAGTAGAGAACAATGCCTTTTTTGTCATCCTCCACGGCCTCTTCCAGATCCGCCGGTAGATCGAGAAAACTCTTTTTGAACCAATCCGGGTATTGCAGCAGGTCTTCCAAGGGGAAGTCGTCGAACGCATAGGCATCATCTTCGGATTCGATGGCGAAGAGTTGATGGTATGGGATGAATAGCAGGGATACCCACAGGATCAGCAATAGTATTCTGCGTTGCTTGGTCATAGATCTTGGCTCATGTTGGAGCCCGGAGCGTTTCCAATTCCATCGGCACCAGAGTTAATCTAAACCCAACAGGATTATTGTGGTGCGATGGGGCATGTTATTCGTGAGCACTGATGGATTGCCGTCATTGCGGCGCCTTTCCTGCTGTTGAACGATCCTGGGTGCTCTTTATTGATATCCCTTCAGTCTAGCTGACTGAAAGGAAAATCTGAACAGGTATTGGTATTTGATGTCTGAATTGGCTATCGTTCCGAGAGAGACGGGGTTGTCGTACAGGAGCATCGATTGGGCATGCCTCGCTGTCTCAATTGTATAAGTTAGGGTAGTAGCCTTACTGCAGCCTGTCTGGCTCTGGAAGGCCGGTATGGAGAATATTAAAGATGAAAAAAACTGCACTTTATGTGGCAACTTTGGCGCTCTTCACATCCATCACCGCAAAGGCTGAGGGGGACCCGGCAGCCTACTGCAAGCAAGCGGCAAAACTCTACCAGGATAATGATATAGCGGGTGCTGTTGAGGAGGCTAAATGG
>JAEPDS010000001.1:152292-263535 GCA_016842065.1 Candidatus Thiodiazotropha sp. 'RUGA'
CTTGAGCAGATTCAGCAGTCGCAAAAAGGCGACCGTTTTGCCAAACAGGTGGCTGGCTGGCAACGGGGCGAGGTTTCAAAGCACAAAGCCATGGGCATGTCGATGATTGAGACCGAGTACAGCAAAGGCAATAAGTACATTAAGGTGAGTTACAACAGTGGTGTCAGTGGGATGGGGGCGATGTTCAGTCAGATGGGGCTGGCTGGAGGCGGCAAGAAGATTCGCCTGGGGCGCTATACCGGTCTGGTGATGGAAGAGGGTAGAAACAATGAGATCCTGATCGGTCTGAAGATGACCCAGGGCATGGTCAATCTCTCCTCCGATACCGCCTCGATGGCTGAATTGCAGGCCTTTGCCAAGGCCTTTCCGATCAAGGATATCGATCAGTAAAACGGCATAGGTTGGTCAGTTTACGGGTTCCCGGTGTTGCGGGAACCCATCTGAACCTATTTTCCCACGACACTTAGCCGAGATATCCAGTCCATTCGACACTGCTGTCGCCAAACACCAGAAAGTGAGGATTCAGCAGTGAATCCTTGGTGTTGTAGCTGAGTGTTTCACCCTCCAATGTGGTGACCTGTCCCCCCGCAGCCTCAACTACGGCCTGTGCCGCTCCGGTATCCCACTCAGAAGTTGGGCCCAAACGGGGATAGATGTCGGCTATGCCTTCAGCGACCAGGCAGAGCTTGAGCGAGCTGCCCATGCTGACCAGCTCATGCTCACCCAGATTATCGAGAAAGCGTTGCAGGGAGTCCCCGGCATGAGAGCGGCTGCCAGCAACCCGGGCCGGTTTCTGGCAATTGGCTGTCACGCTGATCCTTTGCGGTGGCTGGTTGCCGATCTGTTTGCTGGCACTCTGCCCTGGAATGCCGTAATAGAGCGTCTTGATGACCGGGGCGTAGACCGCACCGAAGCTGGGTTTATGGTCATCGATGAGGGCGATATTGACGGTGAACTCGCCATTTCTTTTGACGAACTCACGGGTACCGTCCAGGGGGTCGATCAACCAATAGCGCTGCCAGCTGCGTCGGGTGGTGAAGGGGACTTTGGCCGACTCTTCGGAGAGTACCGGTATCTCCGGAGTGAGTCGCTCCAGGCTCGAGACGATCAGCTGGTGGGCCGCCAGGTCGGCCGCGGTGAGGGGTGAGTTGTCCTGTTTGGTCTCGATTTCGAATTCGCTATCGTAGATTTCCAGGATCGCCTCGCCGGCCTCACGGATAAGGTTCAACAGTTGATCGATCGGTATCGGGAGTGTCATGTCAATACGTTCCTTGCCAGGCAGAGCGCCGCAATGGAGCGCGCCTCCGTAAAATCGGCTTGTGCGATTAGATTGTCCCAGTCGGAGAGTTTCCAGGGGACTACCTCAATGGGTTCAGGCTCATCCCCGACCAGTTGTTGGGGATAGAGGTCGCGGGCGAGGATAGCATAGGTGTGGTGCTGGATGTAGGCCGGCGCGATGGTGAAGGTCTTGAGTATTTCAAGCTTTCTCGCAGCATAGCCAACCTCTTCCTGCATCTCCCGGTTGGCAGCCTGCAGGGGATCCTCGCCTGGCTCCATACGACCCTTGGGCAGTGCCAGTTGGTAGTCCTGGCTGCCGGCCGAGTATTCGCGGATCAGCAGTACGGTCTCATCATCCAGCATGGGTATCACCAGAACTGAACCTGTTTTGCCGCCGAGCAGGCGCTCATAGACCCGTTTCTCCCCATTGCTGAACTCCAGAGCCAGCTGCTCGACACGAAACAGGCGGGTTTCCGCGATCAATTGCTGTGAAACTATCTTGGGTTTTGTCACTACATCATCCGATATGGGATCGAAGCGGCCTGCACCGGTCAGGGATGGCCACTTAAGTTGGGATTTCGCAGTTGGACTGCGGATTCTAGGTTAAAGGGTTGTGTCTTTGGCATCAACAACAGGCGAGGATATCGCGAACCGTGCGCTCAGCCGGGTGGCATGAGACAATAGTCAGCGGATAAATAAAATTCGAGCGGTTTTTATGATTCCCTGGAATGACATCGATTGTGTTTTGCTGGACATGGATGGCACCCTGCTGGACCTCCATTTCGACAACCATTTCTGGCTGGAGTATGTCCCTGCCCGCTATGCGGAGGCCAAGGGTATCCCTCTGGCTGAGGCGACGGAGGAGTTGCTCGGACGCTACAAAAGTGTCGAAGGCACCCTCGACTGGTATTGTGTGGATCACTGGAGCCGGGAGTTGGAGCTGGACATTGTGCTGCTCAAGGAGGAGGTGGATCATCTGATCTCCGTGCATCCCCATGTGATCGATTTTCTCGATCAGCTGATGTGTGCTGGTAAGGAGCGGGTGCTGGTAACCAATGCCCATCAGAAGACTCTGGCCTTGAAGATGGAGAAGACACGCTTGGCCGGTTTTTTCAATCAGGTCATCTCATCCCATCAGCTGGGATTGCCGAAAGAGCATCCGGAGTTTTGGAATCGTCTGCAGAATCTGCACCCTTTCGATCCTCAACGGACCTTGTTCGTCGATGATAGTCCGGCCGTGCTCAAATCAGCCCAGGCATATGGCCTGAAATGGATTCTGGCCATTCTCAAACCGGACTCGAAACAGCCGCTGCGAGCGGGTGGTGATTTCCAGGCAATCGAGGATTTCTCAGAGATCACCCAGGGGTTGCGCTGTCAGATTTAGGGTTGCTGTCACGCTGTGCGGCCTCCCAGGCCAGCAGTGCCAGTTTTCTCGAATCGCCCCAATGATAGATGCCTGTCTCTCCATTGGAGCGGATCACCCTGTGACAGGGAATCAGAAAAGCAATGCGATTCTCGGCAAGTGCCGTGCCGGCTGCCCGATGGGCCTTGGGTGATCCAGCCAGCTGTGCCATGGTGGTGTAGGAGATCAGCTGGGACGTGCCGATGTTGAGCAGTGCCTCCCACACCTTGATCTGAAAATTGCTGCCCTTCAGCAGCAGATGAAAGCGGACTGATTCTGGATTGCGACTGAAGATCCGGTGGATCATCTGGCTTGCCTCAAGGTCGTTTCGCTGCAACTCCGCCATCGGCCAGGTCTGCTGCAGACCCTGGCTCAATTCTGGCTGGTCCAGATCGTGAAAGCTCAAGCCGACGATACCCCGTTCCGTCCAGGCCACCATGGCGATTCCGAAAGGTGATCGAGCCAATCCATAGTTGATGCACAAACCCAGGCCCTGCTGTTTGATTTCACCTGGACTCATGGCCTCGCAGGTGACCATCAGATCGTGCAGCCTGCCAGGCCCCGACAGGCCGCTCTCCAGGCTGGTGCTGAGCAGGTCATTCGAGCTCAAAAGTGAGTTGCGTGCATACTCTTTGGTCAGGTACTGCAGAAACCGTTTCGGCGATATGCCCGCCCATTCACTGAATACCCGCTGCAGGTGGAACTCGCTCAGTTCAACCGCCGATGCGATCTCTGCAAGGCAGGGCTGTCGGCGGAGATTGGTACGAATGTACTCAATCGCCTGGGCGATGACAGTGTAGTGATTTCGATCTGTCGGCCGCTTGTTTTTGCTCATGGCACCCTGTTCTGTACATGGAATATCCTCAGTCTGCCCATCAAAGCGGGTTCTGACCACCCGATTCTTGCGGATTTCAGGTTATCTGTAGAGATTTCTGACCGGGCCAGTGTTCAGGTCAGGGTTTATCCGTGGCAGCTCTATCCCTGCTCAGCTGCTCCAGCAGTTTCTCCATCTTGATCAGACGCTGCTCCATCTCGGCGGTGCGGTTGTCGATCCGGTGTACCTCGCCAGCCTCTCCCTCACCGCTTTCACGGGCAAACTCCTCATGCTCACGCTGCAGGGTTTCCAGCACGATACCGATCATCATATTGAGAAAGACAAACGCCACGATGAAGATGAATGAGAGATAGAAGAACCAGCTGAGCGGAAAGACATCCATGGTCTCGTACATCACATCGGTCCAGTCCTCGAAGGTGGCGATACGGAACAGGGTCAGCATGGCAATGGTGATGTTTCCCCAAAGCTCCGGGTTGATCTGATGAAAGAACATGCTGCCGATCGCGGCGTAGATATAGAAGATGATAAACATCAGCAGCGACACATAGCCCATACGTGGAATGGCGGTGACGAAGGCGTTCAGCAGTACCCGTAATTCGGGAATGATCGAGACCAGTCGCAGTACCCTGAATACCCGCAGCAGTCGACCCAGCAGGGCGGCCTCACTGTCATCGACCGGGATCAGACTCGCCGTGACGATGAGAAAGTCGAAGACATTCCAGGCTTTACTGAAGAATCGTTTCAAACTCTGCTCGGCAATCATGCGGATGATGATCTCGACCAGAAAAAAGATGGTGATGCCGATGTCGAGCAGTCTCAGTAGCTGGGCGGCAGAGGCGGGAATCGGGTAGGTTTTGGCTCCGATCATCAGTGCCGAGATCACGATCACCAGGATGACGAAGGTCTCGAAGATCTTGTTTTCGCGAAGTTGAATGAACTGTTGTTGCAGTTGTGCGGCTGTCGGGGGCATGGCTGGTCGAATCCGGTATTGGCTGATACTCAAAAGGCCGCCGATTATATCGGAAATCAACCCTTATTGTGGTTTATGGTCAACGCTATGGATCGGCAAATTGCGGCTTAGTTCCGGCGCAACAGGTCAGCAGAAGTGATTTTGCGAGTAGGGGGTAGGCGGTTAATTACCCCAGGTTTTAAAGCGTTTTTTGCAATAGGCGAGCAGTTCGGCGTAGTTGCGGAAGTAGAGTTCGAAGCCATCCTCTGCAGGGGCATCGAATTCACACCAGTCGTTGTCGTAGTCACGACAGATCTGGGGGCGCTCATCATAGATACCACAGCCCCCATTGGGTTGCAGATGTTCGCAACTTCCGCCGATCAGCAGAAACCAGCCATCTTCGTCCTTGTAGATCTCCACCCCGGCATGGGAGACCTGCCAGAGCAGGTGTTCAAAGTCGCTCTTCGAGCGAGGGGCGACTCCGAGGGCTTCAGTGGTGTAAGTGCAGCACTTGGAGTTGGTGCAGCGATGGCACTTGTTATCCATGGTTATTCGCTGTTGCTTTGGGGTGGCTTGGGCCCCCGACGGCGACGTCTGTGCTTGCCTTCTCCTTTGGGTTTGTGCGCTTTATGGTGATGCCCCTTGCCATGGCTCTTCTGGCCCTCTTTGGGACGATGTCGCTGGCGAGCCCCCTTCTCCGGGTAGACCCGACTCTTCGGATCCACCTCGGCCAGCATCTCAGTCGCCACGGTCTGGGTCGGGATGGAGTGGCCTACGTAGGTTTCGATATCAGGCAGAGAGAAGGCGTAGGTCTCACAGGCAAAACTGATTGCCTCGCCGCTGGCTCCGGCACGGGCGGTTCTGCCGATGCGGTGTACATAGTCTTCCGCATCCTCGGGAAGATCGAAATTGACCACATGGGTGACATCGGGAATATGCAGGCCACGGGCCGCCACATCGGTAGCCACCAGGGCTGGCAGCTCACCATTCTGAAATTTCTTCAGCAGGCTGAGACGTTTTTTCTGCGGCACGTCGCCGGAGAGCACGGCGGTATCGATGCCGTTCCCCTGCAGGAATCCCCAAACCTTGTCCGCCACCCGTTTGGTGTTGACGAAGACGATGGTGCGGGCATCCTCAAGCTGTTTGAGCAGACCGATCAGCAGCGGGATCTTCTCCTCGTTGGCCGTCATGTAGCAGGTTTCGGTGATCTTCTCTGCAGTCACCTGCTCCGGCTCCACCTCGATGCTGTGCGGGTTGTTCATGTGTTCGTAGGCCAGTTCCCGCACCCGATAAGAGAGGGTGGCGGAGAACAGCATGCCGAGCCTGTTCTGTGGTGATGGACAGCGTCGCAGCATAAAGCGGATGTCCTTGATGAAGCCGAGATCGAACATGCGGTCGGCCTCGTCCAGTACGATCACCTGAATCTCTTTCAGGTCGTAGACCCGCTGTTTCAAGTAGTCGATCAGTCGTCCCGGGGTGCCGATGAGGATATCCACCCCCTGCTCGATCTGTTTGCGCTGCTTGTCATATCCGGTGCCGCCGTAGACCGCTGCGGTCGTCAGCTCAGTATGCTGGGTCAATGCCTGGGCATCGTTGTAGATCTGTACCGCCAGCTCTCTGGTCGGTGCCAGAATCAGGGTGCGTGGTTGATTGACCCGGCGCTGTTCCGATGGTGGGTTGCGCAACAGGTGGTCGATGGCAGCGATCAGAAAGGCTGCGGTTTTACCCGTACCGGTCTGTGCCTGCCCGGCCAGATCCTTTCCGGTCAATGCAATCGGCAGGGTTTCCGCTTGAATCGGCGTGCAGTATTCGAAGCCGGCCTCCTGGATACCCAGCAGAACCTGGGGGTCGAGATCGAAGTCGGTAAAACGGGTTTCAGTCAGGTGTTTATTGCTCATGGGGCGGAAGCATACAGGATAAAAGGTATAACTACGATCCTGCATGGAATCAGAGCCTTGGCTGAGTGTTATCAGCTGCGAATCGCATGGATGTAAAACTTGCCCATCGAAGCACACAATCCCGTACAATCCCCCAGCATGAATATCCATCTTGTTTCTGTCGGAAACCGCATGCCTGATTGGGTGGTCGAAGGCTATCAGACATATGCCCGGCGGCTGAATGGGGATTGCTATCTCCATCTGCTCGAGATCGCTCCTGGACAGCGGGGCAAAAAGGCCGATATCAAGCGGATTCTGAAGGATGAGGGGGAAAGGATGCTGAAAGCGATACCCAAAGGGTGTCGGGTTGTGGCTTTGGATGTGCAGGGACGGGCCTGGAGTACAGAGCAACTCTCCAGCAAACTCGAGTCCTGGATGGGCGATGGCCGGGATCTGGCGCTCCTCGTGGGCGGACCGGAAGGGCTCTCGGCGGAGTGTTTGAGCCAGGCGGAGGGGCGTTGGTCACTGTCGCCTTTAACCCTGCCCCATCCGCTGGTCAGGGTGGTGGTGGCTGAACAGCTCTATCGGGCCTGGAGTCTGATACACAACCATCCCTATCATCGTGCTGGATAGCAGTATGGATGACCTGCCCAGCCTCTACCTGGCGTCAAGATCCCCAAGGCGGCGTGAACTGCTGCAACAGATCGGGGTGCGCTTCGAGCTGCTCGATATTGAGGTCGATGAGGGGCCGTTGCCTGGGGAGCAACCGCAAGACTATGTGCAGCGGGTGGCCGAGGATAAAGCTGTGGCCGGTTTCAGGCAGCTCAGTGAAACCGCTCGATTGCCGGTCTTGGCTGCCGATACCAGTGTGGTTGTAAACGGCCATATCCTGGGAAAACCGGAGAACCGGGATCACGCTTTGTGGATGCTGGGACAGCTCTCCGGTACTACCCATGAGGTGTTCAGTGCCGTAACACTGTGTCGATCGGCTGCACAGACCCGGCTCTCGGTAAGTCAGGTAACCTTTCGTAAACTCAGTCAAGCCGAGATGCTCGGTTACTGGCATACGGGAGAGCCGCTGGATAAGGCGGGAAGCTATGCAATTCAAGGACTTGGAGCGCAATTTATCGCGCGGCTGGAGGGCAGTTATTCTGCTGTGATGGGCTTGCCGCTGTTCGAAACCGCGGAATTACTGCAATTGAACGGGATCGAATTTGGTGCTGGGAAGACTAATTCGATAGGCCCAGGTAATATTTAGGCCGCACAGGGTGCGCCAGACTCGGATTGGTCCGGATAAGCGGGTATCCCCCGTCAGAGATTGCCGGCGTGCCGGGGTTGAGGAGAAATTGCTAGGTTGCGGGCTTGAGCCCAGATTCCGCATCAGCCAGCTGACATCTGTCGTAAGCTAATGATGTGTAGCATGAATTAATGAATTAAGGCTCACCTTTGGGTGGGCTCATTAACACTGCATGGATTCTAGGTTAATAAATTGCCCGATTGTCCGATGAAAGAGATTCGGAGGCAGCGCTTTTGTCTACAGGGATTAGCAATAACGAAAATAACGAAGTAGTTGATATGAGTGAAGAAATTCTAATTAATGTAACTCCTCCCGAAACCCGTGTGGCGGTCATTGAAAATGGTGCTGTGCAGGAGATCATCATCGAGCGTTCCGGAAAACGGGGGCTGGTTGGCAATATCTACAAGGGCAAGGTCTGTCGGGTTCTGCCCGGTATGCAGGCGGCATTTGTCGACGTGGGGCTTGAGCGGGCGGCATTCCTCCACGTCTCGGATATCGGAGACTCAACCGACAAACCGAAAACCGACAATATCCATGAGTTGTTGCGGGAAGGCGAACTGGTGATCGTGCAGGTGCTGAAGGATCCGATCGGTACCAAAGGCGCCAGGCTGACCACCAACATCTCCATTCCATCCAGGCACCTGGTCTTCATGCCTTCTTTGGGCAATATGGGGATTTCTCAGAGAATCGAGGCAGAGGATGAGCGTCAACGACTCCGTGAATTGCTCAATCAGGTCGCGGAAACAGGAGAAATCACAGGTGGTTATATCGCAAGAACCGCAGCTGAGGGAGTGGATGAGTCGTCGTTGAAAGCCGATATGCGATTTCTCGCCCGGCTTTGGAGCTCCATCCAGGAGAGAAGCAAACTGGCAAAAAGCATCGAACTGATCCATGAGGACCTCTCCTTACCCCTGAGGTCATTGCGTGATTTGGTCGGTCCCGACGTGGAGAAGGTACGCATCGACTCCAAGGAGACCCACCAGAAATCGATCAGTTTCGCGCAAAAGTTCATCCCGGACATCAAGCACCGCATCGAATACTACCCGGGTGAGCGTCCCCTGTTCGATCTGTATGGGGTGGAGGATGAGATACAGAAAGCCCTGGAGCGTAAAGTTCAGCTCAAATCCGGCGGCCATCTGGTGATCGATCAGACCGAGGCGATGACCACCATCGATGTCAATACCGGTGCTTTTGTCGGACACCGGAACCTGGAAGAGACCATCTTCAAGACCAACCTGGAGGCTGCCCAGGCGATCTGCCGGCAACTGAGAATTCGTAATCTTGGTGGCATCATCATCATCGACTTCATCGACATGCTCGATCCGGAACATCGGCGTCAGGTTCTACGCGCGCTGGAGAAGTGTCTCGCCCATGATCATGCGCGGACCCACATCACCGAGGTCTCCTCTCTGGGGCTGGTGGAGATGACCCGCAAGCGCATTCGGGAGTCCCTGGAGCATGTGCTCTGTGAACCCTGCAGCTGTTGTGGTGGGCGTGGTTCGATGAAGACGGCAGAGACCACCTGCTATGAGATCTTTCGTGAAATCCTGCGGGAATCCAGGCAGTTCGATGTGGAGTCCTTGCTGGTACTGGCCTCCCAGGAGGTGATCGACCGACTACTCGACGAAGAGTCCACCCATCTGGCCGAACTGGAGCAGTTCGTCGGCCATCCAATCAAGCTGCAGGCTGAGCAGTTGTACAGTCAGGAACACTATGATGTGGTGTTGGTCTGACCACCGCTGAATTTCGTTTTCATGCTCGCCGCCGCAAAATATATTCACACGAAGTTCTGGCAGGTTATCGCCTGGCTGGTAATCCTGCTGGCGGTGGGTTTGACCCTGGCACGATTTCTGTTGCCGGGTATCGATCTGGAACCCTACCGTCAGGAGATCGAACGGGTACTCGAAGAGAAGGCTGAGATGCCACTCAGTATCGGCGCCATTCAGGCGCAGCTGAAAGGTGTCCATCTGGTTCTCAAGTTTGCGGATGTGAGTGCCCTGGATAAGCAGACCGAAGAGCCACTGCTGTATGCTCCCGAACTCTACGTCAGAGTCCAGTTGCTGAAGAGCCTGCTGGCCGGTCAGTTGCAGCTGGGCGGTGGCAAAGTGGTCGGCACCAAGCTGAAGATGGAGCGTTTTGCCGACGGCTCCTTCTCATTGCAGGGCATGGAGAGAGCCGGGGAATCATCCGATACCGCTGCGGTGCTGGGAATCTTTCTGGAGCAGAACCGGTTGCGCATGGTGGATACGGAGATTCTCATCAAGAGCGCACTGCAGGGGCGCCCACCGTTAAGGCTCAGTGGCTTGAAAGTGGATCTGTTGAACAACGGTCTGCAGCATCGGCTTGCACTCTCTGGGCGGATCGGTCATCGGGGAGAGGAGAAGATCGAACTGATTGCGGATCTACGACAGAGCTCAGCGGATTCCATGGTGATGAGTGGTGAGTTCTATCTGAAGTGCGAGGATCTGCAGTTAGGTGGCCGGCTTGGGGAGTGGCTGCCGGGTGGATACCAGTTGGATCAGGGACGGGCCAATCTGGAGCTTTGGGGTGATGTTGCGGATGGAGCGGTGCAGAGGATCAGTGGGCAGTCAGAGCTTCATGGCCTGCATCTGACCGGTCGGCAGAAAGATCAATCATTCTCGTTAGAGCATCTTGCCACCTCGCTTGACTGGTCGAGGATCGAGGCAGGCTGGATGTTGGCGCTGGAGCAGTTCTCGCTGACTCAGAAGGGGCGGGAGTGGCCAGAAGGCGGTATTGAAGTCACCTGGTGGAAATCGACAGAGCAGGGTACCGGATTCGAACTGCGAGCCGACTATCTCTCCCTCGATACCGCCCACGATCTGATTTCGATCGTCGAACTGCCGGCCAGGGATCTGCAGAATGCCCTGTTGGGATTGAATCCCCGGGGAGACCTGACGGGGCTCGATTTCTATCTGCAGCAGTTACCTGGGCAGGAGATGACCTGGCAGCTGCAGGGTGAGGTTGAAAAGTTCATCTCCAACCCCTGGGAGAGTATCCCGGGTACCGCTGGATTGAAGATGTCATTCGATGGTAACCAGTCGGGAGGCTGGTTGAAGATCGACAGCGACAACCTCACCATCGACTACCCGCAACTGTTTCGCAGGCCGCTGCAGGCTGACCGGGTTAAGGGCGATTTCCTGTGGAATTTCGATCTGCAGAGCGGTTTGCATATGCAGACCGACCATCTTGAGATGAGCAATCCGGATATGCAGACCCTGTCGCGTATCGAACTTCAGATACCGATCAGCGGCAAGGATCTGTTCGCCGATATTCAGACCGATTTCTGGAACGCGGATGGTTCCCGCAAAAGCGAATACCTGCCGGTTACCGTGATGCCCGAAGGATTGGTGGAGTGGCTGGATAAATCGATGGTCAGCGGGCATGTGAAATCGGGTAGCTTCCTGCTCTATGGCCCGGTGAGTGCTTTTCCCTTCAAAGCCCATGAAGGTCGCTTCGAGGTCTGGTTCGGGGTTGAGGATCTACTCCTCGACTATATGCCCGAGTGGCCGGTTCTCTCGGAAACGGTGGCGGAAGTTCACTTCATCAACAACGGTTTGACAGCCAGGCTTGAGGAGGGGGTGATGCTCAACAGCCGGCTGCGGGATGTCTCTGTTGAGATCGATGAGCTGCGCAATCCAACCCCGGTGAAGATCAGAGGGGAAGCCATTGGACCATTCAAAGACATCATGGCGATCCTGGGTGATACCCCGCTAAAAGAGGATTTTCAGCCGTTTGTCGAAGCCGTTTCGGTTGGTGGTAAAACCCGTACGGTGGTGGATCTGGCAATTCCATTGGAGGAGGGGCGGGGTGAGTTGTCGGTCGAAGGGGCGATCGATTTTCAGCGTGCCGCACTGCGGGTCAAACAGGCGGATGTCGACCTGAAGTCGATCACCGGAGAGGTCAAGTTCGACAGTTCCGGTGTCAGTGGGAAAAAGTTGCAGGCGCAGTTTCTCAATGAGCCGGTGCAATTCGATATTGCCCCCTATCGGTATCAGGGCAGGGATTGGACCCGTATCTATGCAAGCAGCGTTTTGGACTTGGCCAAGCTGCATAAAAAATTTCCTGATTGGTATCTGCAATATTTTAAAGGCCGGGGCAGAGCTGATCTGGAGTTCAGTATCGCCCATCAGCCGAGCCGGATACCGGTTAGAATGAGTCTCTCCTCACAGCTGGTTGGTGTGGAAGTCGACCTGCCTGCGCCCTTGATCAAGGCGCCTGAGGTAGCCCGGGAACTCGATTTGGGGGTGGACTTTCTGAGTGATTCCAGTACCGAACTGAGAGTGCTTTACGGTGACGATACCCATGGTCTTCTGCGTCTCTACGATGATCAGGAGAAACCCTGGGTTGCCGCGATCGGTTTTCAGCGGGAGCCTCTCAGTCTGGATGGAGTTGAAGGGTTTCACCTCAGCGGACAGCTCGACCTGCTCAACGCGGACCATTGGATAGCCTGGGTCAATCGACAGGCCAAGCAATCCGATACGCCAATGCCGCGTATCGAAATGAACCTGCGGGTCGATGAACTTATCGCGCTGGGTACGGCTTGTCCCCAGACCCGGTTCACCTATAAGGACTATGCCAATGGCTACCGGGTGAATCTCACCTCAGACACGGTGCAGGGCACCATGCAGGTACCGAGCGATCTGCAGACGCAGCCAATTCTTGGGCGTTTCGATTTCATTAAACTGGATCTTGATGAGTTGGCTTCAGCGATTACCGGTGAGCAGCCACAGACCGATCCGCAAAACGATTTGGATCCCAGGGATGTGCCGGCAATTAATTTTTCGGTAGACAAACTCTTTATCAACGATCGGCCGATCGGCAAGGGAAATCTCACCTGGAGCAAGGAAAACAGTGGCATCACGATCAACAATCTTACTTTGATCGGACATACCATCGATCTGTCGGGACAGGGCTATTGGCGCGTTTCGCCAAAGGGCCATAGCACCGGTTTGAATCTGCACATGAAGACCCCAAGCCTGGGTGATCTGCAACATCATCTTGGTTTGACCACCGGCATTGAAAAGGCACCCACCGAAGTCAAAGCAGAGCTCTACTGGCCCACTTCGCCGCTGCAGATGGGGGCTGAGAATCTGTATGGCAGTATCTGGCTGGATGTGGGAAAGGGGGCGGTCGATAATGTGGATCCGGGAGTGGGGCGTCTGATCGGTTTGTTCAGTCTGAATGCACTCGGTAAACGACTGGCCCTCGACTTCTCAGATCTCTTCTCCAAGGGGATGGCATTCGACAGTATCCAGGGCAACTTTGTGCTGAATGATGGCGATGCCTACACCACGGATCTGGCGTTGCGCTCTACCGCCGCGATGGTCGACATACGGGGGCGCACCGGGCTGAGCAGCAGAACTTACGATCAACAAGTGGTGGTAACGCCGAATGTGAGCGCCACGCTGCCCCTGGTCGGTGCGCTGGCGATAAACCCCACAGTGGGTGTGGCGCTGGCGGTGACCCAGCAACTGTTTGGTAAACACTTTGATCGGATCGCCATGCGCACTTATGAGGTGACCGGCAGCTGGGATGATCCCACCTTCAATCAGCTCTCGCTGCAGGTCGATGACGAGGAGCGGGATACGCATATGCCGGAAATGCCCGGCGATTAGGCTTGCCAGCTAATGCTGCTTGTCCATTGGGTTGACTGGCCACGGCTGGTAGTTGGATGTTGCATAGTGCTATGCTGCTGGTTCTGGCAGGATTTTCGGTGGACAAAACGGTTTGCCGGGATCCGATGAAATAACAAACGACCGGTCCGGATTGTTTGCTTGAATGGTCCGACATTGGCTGAGTTTACACAGATTAGATTGAATTATGAGTGGTAAGAAAAATCAAGTTGCTGCCATCCAGATGGCGTCAAGTCCCCATGTCAGTGCCAATCTTCTGGAGGCGGAACGGCTGATTGGTGAGGCAAGTGATAATGGTGCGGGCCTGGTTGTGTTGCCTGAGAATTTTGCCTTCAAGGGAGAACATGACCGGGATATGCTGACCCTCTGCGAAGAGGATGAAGATGGACCACTGCAGGGTTTTCTCAGTCAGATGGCAAAACGCTATGGTGTCTGGTTGGTGGGGGGGACGATCCCCTTACGCGCCAGTCAGGGTGGTAAAGTCCGGGCTGCCTGTCTGGTAATGGATGATCAGGGTCGTCGGGTCGCACGCTACGATAAAATTCATCTGTTTGATGTCCATCTGGTTGAAACCGACGAGCGCTATGTGGAGTCCAGCACCATCGAGCCCGGTAACCAGCCGGTGGTCTTGGATACGCCGTTTGGCAAGCTGGGTATCGCAGTCTGCTACGATCTGCGTTTTCCCGAGCTGTTTCGCAAACTGCTGGAACAGGGCGCGGAACTGTTTGCTGTACCCTCCTCATTTACTGCGATGACCGGAAAGGCGCATTGGGAAACCCTGGTAAGAGCGCGGGCGATCGAAAATCTTGCGTTTGTGATTGCCGCCGCACAAGGGGGATACCATATCAGTGGTCGTGAGACCCATGGCCACAGTATGATTGTCGATCCCTGGGGAACAGTACTCAGCCAGGTACCTAGGGGTACCGGCTATGTGTGTGTCGAGCTTGACAGGGAATACCAGAAGACCATCAGGCGCACCTTTCCGACGATTGATCACCGGCAGCTCTTTTAAGTATTGGATGCCAGGCTCGATCGTCACTCCCTGATAAAACCGCTGGTGGCTGGGGCTATTTTATTGCTCAGCTGCGATATCATTCGTTTTTGTAGAGCGACATCTCGCTCACTCCGCCTTGCGGGACGACAAAGCGTCCCGACAGGGCCGATTGTAATTTTTTAACGGGCCCAAAAGCAGCCGACTGGCTGGAAACAACATGTCAGATCTGATTCAAATAGCACAACAGAATATTCTCGCCCCAGTGGGGTTGGGTGAAAACGACCTGGACAGAATGCTTGGTGAATTGACCGGGCAGGAAGTGGATGCCGCGGATCTCTATTTTCAATCCAGCCGACTCGAATCCTGGGTTTTGGAGGACGGCATCATCAAGGAGGGGGCGCACAATATCGAACAGGGTGCCGGTATCCGGGTGATCAGTGGTGAAAAGACCGGCTTTGCCTACTCGGATGAACTTCAGCTACCCACTCTGCAGGAGGCGGCCCGGGCCGCGCGTGCAATAACCCGCAGTGGCAGCAGTCAGAGTGTACAGATCGCCGGGTCTCCGATTGCCAACCAGCTCTATGCGCCGCTGAATCCACTGCCCAGTCTGAATGAAGCGGAGAAGGTCGAGCTGCTGCAGGCTCTGGACCGGGAGGCGCGCAAACAGGATCCAAGAGTCAAGCAGGTGATCGTCAGTCTGGTTGCGGCTCAGGATATCATTCTGGTGGCGGCCATTGACGGTACCCTGAGTGCCGATGTCAGGCCGCTGGTGCGACTGAATGTGCATGTCATTGCCGAACATAACGGACGCCGGGAGCAAGGCAGCAGTGGCGGAGGCGCACGGCAGAGTCTTGATTATTTCATTCAGGAGTCGCGTGGTCTCGAATATGCCAGAGAGGCGGTGCGGCAGGCTCTGGTCAATCTCGATGCGGTGGATGCGCCCGCTGGAAGCATGCCGGTGGTGCTTGGCCCAGGCTGGCCTGGGGTACTGCTGCATGAAGCGGTCGGTCACGGCCTGGAGGGGGATTTCAACCGCAAAGGCACCTCGGCCTTCAGTGGGCGCATCGGTGAACAGGTGGCTTCCAGTTGCTGCACCGTTGTCGATGATGGCACCTTGCCCGGGCGACGGGGTTCCCTGAATATCGATGATGAAGGTACGCCGAGCCAGAATACCGTGTTGATCGAAAACGGCATTCTGAAGGGTTACATGCAGGATAAACACAATGCGCGACTGATGAATACCGCCTCAACCGGCAATGGACGACGGGAGTCCTATGCTCATCTGCCGATGCCACGTATGACCAATACCTACATGCTGGCTGGTGAACACAATCCTGAAGAGATCATCGCTTCTGTGGAGCGCGGCTTGTATGCGGTTAATTTTGGTGGTGGTCAGGTGGATATCACCTCAGGAAAGTTTGTCTTCTCCGCCAGTGAGGCCTACCTGATCGAGAACGGCAAGGTGACTCGTCCGGTGAAGGGGGCCACCCTGATCGGCAATGGTCCGGAAGCGATGAGTCGAATCAGCATGGTCGGGGATGATTTGAAGCTGGACAAGGGAGTCGGGGTATGCGGTAAAGAGGGTCAGAGTGTACCCGTGGGTGTCGGTCAGCCGACTTTGAAGCTTGATGAGTTGACCGTCGGAGGAACCGAGCAGTGAGCGATATGAAATCCAGGCAGCTTGATCTGCAACAGTCGGTGGAAGAGCTGCTGCAAGAGGCCAAACGACAGGGTGCCAGTGCCGCTGAAGCCGCGGTCAGCAGTGATGCGGGTCTGTCGGTGACGGTTCGTCTCGGTGAGACTGAGACCATCGAGCACACACGGGACAACGGTTTGGGAGTAACTGTCTATTTCGGTCACCGTAAAGGTTCTGCCAGTACATCGGATCTCTCCCCTCAGGCGATCAAAGAGACGGTGGAAGCAGCCTGCAACTTTGCCCGCTACACCTCGGAAGATGATTGTGCGGGCTTGGCGGACCCGTCATTGATGGCGACCGAGTTACCCGATCTCGATCTCTATCACCCCTGGAACCAGAGTGTCGAGGAGGCGATCGAACTGGCGATTCGCTGTGAGACAGCCGCTCGGGAGAGCGACGATCGGATTTTCAATTCGGAGGGGGCTACCCTGAACTCGCACAATGGACTGCAGGTCTATGGCAACACCCATGGATTCATTGGCGGCTATCCCTCCTCGCGCCACAGCCTGAGTTGTGCAGTGCTGGGCAAGCAGGGGGAGAGTATGCAGAGGGATTACTGGTATACCCTGGCACGCAAGAGTGAGCAGTTGGATGGTGCTGAATCAGTGGGCGAGATGGCCGCCAAGAGAACCCTGGCCCGTCTCAATGGCCGCCGGATCAAGACCCAGCAGGCGCCAGTACTCTTCCAGGCGGATGTGGCGGTGGGTCTGCTGCGCAGTTTTGTCGGTGCGATTCGTGGCTCATCCCTCTATCGCAAGGCCAGCTTTCTGCTGGACCAATTGGGAAAGCCGGTGTTTCCCTCATTCATCAATATCCATGAAGATCCGCTGCTGTCCGGTGGTCTGGCCAGCTGTGCCTACGACAGTGAAGGAGTGGCCACCAGTCGCAAGGATTTCATCCAGGACGGGGTGCTCTCCAGTTATGTATTGGACAGCTATGCCGCTCGAAAGCTCGGTATGCAGACCACCGGTAACGGGGGGGGCGTGAGAAACCTGCGCATCAACAGCGGTGATCAGGACAGACAGGGATTGCTGAAGAGCATGCAACGGGGGCTGCTGGTGACCGAACTGATGGGGCAGGGAGTCAATATGGTTACCGGTGACTACTCACGGGGTGCCACCGGTTTCTGGATTGAAAACGGTGAAGTCCAGTTTCCGGTGGAGGAGATCACCATCGCCGGCAATATGAAAGAGATGTTCCTCGGTCTGCAGGAAGTTGGCAGTGATATCGAGACCCGCAGCAGCGTGCAGACCGGCTCCTGGCTGATCGATAACATGATGATTGCGGGTGAGTAGAAATTTTTAGTCCGCAAATGAACGCGAATAAACGCAAACATTTGCAATGATTGATGATCTCATCTCATGAAATCGTTAGAAACAACAGGATGCAGTAAAACTGCATCCTGATTTTTTTGGCTTTAAGAATCTACTTGGCGACAGTGAATTGTTGCACCCTATATCGATAACCATTTGCGTTCATTTGCGGACTAATTTCTTCTTAAACAAATTCAGCGGTTCGCTTGATATCGGCTACGGGCCATAGTGTCGGCAACCTTCACCGCATAGATCAGGCTGCCCAGGTCTGCCTGGTCGGTACCGGCCAGAGGCAGTGCGGTACCATGATCCACCGAGGTTCGGACAATCGGCAGTCCAAGGGTGATGTTCACCGCCTGGCCAAACCCCATGTGTTTGAGGACCGGCAGACCCTGATCATGAAACATCGCCAGCACCGCATCGGCCTGCTGCAGATGGATCGGGGTAAACAGGGTATCGGCGGGCAACGGGCCGATCAGTTGCATACCCTGACTGTTGAGTTCCGCCAGCACCGGCTCGATGATCTCGATCTCTTCCCGGCCCAGATGGCCCTGCTCTCCGGCATGGGGATTGAGACCGCAGACCATGATACGGGGCTGTTTAAGACCGAAGCAGCTCTGCAGATCGTTATGCAGAATCGTGGCGACCTTACGCAAGCGATCCTTGGTGATCGCGTCGCTGACCTCGCGCAATGGAAGATGGGTGGTTGCCAGGGCCACGCGGAGTTCCGGTGTGGCCAGCATCATTACCGGATGGGCATTGTCACACAGGTCCGAGAGATACTCGGTGTGACCGGTAAAGGATAGCCCGGCATCGTTGATCACGCCTTTATGAACCGGACCGGTCACCATGCCGTTAAAGCGGCCTTCAATACAGCCTACGGTGGCCTGTTTGAGGGTTTCGACCACATAGGTGGCATTCGCCGGATTGAGTTTGCCGCAGCTGACTTCGTTGTGTAACGCCACCGGCAGATAGCGTAGATGGCCGGGTGGTAGTGGGGTGGCCGGTCGGCTGGCATCAAAGGGATGCATCTCCAACGGAATCCCCAGACGCTCAGCTCTCAGCTGCAAAAGCGTGGGATCCGCGACGACAACGATCTCAGTTTCCGGGTAGGGCCGCTGGGCCAGCATGACACAGATATCAGGGCCGATCCCGGCTGGTTCTCCAGGGGTAAGTGCAAGACGTGTTATCAAGGGGGACTCAACTCTTCCAAAAGTACTTCAACATAAGCTTCGTCACGCAGGCGACGCAGCCACAACTCTATCGCTTCTTCCGATTTCTGTTTCTGAATTTCCTGCCGTGCCTTGTTCTTCAGCACCTCTTCGGTGCTGTCGTGCTGTCGGCGCTCCAGAGGCTGTACGATATGCCAGCCGAATTGGGTTTTAAAGGGCTGGCTGATCTCATCGATCGCCATCGCATTCATCTGCTCCTCAAACTGGGGCACCAGATCTCCTGGACTGGTCCAGCCCAGGTCACCGCCCTTGATGGCTGATGCCTTGTCGTCAGAGTGTGATCTGGCGAGGGTCTCAAAGCCATCCCCATCGATGATGCGTGCACGCAGGGTTTCCAGACGCTGGCGAGCTTCATCGTCGGAGACGATCTCATTGGTGTTGATCAGAATATGGCGGGCATGGGTCTGGTTGATGATCATTTTCTGGCCGCCTTTTACCTCGGCCAGCTTGACGATGTGGAAACCGGACGCATTGCGGATCGGGGTACTGATGCTTCCCGCATCCATCTCATCGACCACGCTGGTAAACAGGCTGGGTATTCTCGAGGTCTCGATCCAACCCAGATCACCTCCTTCCAAGGCCTGGCGACCATTCGAGTGGCGTATCGCCAGTTCACTGAAATCACCACCCTCAAGCAGTTCCTGATGGATCTCTGCTGCGCGTTTTTTTGCTGCCTGTACATCCTGGGGAGAGGCCCCTTCCGGTGTTGCGATCAGTATATGCAGCAGGCGTACGGCGGTTCTCTGGCGGCTGGAGCCTATCTCCCGGGCAAGAAAATTCTTGATATCCTGTTCGGTGATGACGATCCGGTTGATCACCTCTTTCTGTTTCAGCCGGTTTATCAGGATGTCCTCCCGCAACTGTTCCCGGAACAGGGGGAAACTGATGCCATCCATTTCAAGCGTCTCGCGAAGTTGCAGCAGGGTGATGTTGTTGGTTTCGGCAATATTGGCGATTGCCTTGGTGACCGTGGCGTCATCGACGCTCAATCCCAGACGGTTGGCTGCCTGAAGTTGCAACCGTTTGGCGATCATACGCTCCAGGATCTGCTCCTGAATGATCTTCATTGGCGGCAGGTTCTTCCGCGTTTGCGACATCTGGGCCAGCATTTCCCGGGTTTTATTGTCGAGTTCGCTTTTCGCAATGATGTCATCATTGACAATTGCCACGATGTAGTCGAGCTCTTTCACAGCCGCCGCTGACAGGGTGCTTGAGAGCAGCAGGCAGAGCAGCAGAAACAGTGAGATGAATGAGGATCGCTCAGACATGACTATCGCTCAGGCCGGTAACCGTAGATGGACTGCTCCAGTTCCCGGTCAGCCTGCTGACCCAGTGAACCGAGACCCCGCAACTCAAGTTGCAGCATAAATCGCGACTCCTCATCTTCATCTTTATCCTCATTGGCCACATAGCGCTGGTAAAAGGTTCTGAGTTTCCAGCAGCAGCGGCCACCATACTCGAAACCCACTATTCTATTCATATTCCTGTCATAAAGGTATGAGTGCTTCCATTTTCCGAACACACTGAGTTGCCGGCCAAAGGGCCAGAAGACCGAAACATCCAGATCCTCGATCGAATTCCGCTTGTAATTGTAATCGACATTGAACAGCTGACGGGCTGCCGTACGGTAGCGCAGGGTGAAGCGCCCCTTGTCGATATTATCCTCTTCCAGGTGAGGGTTTCTGCGCAAACTCAGACTGGTCTGCCAGGCTGAGCCGAAGCGGGCTGCCAATTCTGCCACAACCGCGGATGACGGGTCTTCCTCTGTTGAACCGGTCAGCTGTACCTGCCGGTCATCGGCATAGTAGATCTGACCGATACTGGCGCGTAATCGTTCCAGTCCGTTATCGGCCTGGAACCAGCGGGTGGTCAGGCCGAAGGCGAGTTGATTGGCGTCACCGAACCGGTCACTGCCGCTAAAGCGGTTCTCTTTGAACAGATTGGAGAACTTCAGGTCCAGGTCGGCTGTGTCGAAATCCGGAATATCCGATTGATCGTCATGCTCGGCATACAGATAGTAGAGCCTCGGTTCCAGCGTCTGATAGGCGTTGTGTCCGAACCAGGATGTCTCACGTTCGAATACCAGCCCGCTGTCGAGACTGAAGGCCGGTACGAAATAGTCCGGTTTGCTCTCCTGGGCAGAGTCGTCCAGGTCCAGCTCATAAGCGGCGTAGTTGAGGCTCAGGTTGGGCGTCAGATGGCCCCAGCTACGGCGCATTGGCAGACTGATGCTGGGGCGTAGAATCAATCGTTCACCGTTGCTCAGCGTGTCGTGCTTGAAGTGGGTGTATTCACCGCGAAAACCAAGGTTGAAGCCAAAAGGGTTGTCATAGCTACGGTAGCTGGTATGCAGTTGTGGCAGCCGGCGATAGGGGCGATTGCTTTGACTCAGGGTCTCATCGATGGTCTGAAAACTCTGTAGTCTGCCGAGCAACTGCCAGTTGCCCTGGCGGTAGCGGATCTCGCCTACCCGTTCCAGGTTACGGGTGCTGGTGATCGCCAGGCCGGTGCCGAAATCATCCAGATAGTCACTATCACTCACCGCATCGGTTTCGATGCGGGTGGTCATACCCTTGATCGGTCGACTCACATGGTAGAAGCGTAAGGCGCGTCGTTCTTCTCCGTGGTCCGGACTCTCAACTTGGTCGTTGGGTAGCAGCTCACCACTGATCTCTGCCCGTTGCCGGCTACCCAGATAGCGAAACTCGGCCCCCATCATGAGTCCACGTTTACTCATCCAGCGAGGGGTCAGAGTGGCATCGTAGTTGGGTGCCAGATTGAAATAATAGGGCGTGGAGAGCTCACTACCCCGTCGGTTGGAAGAGCCTGCCGAAGGGATCAGAAAACCGGTTTTTCTGCGCTCATCCACAGGAAAGGTGAAGTAGGGCATGTAGAGTATCGGCACGCTGCCGAGTCTTAATCTGGCATGTGTGGCGCTGCCCCAGCCCTCCTGCATATCGATCTCCAGGTCTGCAGCGGCGAGACTCCAGTCGTTTTTACCGGGGGGGCAGGTGGTGTAGGTAACGTCCTGATAGTTTGACTGCTGCTTATTGATCAATTCGACTCTGTTTGCCGCCCCGCGGGCATTGACATCAGTCATTCGAAACTCGACCTGATCGAGCCAACCACGCTGGTTGTCCAACTCCAGATATCCCTGGTCGGCGCTGAAGCGAAGTCCGGGCTGTAGGACGAACAGGTTGCCGAACAGTTCTGCAGCGCGACGTGCCTCGAAATAGGTCAATCGGTCAGCTTCCGCATAGCCATCGAACCGCCATAGTTTTACCGCGCCACTCAACTCTGTTTGCGCCGAATTCTGATCGTGGCTGATCTGCTCGGCGGTCAGTTGTATCGGCTGCTGTGGGACGGGTCTTTGCGGTACAGCATGGTCATGTTGTGGTACCTGGATTGAGCAACTATGCCAGCTTATCCCTTGGTCCAGTCTGGAGGGATCAGCGGCGTTGACGACAAAAGGCCAGAGCAGTGACAGGCTGAACCAGCAAGCCATCTCAAAGACTTCGACTGGCCCTCTGTCTGTTTTGCAATCGTATCGGCCGGTGGACATTATTGAGGAGGTACCTGCCTTATGCCGTTGCTGCCTGGGGAACCTTTGTTGGTGCGGTGTTTCATACTGTTTGACGATTATGGCGTGGCCTGTTGCACTATGCTCTCGGTTTGCGTTGTGGGGTAAGTAGGGCAAACCGCTACGACTCGCAAGTGGTATTGGACCTGACCCTGTGGATTCAGGTTAAAGCCTGCCGGTGACTGCAAATCTGGTTTTTGTGACAACCGCGCCGCTCGACAGGTTCGCGATTGATAAATCATCACGCAGGCCGGGATAAATTCGCATAGAATCTGCCGGACATCAAATTCTTCGCACCATGAGGATTGAGCTTGACCACTGTTACCCGCCGTTTTCTGCTGAGCTTGGCGATTCTGATTGTCACCGTATTGACTGTACTGCTTCTGATCGCCACCCGGCCAGAGGCCAATATGGAGATCAAAGAGCCTGTGGTTACCCGGGTGGAAGTGACCCGTGTGGCGCAGCGTGATGTGCTGCCGGAAGTGACCTATACCGGGCTGCTGCGTCCCCGTCAGACCGCTTCGTTGAGATTTGAGGTGTCTGGCGAATTGCTACAGCGTCATGTGGAGCCTGGGCAGAGGGTCGAGGCGGAGAGTCTGTTACTGCAGCTGGAGGATGCGGACTATCAGGATGCCTTGACTGAAGCCGCCTCACAATTGAGTGAGACCCAGGCTACCCTGCAGCGTGATCAGAAGCTACTCGATCTGGCCAGGGAGAACCGACGTCTGGCTGAGCGGGAGTATGAGCGACTGGAGAAACTCGGTAAGGGGTCACTGGCCTCGGTTTCAACCCTAGAGAGCTCGCGTCAGCAGCTGATCAATCTACAGGCTGAAGAGGCTCGACTGGCATTCAGCCTGCAAAGTAACAGAGCGCGCATTGAGCGACAGCGTGCCGCGCATAGCCGCGCACAGCGGAATCTTGATCGAACCCGTCTGCAGGCCCCATTCAGTGGTCGGGTCAACCGGGTGATGGCCGAAGCCGGTGACTATGTGAGTGCCAATACTCTGGTATTGGAGCTGATCGATAGCCGAAAGCTGGAGCTTCGGGTAGCGGTCAATGGTGATGTTGTGGCGGCACTGGAATTGGGACAACAACTGGCTGTGGAGGTCGGTGAGCAGCAGGTAAGCGGAAAGCTGATCGCCCTGCAATATGACCCGGACAGTCAGACCCATACCCATCCTTTACGCATTCAGGTTGAAAACCGGGGACTGATTCCGGGGCAGCTCGGGCAGGTCAAACTGCCATTGAGAGAGAGAAAGGCGGCCTTGGTTGTACCCGCTTCAGCTCTGTTGCGCGAAGAGGGTAAACACTATGTGTTTCTGATCAGGGACAACCATCTGGTACGCCAGGAGATTGTCCCCGGACTGCACTATGGGGACCTGCAGATCGTGCAACATGGGCTGCAGCCGAATCAGCAACTGGTGGCGCGGGACGTGGACGTGTTGAGTGAGGGTAATGAGGTACAGATAGAGGATCTCAGACCGGATGATTGATTTCTCCATTCGCAATCCGTTGATCGTCAATCTGTTGCTGGTCATCATCCTGATGGCCGGGCTGGTCTCCTGGTACGCCATGCCACAAGAGATGTTTCCCGTGGTGGAGCAGGACAAGGTGAGTATCAAGACCATCTTCGAGGGTGCGTCCCCCGAAGAGGTGGAGCGACAGATTACCCTGCCGATCGAACAGGAGCTGGATGGCCTGGCCGATATCGATGTGATCAGCTCCACCAGTTATGAGAGTCTCTCCAATATTCTGATCGAATTGAAAAGCGGTTCGGATGTAGACAACTTCATGCGCAAAGTGCGCACCGCACTCGACCAGGTTGATGATCTGCCTTCCGAGGCGGAAGAGCCGGAACTGGCCAGGCTTGAAACCCGCTTTCCGGTCATCTCTGTCAGTCTCTATGGTGAGATATCCCGGGGTGAACTCTATCGGCTGGCCGAGCAGATCAAGGATGAGTTGATACAGATACCCGGCACCGCTTCGGTCGGGGTGGCCGGTGACCGGGAGTGGGAGATCTGGGTAGTGGTCGATCCTCAGGTGCTGGCTGCCCGGGGTGTCTCCCTGAATCTGATCTCCAAGGCACTGCGCAACAATCTGCGGGACCTGCCCGGTGGTACCCTGAAGTCCAGTGGTGGGGATATCCGCTTGCGTGGTATGGGAGTACCTCCCGATCCACAACAGATGGCCGCGATTGTTCTACGTCACAACGAAATGGGCGGGCAGCTGCGATTGGGTGATCTTGCTCAGGTTCAGCTGCGTCATGAGGAGGCGCAGACCCTGGGGCGCTTCAATGGCAAGGCCTCTGTCAATCTGACACTCAATAAAACCAGTCAGGCGAGTACCATCGAAGTGGCCAAGCTGGTCAGGGCCTATGTGGCAGAGCGTCAGCAGTCTCTGCCTGTCGGTGTGAAGCTGGGGTTGTTCAGTGATCTCTCTGTCTACGTCAAGAACCGTCTTGAGACGGTAAAGTCATCCGGCATCGTCGGTTTGGCTCTGGTCTTGCTGGCACTCTATCAGATGCTCAACTTTCGGGTGGCGTTCATCACCGCACTGGGTATTCCGGTCTCATTCCTGGTGGCTGTCATCGCCCTCTACATGCTGGGATACAGCATCAATATGGTCTCCCTGTTTGCCTTTCTGATTGCACTGGGATTGATCGTGGATGATGCGATCATCGTCAGCGAGAATGTCTATCGTCATCTGGAATCGGGTGAATCGCCCACCTATGCGGCAACCCAGGGAACCCGTGAGGTCTACTGGCCAGTGGTTGCCTCCACTTCGACCACCATTGCCGCATTCATGCCGATGTTCGCGATTGGTGGAACCATGGGAGCCTTCATTTCGGTGATCCCGGTGGTGGTCACTTCATCGCTGATGGGATCCCTGCTGGAGGCGTTCGGCGTTCTGCCGTCCCATGCGAAAGAGTTTCTGCGCAGAACAAAAAACCGTAAAAACGGCAGGATCGATTGGTCGGCACTGAACCGGCGCTATACTCAGCTGCTGCGCAAGTGTCTCGACTACCGCTATCCGGTTGCCATGTTGAGTGTGGGAGTGTTGGCGATCGCCGTTACTTTCGCCGCCACCAGGGTGCCGTTTCTGCTGTTCGGCCATGTGGATGTGGGTCAGTTCTTCATCAATATCGAGGCGCCGAGCACATACAGTATCGATGAGGCGTCACGTCTGGCTGACAAGCTGGAAGAGACGTTGATGCAGACCATTGGAGACGATGAACTGGAGACTCTGCTGACCAATGTGGGGGTGATGTTCATCGACTTTCATCGGATGCGCATGGGGAGTCGCTACATTCAGCTGATCGTGGATCTGAAAAAGCAGAAGCCGCAGGGTTTCATCGAGCGATGGATCTCTCCGGTAGTCAGTCTGAATTTCACCAGGGAGGGGAGCCGGGAACGCAGCTCTGCCGAAGTGATCGATGCGGTGCGTCAGGCGCTGCAACAGGTCCCAGGCATACAGCGGATGTCGATACTGCGTGCCCAGGGTGGCCCGGCGGGTGCCGATCTGGAGGTTGGCGTTCTGGGTGAGTCTGTTGCCCAGATCAGTCGCAGTGCAGAATCGATTCGCAGTTTTGTTCAGCGCTTACCGGGCATTTCGGATGCCCGCCAGGATATGGATCCGGGCAAGCTTGAGTATCGCTATGAACTGAATGAGCGGGGGCGCCGCTTGGGGCTCACTCAAACTCAATTGGCAGATGCGGTGCGAACCGGTTTTCTCGGGCTCAAGCTCGCCTATGTGAGCTGGCAGGACAAGCGGATTCCGGTACGTCTGATCTATGATGACGAGTTGCGTCATGATGCCGGTGCCTTGTCACGTCTGCCGATTACCCTGGACGATGGGCGCACGGTCTATCTTGGCGATGTAGCCGATATTCAGGAAGCCAGAGGCTTCAACACCATCAATCGACGCAATCTGAGTCGATTGGCGACAGTGACCGCTGAAGTGGATGCCAAGATCACCACGCCGAATCAGGTGATCGAGCAGATAACGAGCGAGTTCTCCACGCTACCTGAAGGGCAGCGCATCATCTTTCTTGGCGAGAAGAAAAAGGCCCAGGAATCCATGGCGGGAATGAAGCGGGCCGGGATTATTGCCCTGGCGGTGATCTTTTTTATCCTGGCGGCATTGTTCAAGTCACTGCTTGATCCATTGGTGGTGATGTTTGCTATACCCTTCGGTGCAATTGGAGTCATCTTCGGGCACTGGTTGTTTGATTTCAATCTGCAGTTTTTATCCTTGATCGGCTTTCTGGCGTTGACCGGTATTGTCGTCAATGATTCATTGATTCTGATCGATTTCGCCAAGCGTCTCAGGCGTGAAGGCTGGGAAAGAAAAGAGGCGATGGTGGAGGCGGGTAGGGTTCGCATAAGGCCGATATTGCTAACCACCGCAACCACCTTCCTGGGTATCTCTCCACTGATCTTTTTTGCCACCGGTCAGACCGCGTTTCTCTCACCGATGGCGGTCAGTCTGGGGTTCGGCCTGGTCTTTGCGACCGTGCTGATCCTGCTGGCGCTTCCCTGTTTCTATCTGATCGCAGACGATCTGCGCAACCGGGTTTCAAGAAACAAGAGTCAGGTTGAGCCGGACTACGCTACTGAGAAACCCTGACCTGGCCAGCACATAAAACCATTTGCGTTTATTCGCGTTCATTTGCGGACTGATTATCTGTCCTGCTTACAGGAACAGGTGACGAGCCGTTACTGATTCTGTACATTCCTGCAAATCTGATTTTTCAGGCAGCAGCATTTGGAGCCTTCATGCCACAACGTATCGCGCAGCTTAAAGATTGGCTGAACACACTTCCGGAAATGGGCGACTTCTCTTTTGAACCGGCTTCCGGTGATGCCAGCTTTCGGCGCTATTTTCGTATCGGCGTGAAGAATGGCAGTTATATCGCAATGGATGCGCCAACCGATAAGGAGGATACAAAGCCTTTCATTCGGGTGGCGAATGAATTTGAGCGTATCGGATTGAATGTGCCTCATATTCATGCCATGAATCTGGAGCAGGGATTTCTATTACTTGAGGATCTGGGAGATGTGCTCTATCTGGATCGTTTGAATCCCCACACGGTGGATCGTCTCTACGCTGATGCATTGAGTGCACTGGAGACCCTGCAGGCCCGCGGTCCGCGACAGGGACTGCCCCAATATGACCGGAATCTGCTGATCCGTGAGATGGAGCTGTTTCGTGACTGGTTGTTGGAAGCTCATCTGAAACTGCAGTTGAGCCAGGACGAACGGCAGCTGCTGGATGAGCTGTTTCAGTCATTGGCAGAAAACGCACTGCAGCAGCCCCAGGTCTGTGTACACCGGGATTATCACTCGCGCAATCTGATGGTCGTTGATTCCCACAATCCCGGTGTTATCGATTTCCAGGATGCGGTGATCGGTCCGGTCACCTATGATCTGGTCTCGCTGTTGAAGGATTGTTATATCGATTGGCCGACCGAACAGGTGGAGGCCTGGGCCCTGGGCTATTTTGATTCGGCCTGCCAATCCGGGGTACTTGCCGAGCAGCATGAGTCGAGCTTTCTGCGCTGGTTTGATCTGATGGGGGTACAGCGGCATCTGAAGGCCAGCGGTATCTTTGCCAGGCTGAACAAACGTGATGGTAAGCCTGGCTATCTGCAGGATATACCTCGAACCCTGGGCTATATCCTCGGGGTGGCGGATCGCTACCCGTCAACTCAAGATCTGGGTGAGTTTCTTCGCCATCGGGTCATGCCCGGCCTGTAGATGCCGGGTAACTTATCTTGCGGCCGGCTGGCGTTTTTTACCAAAGCCGTGGTTTTTTGGTGATTCTGATGTGAAAACGCTGAATTTGAGCCAGCTGCCTGCCCGGATTAGTTGTATTTATAAGGTTGTGTCTGTTTTTTGCGTCGGCAACCACCTATCTTAAAGTAAACTCAGGATTTTTTGCTCTAGATACCCGTTCTTAATCAGGTAATTCATAGGGATTATTCATAAGTTAATTTGTTAAATTAATATATCTTATTGTAATTAAAAGTATTTTTGTGGGTGGTTACTTTCTAATGTTGTGATGTTTATGTAGTTAAAATTAGCGCAACAATAACTGAGTGAATAGCTTGGTTTTAAACAAATCAAAATTCACAAATTTATCTAAATAAGTTAGTTAACTGACTGATATATATTTATTTAATAACTGCTTTATTTTGCCTGTATCAATTTTACAACAACGACTGTTTATGTGTCTTTTTTGCAAAAAAAGGCTTGCAATTTGGAATTTCGTTGTCTAATATCTGCATCGTAGTCAATTTTTCTACCCATCAATTCTTCGGAGTTAACTCAAATGAAAAAAGTACTTTCTTTGGCAATCGCTGCTGCTCTGGTAGCACCTGCTGCAGCCATGGCTGATGCCACCATCTACGGTAAAGTTCGTCAGTCTATCGACATCGTAGATTTCTCTGATGCAGGCGGCGACGACGAAATTCAGATCAACAACCGCACCTCCCGTCTTGGCGTTAAGGGCTCTGAAGATCTGGGCAACGGTCTGACCGGTGTTTACAAAATTGAATACGGCGTGAACATCTCTACCAACGTTGGCGGCAACGAATTTGCTGGTAACGGTGCTCTGGGCGCTCGTAACGCTTTCGTCGGCCTGGCTGGCGGTTTCGGTACTGTTGTTCTGGGTCGTCACGACACCCCTCTGAAAATCTCCACCGGTTCTCTGGACTACTTCGGTGACACCGCTGTTGATAACAACCTGGGCTACACCGAAGATCTGCTCGATCTGCGTGCTGACGGTACCCTGGCTTACATCTCACCTGCAATGGGCGGCCTGACCGCTGCTGTTGCTCTGGTTCCTGGTGAGAACACTACTTCAGTTGAAGGCGAAGAGGCTGATGGCCTGACCGACGCTTACTCTCTGGCTCTGATGTACTCCAACTTCGGTGTATTCGCTTCTGTTGCTTTGGAAGTTGCTACCCCTGAGACCACTGTTCATCCTGCTACCTCTGGCGATGACCACGAGAACGTACGTGTTGGTCTTGGTTACAGCCACGACATGTTCAAAGTTGGTATGATCTACGACACCATCGAGAACGGTGTTGACGATTCCACCAGTATCATGCTGAACGGTTCTGTTAAAGCTGGTCCTGGCAACTTCAAGGCTAAATACTTCAAAGTTGACTCTGACGACTCCACCGCTAACCTGTTCCGTACCGGCAGCCACGACGGTTTCGGTTTTGGTTACGACTACAACCTGAGCAAGCGTACCCAGGTTGCTGCTTACTACGTAAGCTCTGAGATGGATGACAGCGGCGACGAATCTAGCGTTGTCAGCTTCCAGGTCAACCACAGCTTCTAATAGTTGTTAGAACTGGTTGTATCGAAAAGCGGGGCTCATTGAGCCCCGCTTTTTTTTGTCTGTTAAGTTAGAAATTTGAATTGATTGGTGAAGGATCAAGCTGGGTTACCGATTCGGCGCGATCCTTTCCTGGGCTGAGTGAGTGATTTCACAGCCTGGCTAACAACCTGCTCCCACAGATCGCCGCCTGCCGTTCATCTCGTTAGAGCAACTATCGTGAGATATCTCTAATCGGTTGGTTTGACTGAATCGGCAGGCAGGGCTGCTCGGTGGCTTATTTCGGCTTGACGGTTTTCGCGCCTTCCTCAGTTCCCAGAATCAACACATCCGCGCCGCGTAAGGCAAATATACCTGTTGTCACCACGCCGGCAATGGCATTGATCTGTTGCTCCATCTCTCTGGGTTTCATGATTTCCAGGTTATGAACATCCAGGATCACATTGCCGTTGTCTGTGATGAATCCTTCGCGCCAAACGGGTGTGCCGCCCAGTTTTACCAGTTGTCGAGCGACATGGCTTCTGGCCATGGGGATCACCTCGATCGGCAGTGGGAAGGCGCCCAATATATCAACCAATTTACTCTGGTCCGCGATACAGACAAATTTCTTGCTCGCGCCGGCAATGATCTTTTCCCTGGTCAGGGCGCCGCCACCCCCCTTGATGAGATTGAGATAGTGGTCTGATTCATCCGCTCCGTCGATATAGACTTCCAGGTCGCCGGTCGAGTTGAGGTCCAATACGGGTATGCCGTGCTGTTTCAGGCGTTCGGTCGAGGCGTCCGAACTGGAGACGGTGCCTTCGATTTTGCCTTTGACTGTGGCCAGGCAGTCGATAAAGTGGTTGACTGTGGAGCCGGTTCCGACGCCAATGATTCCGCCTGTTACATACTCCAAGGCAGCTTCTGCGGCCTGTTTTTTTAGTTCATCTGCATTCATCTGATCCCTCCGTCTACGCTAGTTCTGTACACTGAGTTGTCTCTGGTTGTTTTGGTATCTGTTGTGCATTTATCCCTTCCCGATCTAAGGTAAAGGCCGAGAAAGCATCCAAAAAGAGATAAAGTCAGCCTGACAGTTTGGTTTTTTTGTTCGGTTTTTACCGGCAGTGGGTAATAATACCCACAAGTGCAGTGTCTCACACTAATGCACGATTATAGAGGCCCGCTTGGGCACCAGGTCAAGGCGCGCCGCGCAGACAATAGCAGACCACTATCATCTGGTGCAACGCATGATTAGGGGGTAAGCGGACCACCCTTCGGGCGAGATGCTAAGCCATCGTCCGCGTTGTTGCGTGACTTGGAAAGGGTGCACCATTCCCTGCGTCACGCGCCTAGCGGCCAATGGCTTAGCATCACTCTATAATCGTGCATAATTAACCCGGCAACTCAGTATATCGTGTTCAGGACTTCAAACAGACCCTTGATCCAGGCGTGGCTCGCAGGTAACGGTTGTTCCATTGGCAAGAGCCGCAACGCGGAGCAAGAGTTTGCTTGAAGCCCCTAACATTGTGATTTAAAAGACAGGCCGGAGTGTGCAGGCCTACAGACTGCGTTATCAAAACTTACTGTAGAAGTGCTACAGTGGCGTTTTGATGTCTTGCTGTAGGCCTGCACACTCCCGCTGAACACGACATACTGAGTCGCCGGGTTAATAGTATGAGGCGCTACACAAGCAGAGAAAGTCAGTTGTTGTTATCGGATTGTTATTTGGGATTAGCCAATGCCCTTGCCTTATATTGAGAAGATTCTCCGCGCGCGTGTTTATGATGTTGCCCGAGAAACCCCGCTGAACCGCATTAGCTTGCTGTCGGCCCGTTTGGATAATCAGGTCTATCTGAAACGGGAGGATATGCAGCCGGTATTCTCCTTCAAGCTTCGTGGCGCCTACAACAAGATGATCAATCTTAGTGAAAAGAAGCGCAAACGGGGAGTAATTGCTGCGTCCGCAGGTAATCATGCCCAGGGCGTGGCGCTGGCAGCTCAACGCTTGAAAATCCAGGCATTGATTGTGATGCCGAAGACAACGCCGTTAATTAAGGTGAAATCTGTAAGGAATTTTGGGGCAAAGATTGTTCTGGCCGGAGACTCCTATGATGAGGCCTTTGCCCGCTCCCAGGAGTTGGCCAAAGAGCAGGATTTGACCTTCATCCATCCGTTTGACGACCCTGAGGTGATTGCGGGTCAAGGTACCATTGGAATGGAGATCTTGAGGCAGCATCCAACACCGCCGGAAGCCGTCTTCATTCCTGTCGGTGGTGGTGGATTGATCGCTGGTATCGGCGCCTATATCAAATATGTCTATCCACAAGTGAAGATCATCGGTGTAGAGCCGGAAGATGCGCCATCGCTCTATACGGCACTGAAGGCCAAGCGCCGGGTCAAGCTCAAACAGGTGGGAATCTTTGCTGATGGCGTTGCGGTCAGGCAGGTCGGCAAAGAGACCTTTCGACTGGCGCGCAAAGTGGTGGATGAAGTTGTGCTGGTCAACACTGATGAGATCTGCGCCGCCATCAAGGATATATATGACGATACCCGAACGACTGCGGAGCCTGCCGGTGCACTCTCTGTTGCCGGCTTGAAACGCTATGTAAAACGGGAGGGTTGCCAGGGTAAGGATCTGATTGCGATCAACAGTGGTGCAAATATCAATTTTGACCGCTTACGGCATGTTGCGGAGCGAGCTGAATTTGGTGAGCGCAGGGAGGCCTTGTTTGCGGTGCAGATCCCTGAGAAGCCCGGCAGTTTTCTGCGTTTTTGTCAGTTGATCGGTAAGCGCAGCATAACGGAGTTTAACTATCGTTATTGCAATGCGGTTAAAGCTCAGATCTTTGTTGGTATCGAACTGAGTGGCGGTGACAAGGAGCGGGAATCCCTATTTCGACGTTTTCAGGATAAAGGTTATTCGGTTATTGATATGACCGACAATGAGACCGCAAAGCTGCATATTCGATATATGGTAGGTGGGCATGCGCAGGGTATAGAAGATGAGAGTCTGATTCGTTTTGAGTTTCCGGAGAGACCCGGAGCGCTACTCTACTTTCTAAGCCATCTGGGTAAGGAGTGGAATATCAGTCTGTTCCACTACCGCAACCATGGTGCAGCCTATGGGAGGGTACTGATGGGGATCCAGGTGCCGTCCGGTGAAAAAGGGGATTTTTTGCGTAAATTGAAGAGGTTGGAGTATGTCTACTGGGACGAGACAGACAATCCTGCATACAGATTGTTTGCAGGTGTCAGTACAGACTGACTCGCTAACGGAGTGTAAACAACAAACCCCGCAATGCGGGGTTTGTTGTTACTGAGTCAGTCTAAGAAGCAGCCTTTTTCTTTCTAGGGGTTACTTTCCTAGGGCGGGCTGGCCTCTTTTTAGTAGCCGCCTTCTTTTTGGCTACCTTTTTCTTAGCGACCTTTTTCTTAGCAACCTTTTTCTTGGTGGCCTTCTTCTTGGCTACCTTCTTTTTGGTTGCCTTCTTCTTAGCAACCTTCTTCTTGGCTACCTTTTTCTTAGCGACCTTTTTCTTGGTGGCCTTCGTCTTGGCTATCTTCTTTTTGGTTGCCTTCTTCTTAACAACCCGCTTCTTGGTAGCTCTCTTTTTCGCTGCTACCTTCTTCTTGGTTGCCTTTTTCTTAGTAGCAACTCTCTTCTTAGTTGCCACCTTCTTCTTGGTAGCTCTCTTCTTAACAGCTACCTTCTTGGTTGTGGTTGCACGCTTCGCTGTTGCCTTCTTTTTGGCGGCCTTTTTCTTCGCCATGTATATTTCCTCCCAGAAGAACTACCTAACAGATGAACTGAGTATAATTCAGCTTTTAAAAAAATCCAGAAGATAACGCATTCTTTTGCTAATTAATTCAACTTGTTGGTACTTATCATGGTGAGTTAAGTGTTTTTTGGCCATATCAGATCAAAATCTTGATCAGTTTTGTATGCTCACCTCACTTATTGAAATTGGTTTGATTGAAGCTTTCAGACTGCTTTTGAACTATGAGTACGAGTGAAATGGATCTATATGGTATGTATTTATTGAATCCGTTACTGCGGTCAAAACACTTTCAATCGGATTGATGATTACAACGTATTGGTAAGGATGATGGTTGTCTGCAACGATTATGATCGTCAACGCGTTTTGGTGGGGCCCTACTGTTGAATACATGGTGTAGTGTGGGGCTCTGCCCCGCCAAATAACGCTTAAGCAAGCACAAATCGCCCCAGCACCCTGTTTAGATTATTCATAGTAGGGGTTGCCCTTAAAGAAGCGCCAAGAATCGTTGTTCATTGCTCATTAGGAGCATTGGAACAACAAAACTACCTACTTCACACTTTGATTAGTGCTTTATCAGACGTAACAGGGCTTCTTAGTTGCGTCTTAACAGGCACTAGAACTGGTATAGGTGCGACTCTGTTATCACGCTATCGAGTGGAATATCCCAAGGATTGGTGTTTATGAATGGTCGGTGTTGGAGATCATGTGCCAGGCCTACCATGGTTGGGCCTGTTAGATGTGACCGTTGCAGTTTAAAGGCAAATGTACGGTCATAGAAACCCCCTCCCATACCCATACGATGACCAAGATCGTCAAAAGCTACAAGTGGCACAAAGACCATATCAAGAGACCATGGTTTGATCAGGTGACGGTGTACTACGGCAGGTTCAGGAATGCCGAACCGGTTCAGTTTGAGTTTGGCCTTGTGTGTATAGGGTGCGAACCATAGGCCGATGGATGTATCCTGCCTTAAGATCGGCAGATAAGGGGTCTTTCCGCTTCTCAGCGCCTCTTCAAGCAGTGGTTTCGGATCAATTTCACCGTTCACGGCATGATAGAAGGCAATCCGTCTGCTCTGTCTGAAAGGTTTGTGGTTTTTTGCATGGTCCAGCAGTTGCAGACTGTGCTTTTTGCGGGTCTGTCGGCTGAGTTGGCGACGTTGCGCCTTGATCTGTTGGCGGAGTTGTTTGGTCTGCATCATTCTTAACCCGGTATCCAAATCGTTTGCTTTCAGGGCTTCAAGCCTGTGCCTGATCTAGGCGTGGCTCGCAGAGACGGATTGTTGCCTTGACAAGCGCCACTACGCAGAGCAAGGGCAGGCTTGAAGTCCCTAACATTTTGAATATGATCATGATAGGCCGCAATGAGCCTCACTGCAGTCAGGCTCAATGCAGCGCTAAGTAAACTATTTGGATACCGGGCTAAAAACTGTTGAGGTGACGCCCCCGTTTGTGCCGTCGCGTGCCTTTGTTCTTGAACCAGAGGGTTCAAGTGGGAACAACAGTAGTACCTCAGGCTTTCCGCATGAAAACGGACATGCACAACGGTATTAGCATTATGTTCCCAGGGTAGCTATTAGGCTCAAGAAAATACCCGGGCTGCTAACGTGCACCACAGGGGAGTCACAACTCTAGGCTAAACCTATTTTAGTAAACCGGCAACTAAAACTGTCAACTTAATCTTGAGACTTTAATGCTGGCGATCTGATCCCAAATTCAAGTTTGAGCGGAGAGGCTGCAAAGGCTCTCTTTTAAATCAAAATGTTAGGCGGATCAGTGTCACCTTGGGCACTGTTGCGGACATGCTCTTGGAGTGACGCTATATCCCTGACTTTCCCATGTGATGTTATTGTTGTGGTGTATCGGCTGTCAGGTGGCTCGAAGGGGATCGGGAGAGCCAGTCGATAGATGCTTAAAGCTCCATCTGATTGGTCGAATTGAGGGCGATCTCAATCTTCTCTTGTAGCGTTTTGATGCGACGGGAGATGTTTTGTGAACCATCTTGCTTGGTTTTCTGGCTGAGCAGCAAGTCGTTGGCAATATTCAGCGCCGTCATTACAGCGATGCGTTCGGTGCCGATGATTCGCCCGCCCTGACGAATCTCGCGCATCTGGCCATCCACAAAAGCCGCAGCCTGTAACAGTGATTCGCGCTCATCCGGTTGACAGGATATACGGTATTCCTTATCGAGAATTGAGACGGTTACAGGCAGGGTGTTGCTTTTCACTGGGGTGTTTCCATGGATTTGAGACGGGTTATCATGGCTTCGACGCGTGTTCTTGCCAGCTCGGTTTTCTCGATCAATGCAGCTCTTTCGGCAACAAGGTTGTCCTGCCTCATGCGCAGGGACTTATTTTCGTCTTTGAGGTAGGAGCAGGCGCGAATCAGCTCCTCAACCCGGACTTCGAGTGCCTGGAGATCCAGTTCGGTTGGGTTTTGTGTCTCTTTTTCTGTCATGGGCATCAATATAGTGGGCAGTTTGTGGTGGGTCAATCTCTATAACTGCATGAAATGATTCGAATCTGTAAACACTGCACCTCTATCGGCAGATTCTGGCGGAAATTGATGGTCATCCGTGCTTTTTGCCCAGTTGGCATACTGCGGCCGGCGGATTATCAGCAGTGGGCTACAAGGCCTGACCCCAGTTTGGGGCAGCGTATGGTGATTGTCGATTCGCCTGTCCCCGGCTGATTTAGAGGCTCCTTCCGCATCATTCTTGACAGACCCATCATTTAAAATTAGATGTTTAGGAACTTCAAGAAAAGCTTTATAGCTTTTGTCCTTGTTGCCAAGAGTATCACTGTTTCATGCTCGTCAGCGCTATAGCCCTTGCTGATCAGTTACTGTTGGCGGCGATCTGCTCTGATCGTGTCGATGCTGGTGTGCGGGTTGTGTTGTTCAGCCGTTGCTGGATCGCTGAAAACTCGGCTGGCGGATTGCAGCTGGAAACGACATACTTGGATCAATCGATACTGAATTGAGAGGCTTGAAAGAGATAATATGTTAACTACGGATCAGATGCCCGAGTACCAACGCCTCGATAAACTGCTGGGCACGATGAGCGCCGATATGGGGGCAAGTGAGTTGCACGGTGTCATCAGTGGTTTGATTTGCGCTGGTTCTGCCGAGGCACCAGTGGATTGGATTGCGACCTTTATAGAAGCCTGGCCGGAGGGGGATCTGCTGGCTCAGGAGACCCGGGAGATGATCGGCCAGCTGTACTACGCTGCCAGGCATCAGATCACACAGGAAGAGCTTACATTCATGCCTTTACTTCCTGAGGATGATGAAGCCATTTCCAGCAGAGCCAAAGCACTCAGCGAATGGTGTGAAGGGTATCTGTATGGGCTTGGATTGGCTGGTGTGACCGAACAGATGCTGTCAGGGGATTCCAAAGAGGCAATTCAGGACCTGGCGCATTTCACCCGTCTGGATTATGACCAGCTTGAGTCTGGTGAAGCGACTGAAGTGGCCTACGTGGAATTACAGGAGTTCTTAAAGGTGGTCACGCTGCTGATGTGGGAAGAGCTGTTCGAGATACGGGGGGGATCGAATGCAGATGAGTGAATTCAAGCGCCGTCGTCGCGAACTGATGCGAATGATGGGGCCTGGCAGTATTGCGATTTTACCCACTGCACCACTGCTGATCCGTAACCGGGATGTCCACTTTCCCTACCGGCCGGATAGCGATTTTTTCTACCTGACCGGTTTCCCTGAACCTGAAGCGGTGCTGGTATTGATACCTGGGCGTAAGCAGGCTGAGTATATTCTGTTCAACCGGGAGTCGGATCCGGTGAAGGAGTTGTGGGATGGAGCGCGTGCAGGACAGGAGGGTGCCTGTGATAAATATGGCGCCGACGACTCTTTCCCGATCGGTGACCTGAATGACATTTTGCCACGCATGCTGGAACAGTGTGAGCGGATTTTCTATGTCATGGGCTGTAACCCGAAATTCGACAAGTCTCTGTCTGAGTGGATCAATGCGATTCGATGCGAATCGCGTAGCGGTGCCCAGGGGCCAGTCGAGATTATTGCGCTTGATCACTATCTGCACGAGATGAGGCTCTACAAGAGTCGTTCTGAGTTGAAGGTTATGAGGCAGGCTGCACGGATATCAGCTAAAGCACATAAAAAGGTCATGCAGAGTTGCAAGCCGGGTGTCTGGGAGTATCAACTCGAAGCCGAGTTTGTCAGAGAGTGCAGCCATCAAGGTGGCCGGGCGCAAGCCTATCCACCGATTGTCGGTGCCGGCGCAAATGCCTGTACCCTGCACTACATCGATAACAAATGTCAGACTCAGACAAAACAGATGTTGCTCATCGATGCAGGTTGTGAGTATGACTACTATGCCTCAGACATAACCCGCAGCTATCCGGTAAACGGTCGATTTTCCGAGCCGCAACGTCAACTCTATGAGTTGGTTTTGGCTGCTCAGGATGCCGCCATTGAAAAGGTCAAACCGGGTAACCACTGGAATGATCCGCATGATGCGGCGGTCAGGACGATTACCCGTGGTTTGATCAAGCTGGGAATCATTAAGGGAACCCTGGCAAAGTCGATACGCGAAGAGAAATATAAACCCTTCTTTCCTCATCGTACCGGCCACTGGCTGGGTATGGATGTTCATGATGTGGGGGATTACAAGGTGGATGGGGCCTGGCGAATGTTCGAGCCCGGCATGGCGTTAACCATCGAGCCCGGCATCTATATTCCAACCGGTAGCAAGGGCGTTGCGAAGAAGTGGTGGAATATCGGGATCCGTATTGAGGATGATGTGGTTGTCACCAAGGAGGGTTGCGATGTGTTGACCAAAGATGTTCCAAAGCGTGTTGCAGAGATTGAATCGTTAATGGCCTCAGTATGATTGTTCAACAGGATATTCTAATCGTTGGCGGAGGTATGGTCGGCGCCAGTCTGGCTCACGCCTTGAGTGGACACGGTTACAAAATAGGTGTGATTGAGGCCTGGCCACTGAGTTCCTCCAGCCAACCAAGCTATGATGACCGGGTGATCGCGCTCTCCTGGGGCAGTCGTCTGATTCTTCAGGCGATGGGTGTCTGGCAGGGTATCGAAACGGTTGCGCACCCGATTCTGGATATTCATATCTCGGATCGGGGGCACTTCGGTTTCACCCGATTGAATCACCGTCAGGAAGGGGTCGATGCCTTAGGCTATGTGGTGACGGCAAAATCGCTCGGCAATGCATTACTGAGAGAGCTCGATCAACGCCAGGATGTAGAGCTGATCTGTCCCGCAGAGTTGAAGAGTTTTGCCGTTTCTGACAATGGTGTGGAGGCAAGGATCGAGCAGGATGGTCGTGAGCAACGCATCAATGCCCGCTTACTGGTTGCTGCAGACGGTGGGGATTCACTGGTTCGTCGCTTCCTGTCGATTCCTCTGAAAGAGAAAAGTTATGGGCAGACGGCAATAATCGCCAATCTGAGTTGTGATCGTGAGCATCGGTCTGTCGCCTATGAGCGTTTCACCGATACCGGTCCTTTAGCCCTGTTGCCGATGACGGATGAGCGTCTCTCAATGGTATGGACGGCTGAAGACCATCAGGTGGCGGAGTTGATGGGGCTGAGTGACCAGGCCTTTCTGGATCGCTTGCAGGATCGGTTTGGTTACCGGCTGGGCCGATTGGAGCGGTTGGGTAAGCGGGTGGCCTATCCACTGCGATTGCGTCAGGCGGCCGAGCAGGTCAGGTCGCGTATTGCCTTGATCGGAAATGCGGCCCATGCGATACATCCGGTAACCGGGCAGGGATTCAACCTTGGTTTGCGGGATGTTGCCGGACTGGCGGATCTGCTGGTTGAGGCAGCAAAGCATGGCCGGGATCCTGGTGACCTTGAACTGCTGAATGAGTATCGGCAGTGGCGTGAGAGGGATCAGAATCGGGTGGCGGCGATTACCGACAGTCTGGCGCGATTGTTTGCAAACCCGTTCGGGCCTTTGCGACTCATGCGAAACCTGGGCTTGGTAGGTCTCGATCTGATGCCTGGACTCAAACATCAGGTTGCCAGGCAGTTTATGGGACTGAATGGACGATTATCAAAACTGGGCAGAGGAGTATCACTATGACGAATTCCCCGTCCACTGTTGACCTGCTGATTGTTGGCGGCGGGATGGTTGGCAGTGCTTTGGCATGCGCCATGGCTGAGGCTGGCTTTGAGGTTACGCTAATTGATGTCAGGGAGCCTGCTCGGAGCTGGCCGGAGGATGAGGTCGATCTGAGAGTTTCCGCATTGACCCGGGCTTCACAGCGAATTCTTGAAAACCTGCAGGCCTGGCCCCGGATGGCTGAGATGCGGGTCAGTGCCTATGACAAAATGGAAGTATGGGATGCCGGCGGTAACGGGCGGATACATTTCAGTGCTGCTGAGATCGGTGAGATGGACCTGGGGCATATTGTGGAAAACCGGGTGACCCAGCTGGCTCTGTGGGAGCGTCTGGAGTCCTATCCCAACGTTCAGCTGCGCTTTCCGGAAAGAATCAGCAATCTGTTTTTAGGAGAGTCGCCAGAGGTTGAATTGCAGAGCGGTGAGCGGTTGACCGCAAAGCTGGTTGTGGCCGCCGATGGTCGGGACTCTGAGGTCAGGCACCTGGCTGGAATCGATACCCGGGGTTGGGAGTATGATCAGCACGCCATTGTGGCCACCATTACCCCACAGCGGTTTCACGAAAATACCGCCCGCCAGCGCTTCATGAGTTCTGGGCCACTCGCTCTGTTACCGATCGATGATGGCCGCTGTTCCATTGTCTGGTCCACCAGTCCGACCCATGGCGAGTCATTGATGTCACTGGATGATGCCGGTTTTTGTCAGGAGCTGACCCAGGCCAGTGAAGCGGTTTTGGGCTCGATTCAGGCAACTGGCCCGAGAGGGTTGTTTCCGCTGCGACTCGAACATGCGGATACCTATATTCAACCGGGCCTGGCGCTTATCGGTGATGCGGCCCATGCTATGCATCCACTGGCGGGGCAGGGTGTCAATCTGGGCCTTATGGATGCCATGACGCTGGCGGATGTCTTGACCGAGGCGGGTGTGGCTGGCAGGTCGGTCGGATCGATGGCGACACTGCGTCGCTATGAACGAGCCAGGAAGGGGGCAAATATCGCCATGCTGGGTGCTATGGATGGCTTTAAGCGGTTGTTTAGCAACGAAGTGCCGCCGTTGCGCCTAATCCGCAACCTGGGCTTGAATCTTGCCGACCGCTCCGGGTTCGTGAAGCACCAGATTATGCGACGTGCGATGGGGATGATCGGCGACAGGCCGAGGCTGGCCCGCTGATCACAAGCCTGGAATCGGCAATTCAGCTGACAGTTTATGAGGTTTTTGCGGATTGGCAACAGCCTGGTAGAAGAGTATAGTCATTCCTCGATCCACCCCCGTGGGAGAGAGCGGCTTAAAGCCGACGCCGAAGGCGCAAACCCGCCCGGAATCGCTCAGGCAAAAGGACCGTGGGGAGAAGCCAAGTAAACTCAATTAGGCTTAGGTCGACTCTGGAGAGTGGTGTAACAACACCCACCGACGGGGCAGGCGCGCAGCAGGTTGCCTAAACGACCTTGTATGCATGCGCCAAACTCTCAGGTTTTGGACAGAGGGGCGGCGCGGATGATCTCATCCGCGCCGCCCTTTTTTGTATGCAACCTTAACCCACGGGTTCAGGTTCAAACCGGGAGAAGTTTAATGAACAAACAGACCGTCCTCTATCCCAAGCATCAACAGATGGGAGCCAAACTGGTGCCCTTCGGTGGCTGGGAAATGCCTCTACATTATGGTTCCCAGCTTCAGGAACACCATCAGGTGCGCCAGGATGCGGGTATGTTCGATGTCTCACACATGACTGTTGTCGACCTGCAGGGCTCCGGGGTCAAATCCTATCTGCGCCATCTGCTGGCCAACGATGTCGACCGTTTGAAGAATGAGGGTAAAGCGCTCTACTCCTGTATGCTGAATGAGCAGGGTGGTGTGGTGGATGACCTGATCGTCTACTATCTGGGCGACGAGTGGTATCGCATGGTGGTGAATGCGGCCACCACTGAGAAAGATCTGGCGTGGATGGAGACGCAGTCTGGCGGGTTTGAACTGGAGATCACGCCACGCCGTGATCTGGCGATGATTGCGGTACAGGGGCCGAATGCGAAAGCAAAGACTCTGCCGTTACTCTCGGAAAAATTACAGCAGGCTGGTGAGCTGAAGCCTTTCAATGCCCTGGCCGATGGGGATTGGTTTGTCGCCAGTACCGGTTATACCGGTGAGGATGGCTTCGAAATCATGGTGCCTGGCGATCAGGCTGCCGACTTCTGGCAGGCGCTGAGTGATGCGGGAGTTGCGCCCTGTGGTCTGGGTGCGAGGGATACCCTGCGTCTTGAGGCGGGTATGAATCTCTACGGTACCGACATGGATGATGAGATCTCCCCGCTTGAGGCAGGACTGGCCTGGACCGTGGCCTGGGAGCCGGCAGATCGACAATTCATCGGTCGCGGCCCCTTGGAAGCTCAGCGCAAGGATCCCGAGAAAAAGAAATTCATCGGTCTGGTCTTGACCGGACGAGGGGTGCTGCGTAACCATTTGAAACTGTTTAACGGAGAGCAGGAGATCGGTGAGATTACCTCAGGGGGCTTTTCACCCACCCTGGAGCGATCCATCGCTTTTGCTCGTGTATCGCCTGATGTTGGAGAGAGCTGTGATGTTGAGATTCGCGGCAAACGGGTTCCGGCTCAGGTAGTGAAACCACCTTTCGCACGTCAGGGTAAAGCTGTCCTGGCGCTGTAACAATCGATCAATATTTTTCTAAAGGATAGTCACATGAGTAATACACCCACCGACCGCCGTTATGCGAAATCCCACGAATGGATAAAAGATGAAGGTGACGGCAGTCTGACCATCGGAATTACCGATCACGCACAGGAGTTGCTGGGTGATCTGGTGTTTGTCGATCTACCGGAAGTCGGTCAGTCTCTTGACGCCGGGGGCGATTGCGCCGTCGTTGAATCAGTCAAGGCGGCCTCGGATGTCTACAGTCCGGTAAGCGGTGAAGTGATCGCAATCAACGATGCTCTGGATGGCGCACCCGAGACGATCAATGAGGATGCCTTCGGTGATGGCTGGATGTTTAAAGTCAAAGCATCCGACATGTCTGAACTGGACGGCCTGCTGGATGCTGAGGGCTATGACGCCCTGGTGGCTGAGGAAGAGTAGGACGCAGGGTTTTAATACAAGCGATTGACGAGGCGGATATGCCATTTATCCCACACACAGAAGATGATATTCAGGAGATGCTGGCGACCATCGGGGTCGATAGTATCGATGACCTGTTTGATGAAATTCCAACTGAGCTTCGCTGCGGAGAGTTGCAGGAGATTCCCCCGGGATTGCCTGAGATGGAAGTGGCCAGTTTGATGCAGAGTCGTGCCCGTACCGACGGAGAGCCGGTCTGTTTCATCGGCGCGGGAGCCTATGATCACCATATCCCGGCAGCGGTCTGGGAGTTGACCACCAGGGGAGAGTTCTACACGGCCTATACCCCCTATCAGGCGGAGGCCAGTCAAGGTACTTTGCAGTTACTCTATGAGTTCCAGTCGATGATGACCGGACTGACTGCAATGGATGTCTCCAATGCGTCTCTCTATGATGGTGCCTCAGCCTTGGCCGAAGCCGTCTTGATGGCAGTTAGAGGTAATCGCAAGTCCAAATCGAAACGGATTCTGTTGCCTGCAAATCTGCATCCGCACTATCGTCGGGTGGCCCACAGTATCGTCCGTAATCAGAAGATCGAACTGGTTGAAGTGGCTTATGACAAGTCGACCGGTCAGGTCGATATGGCGGATCTGGAAAAACATGCCGGCGAGGACTATGCCGCGTTAGTGATCCCCCAGCCAAACTTTTTCGGTGTTCTGGAACAGACCGATGCGTTGACCGACTGGGCTCATCAGAATGGCATGCTGGCCATCGCGGTCGTCAATCCTCTGGCCATGTCACTGCTCAAGCCGGCTGGTGAATGGGGTGGGCAGGGTGCCGATATCTGTTGTGGCGAAGGTCAGCCCCTGGGGGCTCCGCTTGCCTCAGGCGGACCCTATTTCGGTTTCCTCTGTTGCACCGACAAGCTGGTGCGACAGATGCCCGGACGGATCATCGGCAAGACCGTGGATATGGATGGCAAGCCCGGTTACGCCTTGACCCTGCAGGCCCGTGAGCAGCATATCCGTCGCTCGAAAGCGACTTCGAACATCTGTACCAATCAGGGGCTGATGGTCACGGCTGCCACCATCCATATGTCCATCATGGGGGCTGAGGGCTTGCAGCGGGTTGCCGCAACTTCCCATGCCAATACTCAGAAACTCTCTCAGGCACTATCGAGTCTGCCTGGTGTGGAGCCGCTCTTCAGTGGGGCGGTGTTCCATGAGCAGGTCATGAAACTGCCGATCGAAACTGCGAATGCATTGGGCATGCTGGCAGCTGATGACGTGCTCGGTGGATTCGATCTGCAGGATGACTACCCGGAACTGGGTAATGCCGTATTGGTCTGTGCGACTGAATTGCGCAGTGATGATGATATTGAAAACTATCGGGGTAAGCTGGAGCGGGTGATTCAATCACAAGCCCAGACGCTTTCTCAGTAGTAACCGGATTGGTGAGTTATGATTTACGATCATTCGCGAAAAGGTAGACGAGCCACTGCACAGGCTCCATTGGAAAAACCTGAGCTGACAGGTATTCCTGCTGAGATGGTGCGTACCAGTCGGCCCAATCTGCCAGAGGTTTCCGAGATGCAGGCGGTCAGACACTTTACCCGTCTGTCGCAGAAGAATTTCTCAATCGATACACACTTCTATCCATTGGGTTCCTGCACCATGAAGTATAACCCCAGGGCGTGCAATACCCTGGCGAGTCTGCCTGGGCTGAAGTCCCGGCATCCGCTGGCACCGGATACCCATAGTCAGGGTTTCATGGCCTGTCTCCACGATCTGCAGGAGATCCTGAAAAACGTTACCGGTATGCATGCGGTCTCCCTCTCCCCAGCGGCAGGTGCCCAGGGCGAATTTGCCGGTGTGGCGATGATTCGCGCCTATCACGATGCCCGGGGGGATGATCAGCGTAGCGAGATTCTGGTGCCGGATGCGGCTCATGGCACCAACCCCGCGTCAGCGGTGATGTGCGGCTACAAAACCCGGGAGATTCCCACCGGAGCGGATGGGGATATCGATGTGGAGGCGCTGCGGGAAGCCTTGGGCCCGCAAACAGCGGGTATCATGTTAACCAACCCCTCCACGGTGGGTGTCTTCGAACGACGCATCAAAGAGATTGCCAGCATGGTGCATGAGGCCGGTGGGCTGCTCTATTATGATGGCGCCAATCTGAATGCGATCCTGGGTAAGGTTCGCCCGGGTGACATGGGGTTTGATGTGATTCATATGAATCTGCATAAGACCTTTTCGACGCCACATGGTGGTGGTGGCCCTGGAGCGGGCCCAGTGGGTGTCAGCGAACGCCTGGAGCCCTATCTGCCTGTACCCATGGTTGACTATGATGGTCAGGACTACCGTTGGCTGACCGAAAAGGATCAGCCGAATACCATTGGCCGGCTCTCCGCCTTTGCCGGTAATGCGGGTGTGCTGCTGCGTGCCTATGTCTACGCCCGTCTGTTGGGTCGTGAAGGTATGCATCGGGTTGCTGAGTTCTCCACACTGAACGCCAACTATCTGCTGAAGCGCTTGATGGAGGCCGGTTTCGATGCCGCCTATCCGGAGCGACGAGCCAGTCACGAATTTATTCTGACCCTGAAGAAGCAGGCCAAGGATCTGGATGTGAATACCATGGATTTCGCCAAACGCATGCTCGATTATGGTGTGCACGCTCCCACCACCTACTTCCCGCTGCTGGTGCCGGAGTGTTTGCTTATAGAGCCAACGGAGTCCGAGGCCAAAGAGGAGTTGGATCAGTTTGTCGAGATCATGCGCACCATCAAGCAGGAGGCTGAGAATCAGCCCGACCTGGTGAAACAGGCACCCCATACTATGCCGGTCAAACGTCTGGATGATGTGCGTGCGGCTAGGGAGCTGGATCTGGCCTATAAAGCTGAGGATTGATTGTGCAGGATTGTGGCGCAGCGGATCGACGCAAATCAGCCTGAACCTGTCACTCATGTCATCTGTGGCGCTGCTCTCGCCACGATGGCATTGGGATGGCACCTTCAGTCTTGGATCGCTGTACAATAGCAATCTTTGTAACAGTTTAAAGGACAAGAGGCAGTTATGTCGGCTCTGATCTGCGGCTCATTCGCATTCGATACCATCATGGTCTTTCATGACCATTTCAAACACCACATCCTTCCAGAGCAGGTACATATCCTGAATGTCTCTTTCCTGGTTCCTGATATGCGTCGGGAGTTCGGTGGTTGCGCCGGAAACATTGCCTACAACCTGAATATGCTGGGTGGGGAGGGTAAGCCGGTCGGAACCGTCGGTGACGATTTCGAACCCTATGCAAAATGGATGGATGAGTGTGGTGTCAGCCGGGATCATATTCGAGTGGTTCCTGGCAGCTATACCGCTCAGGCCTATATCACCACGGATAAAGACGATAATCAGATCACCGCTTTTCATCCCGGTGCAATGAACCAGGCACACGAGATCGATGTCTCAAAGATCGATGATTGCAGCTTGGGGATGGTCTCGCCAGACGGCAGACAGGGCATGTTGGAGCATGCCGCACAGTTCGCGGAATCCGACGTGCCTTTTATTTTTGACCCTGGTCAAGGCATGCCGATGTTCGATGGCGATAGTCTGCTGAAGTTTGCTGAGCAGGCTACCTGGATGGCATTCAATGACTATGAAGCGATGCTGATGCAGGAGAGAACCGGCAAGAGCCTGAAGCAGTTGGCGGAGATGGTGGAGGCTGTCATTGTCACCCGGGGAGCTGAAGGATCAGAGATCGTTACCCGGGACGCATCATTTCAGATTCCCAATGCGCCGGTGAAAGCGGTGGTTGATCCTACCGGATGTGGTGATGCTTACCGGGCGGGGCTGATCTATGGCCTGATGAACGAGATGGACTGGCAAACCACAGGTCGAATTGCCTCTTTGATGGGGGCAGTCAAGGTTGAGCAGGCTGGGACACAAAACCATATCATCTCTGCCGAATCCTTTGCGCATCGTTTTGAAAAAGCATTTGATTATCGATTTTGAACTATTCAATCAATCCCTGCTGAACCCACTGGGTTCGGGTTAACAGATCCTTGGAGAGGTATGAGATGAGTGATTGTGATCGCCATCAACCATCATTGAAACCTGTGGATGAGGCATTGGCGCTGCTGCTTTCGCAGGCTGAATCTGTTACACAGACAGAGTCGGTGCCACTTAACCAGGCGCTGGGTAGAGTACTGGCCGAACCGGTTAAGAGTCAGGTCGATGTACCTCCCTGGGATAACAGCGCAATGGATGGTTATGCGGTCAATTCCGCTGATCTGTCGGCCGACAAAGCGTATCTGACGATCGATCAGCGGATTGCCGCGGGCTCGGTAGGTAACTCCCTCAAGCCAGGAACCGCAGCCCGCATCTTTACCGGTGCACCGGTGCCACCCGGTGCGGATGTGGTCGTGATCCAGGAGGTTTGCGAGGCAGATGGCGATCGTCTGATCATCAAGGAGAAACCGGCAGCTGGTGCGAATATCAGAAGTGCCGGTGAGGATATCCTGCAGGGCGAGGTGATTCTGAAGCCCGGGTTACGTCTCGCGCCACAACATCTTGGACTGGCAGCATCAGTTGGCGTGGCAGAGCTGTCGGTATACCGCAAATTGAAGGTGGCACTGTTTTCCAGTGGCGATGAACTGGTGATGCCGGGCAGTCCACTCGGTTCAGGACAGATCTACAACTCCAATCAGTTCACCCTGACCGGGCTGTTGCAGCAGTTGGGTTGTGAAACCATTGAAATGGGTATTGTCGAGGATACCTTTGAGGCGACTTGCGATGCGCTGCAGCAGGGTGCCGAAGAGGCCGATCTGGTACTGGCTTCAGGTGGGGTGTCCGTAGGGGAAGAGGATCATGTGAAGCCTGCCGTGGAGAGCCTGGGTTCATTGGACCTGTGGAAAATTGCCAGCCGCCCGGGAAAACCTTTGGCTTTTGGACATATCAAAGGTACCCCGTTTCTCGGTTCTCCGGGAAATCCGGTTTCCCTGTTTGTTACTTTCACAATCTTCGGCAGTCCATTCATAAAAAAGATGCAGGGTTTGACCTCAGGCATTCAGCCCATCTCCCGCAAGGTTGTGGCGGGCTTCGAAAAGGCGGCAACCGACAAGCGTCAGGAGTATGCCCGTGGCCAGTTGGAGATCGATGAGCAGGGACGTGAAGTGGTCAGATTGTTCTCCAATCGATCCTCAGGTGTCTTAACCTCAGTCGCCTGGGCCAATGGCTTGGCTGTGTTACCCCCTTTGACGGCAATAAAGCCTGGTGATGTTGTGGATTTCATTCCCTACAGTGAATTGATCAGCTGATTCCGACTCTAAACACTCTAATAGAGAGTGTATCTGTTAAGCTTGTTGGGGTAACCGGGTTAAGAGAATCAACCGCGAATGTACGCCAATCACCGCAAAATGCCGCGAATAACTTTCACATCAAGGCCTTATATTTGCGTAATTCGCGGTGAATTGCGTCTATTGGCGGTTAATCTCTTAAGTTAGGGCCTGTTAACACGAATCCAATACGCCCTGCTGGGTCTGTTTTTGTGCCCAGCAAGGCAGAATGAGCGTCGTGTAGTCATTCTACATGAGCGAATGATAACGCCGCTGGGCGCAACAGGGCGCATCGGATTCGTGTTAACAGGCCCTAAGTGCCAATCGGGTTAATAATATTGATGAATCAGCAATTTTAGTCTGTGCGAGGTTTTCTGGATGGTTCAACTACGTTTGTTTGCAAGATTCAGAGAAGAGCTGGGTGTCGATTCAGAGCAGTTGGAATCGGATGACCTGCGCTGTGTAGAGGATCTGCTCAGCCGGTTACGCCAGCGCGGTGGTGCCTGGTCGAGACTGTTGGCAGAGGACCAACGGATCATGATGGCGGTGAACCAGGAGATGGCCAATCCACAGACACCTCTGCAGGCGGGGGATGAGATTGCCCTGTTCCCACCGGTAACCGGAGGCTGAGGCATGTATACCATCCGGGTGGACTCCGAACCTTTCGATCCAAACCATGAAGTGGACCTGTTGCGTGGAGAGGATCCTGCCATCGGCGCGGTAGTCTCTTTCATCGGCTTGATGCGAGATCTCAACGAGGGTGACCGGGTCGCCAATATGTTTCTCGAACACTACCCCGGCATGACTGAGAACGCCCTGGAACAGATCGTCAAACTCGCCTTTGAACGCTGGCAGCTGCAGGGCTGTCGGGTTGTCCATCGGGTAGGTGAGTTAAAGCCGACTGACCCGATCGTTCTGGTCGCCGTGGCCTCAGCCCATCGTAAAGAGGCATTTCAGGCTTGTGAGTTCATCATTGATTATCTGAAGACTCAGGCGCCATTCTGGAAAAAGGAGGCAACCGAAAATGGCGAACGATGGGTTGATGCCCGCGACAGTGATGACGAGGCAATCCGTCAGTGGTCCCAGACAGGGAATGATCATTAGCCTGGAATAGAACTGTTATGCCATAACGCTTTTGTCTTTAATTCAGAGAGTTCCGGGTGAGTATCAACAGGCTCTGATTTGATTAAGGATTGAACAGCAGGAGAGGCGCCATGAACCGAACTCAATGGGTGTTGACAGGATTGATCTTGCTGCCCCAATCCGCCGTTGCCTACGATAGCGTTGTGGGTGCGAGACTGGGTTCGATGGGTTTCGGTATTGAAGCGGGTTATGGACTGACCGAACAGTTCAAAGCCCGGCTGGGTTTCAATCGATACGACTTCGGTTTCGATGCCAAGGTGGATGGGGTTGAATACGATCTCGATCTGCAGTGGCGGAGTCTCTCTCTGGTTGCCGATTGGCACCCGTTTAGATCCAAATCCTCATTCCGCTTTACAGCAGGTGTTTTCCGCAACAACAACGAAATCAGCGGCTCTTCCACTGCTGAAAACCTGACCATAGGCAATACCGTCTATCCTGGGGTAGGTTTGGATGCGGTTGTGGGTTTCAGGTCTTATGCGCCTTACCTGGGGGTAGGCTGGGATACCGGTATCAACAAACAGCAGGGTTGGGGATTCAACGTGGATCTGGGGATTCTCTATCAGGGTGCTGGTAGTGTCGACCTGATGCCCACAGGCGCCCTGGCAGACCTGGTTGATCCAAACGATGTTAGATTGGAAGAGCAACGGTTTGAGGATGATATCGAGGATTATCGCTACTATCCGGTCTTCTCATTTGGTTTCTCCTACCGTTTTTGAGCCGCTGCAATCGCTTGCAGCAGAGTCCGGCAGGCAAGGGCTGATTGACCAGGTTATCTTCCGTGTCTGCAATCTGTCTGAAAGGGGGGGCATGAAAAAGCCGGGATGTACCGCAATCATCCCGGCTGGAGATCAGGAAGTTGAGCTACTTCTTGTTCGAATGAAGCAGAACCTGCTCGAAGATGTTGCGTTTGATTCTGCTGCGAATCGGTTCCGGCAGGTTATGCCAGGCTTTGGCTACTTCAATGGATTCGTCATCCATTACGGCGGAGGTGTTCTCCCCGAACATCAGCCAGGCTGGATTGACGTCCAGGACCTGTGCGATTTCGTCAATCTTTCTCGGGCGCAGGCTTTTGCCGTTTTCAATCTTTTGAATCACGGCCTGATTGGTGCCGGCGCGCAGAGCCAGCTCCTCTTGCGTCCAGCCTCTCTCCCGTCTTTTTCTGCGTAGTCTAGAGCCTAGAGTATCCATTTCCCGCGGTATATAGGTTTCAAATTTTTGTGCGTGTACGTAGCTCATTGTCCTTCCCATTGGATGCCTAAAGGTTGTTGCATCGTCTTGTATCTGGTAGCGGCGCATCCAACGAAAACTTGACACTCTGGATTTATCCGTCACAACGCCTGTGAAATAAATTCCAGTACATGGGAATAATGTGACTAAGTTCACAGTATCCTAACATGGGCTGTGTGTCAGAAAATCGCAGATATCCAAATTAATGTCACATTGGAGAATGGCATTCCTGTGATAATATGCCCAGCCATGCTGACTTACCCCGACATAGATCCGGTAATTGTGACCCTGGGGTCAATCGACATCTATTGGTACGGTGTGATGTATATGATCGGCTTCTTCGGCGGCTGGTGGCTTGGGCGTATCCGTGTCGGTAAGCCCGGTATTGTCTGGAACGCCAAGCAGGTGGACGATATCGTCTTCTATATTGTGCTCGGGGTGGTTGGTGGTGGTCGAATCGGCTATCTGCTGTTTTATGATCTGCAGAGTTTCCTGGCCAATCCGCTGATCATTTTTATGGTCTGGGAGGGCGGAATGGCGTTCCACGGCGGTTTGATCGGTGTGCTGCTGGCAATGTGGTATTTTGCGCATAAAGAGGGGCGGACCTTTTTTGAGGCAACCGACTTTATTGCGCCTTTGGTCACCATTGGTCTGGGTGCCGGTCGCCTGGGTAACTTCATCAACGCGGAACTTTGGGGGGGAGTCACCTCACTGCCCTGGGGTATGCAGGTACCCTGCATTGAGTCCGATAACCTGTGTGCCCGCCTGGGTCTGCCGCCGGACACGGTCATTTCGCCTCCGGTACACCCCAATCAGCTCTATGAGTTCCTGCTTGAAGGGGTACTGCTGTTTACCATCCTCTGGCTCTTCTCTGCCAAGGCCAGACCCAGGATGGCAGTTTCCGGACTGTTTCTGATCTGCTACGGGACATTTCGCATCGCCATCGAGTTTGTTCGCCTGCCCGATCTGCACATCGGTTACCTGGCGTTTGACTGGCTGACCATGGGCCAGCTGCTGAGTGTGCCGATGATTCTGTTTGGTGTTTTGTTGCTCTATCTCGCCTACCGTAGAGAACCAATGCCTGCTTGAAGCCCGTTACATAACCTATTATGGTGCCGGGTTGAAAACCAGATTTATAGGCAACAGCATGCAACAGTATCTTGATCTAATGCGCCATGTGCGGGATTTCGGGGTTACCAAGGAGGACCGAACCGGCACGGGTACCCGCAGTGTATTTGGTTATCAGATGCGTTTCGATCTCTCGCAGGGGTTTCCTCTGCTGACTACCAAAAAGCTGCATCTGAGATCGATCATCCATGAGTTGCTGTGGTTTCTGCAAGGCGATACCAATATTCGCTATCTGAAGGAGAATGGGGTCAGTATCTGGGATGAGTGGGCTGATGAAGAGGGCAATCTTGGTCCTGTCTATGGTTATCAGTGGCGCTCCTGGCCAACCCCGGGTGGCGGCCATGTTGACCAGATTGCTCAGCTTGTGGAACAGATCCAGGCGAATCCGGACTCCAGGCGTCTGATCGTCTCAGCCTGGAATCCGGCCCAGGTCGATGCGATGGCTCTGCCTCCTTGCCACTGCCTGTTCCAGTTCTATGTGGCTGAGGGCCGGCTCTCCTGTCAGCTCTATCAACGCAGTGCGGATATATTCCTCGGTGTGCCGTTCAATATCGCCTCATATGCCCTGCTGACCATGATGGTGGCTCAGGTTGCCGGCCTCGAGCCGGGCGATTTTGTGCACACGTTTGGCGATGCTCATCTCTATCTGAATCACCTGGATCAGGTGGAGTTGCAGCTCTCCCGGGAACCGAAAGTCCTGCCTCGCATGTCGATCAATCCGGCGGTGCAGGATATCTTTGCGTTTCGCTTCGAGGATTTTGAGTTGACCGATTACGACCCTCATCCCCATATCAAGGCTCCGGTCGCGGTTTGATGCATATAAATAAGGAGTCGATGTGTCGATAATCTCGCTTGTCACAGCAATGGCAAATAATGGTGTGATCGGTCGCGATAACCGCCTGCCCTGGCATCTGCCTGCCGATCTGCAGCACTTCAAGTCTCTGACAATGGGAAAACCGATCCTGATGGGGCGGAATACCTGGGAGTCCCTGCCCGGACTGCTGCCCGGTAGAAGGCATATCGTGGTGACCCGCAATGAGACCTATGTTGCGCCTGGAGCCGAGGTGGTGCACTCGGTAGGGGAGGCCTTGGCGGCGGTGGAAGGGGAGCCGGAGATCATGATCGTTGGTGGTAGCCATTTTTATGCTGAGATGCTGCCCAGAGCGGACCGTCTCTATCTGACATTGGTGGATGCGGAGGTTGAGGGAGACGTGCAATTTCCTGAAATCGATTGGCAGGAGTGGCAGGAAGTGGCGCGTGAAAACCATTCGGCGGACGAAAAGAATGCCTATGACTACGCATTTGTTGACCTGGTCCGACGACCTTCCATAGCGGACAATTGAAACCGGCTTGAGTTTGGTTGTCTATCTGGCCGGGCAGCTCAGATGGTAGGGTTTCGGTGGCTTGCGCTTCCTCAGTTTCAACGCCGTGAGCTGACCACCCCAGAAGCAGCCGCTGTCCAGTGACCAGACATTGTCGATCTGTCGGTAGCCCAGTGTCGACCAGTGACCGAACAGAATCTTGTCATGCCGGCTTTTTCTGCCGGGCACTGCATACCAGGGAATGGAGGTATTCGCATGTTGTTGCGGTGAGCCTTTGTCCCGCATCGACAATCGACCATCCCGGGTGCAGTAGCGAAGTCGGGTGAAGCTATTGGTGATGAAGCGCAATCTCTGCATGCCGCTGAGGCTGTCCCGCCACTTATCCGGTTTATCGCCATACATCTGCTGGCAAAATTGGTGAAATCCCGGTCCGCGAAGGGTCTTTTCCAACTCCTGGGCGCAGCTCAGTGCTGTCATGAGATCCCACTGGGGAGGCAGGCCGGCGTGCACCATACTGAAGTTCCGCTTGGCATGGTGGACCATGATGGGGCGATGGCGTAACCAATCGATCAGTTCCTGACTGTCCGGAGCATCAAGAATATCCATCAGGCTGCCCTGTTTCTGATAGGTCCGGTTCCCCTGAGAGATGGCCAGCAGGTGCAGGTCGTGGTTGCCCAATACGCAGACGGCCCGGTTACCCAGGGACCGGATGAAGCGCACTACCTTAAGCGACTTTGGACCCCGGTTTACCAGGTCTCCGGCAAACCAAAGCCTGTCTTTGGCTGGATCAAAGCGTATCAGCTCCAACAGCTGTTGCAGTTCATCGTAACAGCCCTGTACATCCCCAATTGCATAGATTGCCATAGTTGTTCTTGATATTGCCTGGTTGAGTCTCTGGCGGTTGCCTGTTGGATGCTTGAAGCTGTATGTAACTGCCTGTTGACTGAAGTTGGATGAATCCAGTCAATGATTCATCTGCCGGGGCTATGCTTAATGAAGACTGCCGGGGCGGGCCAGAGAAAAGGCCGGAATCAGCGCGTCAAAATGGTTCCCCTGAGCGTCGATCATATCGTAACTGCCCTGCATGCTGCCGACCGGAGTGTCCAGAACGGTGCCACTGGTGTAGCGGAAGGTCTCTCCCGGGTTGAGCTGCGGCTGTTCTCCAACAACTCCCTCGCCACGGACCTCCTGGGTTTTGCCGTTGGCGTCAGTAATGATCCAGTGGCGATTCATGAGGCGTGCGGAGGATTCTCCGTCGTTGCGGATGGTGACTGTGTAGGAAAAGACATATCGCTGCTCTTTGGGCAGAGATTGGGCCTCGATGTATCGAGTCTCAACCGCAACTTCGATATGGTGCTTCGTTTCCTTTTCCATCTTTATCAAACCTGATCGTTAATATTGCTCTGCTGTTTGCTCAACAGTTCTCATTGATTAAAGGGTACTGGGGCACAGTGGGTAGTGCAATAGCGGAAAGGGGGTTATTGGTCATCCGCTCTGTATGCTATTTGGCCGCATCCCGCGGATTAGGTTCAGCCGACTCAATGCTATTGGAATAGTCCTGTTAAATCCGATTGTTAGCAAATGCTTGAGAATTCTATCAAGAAATAAATTCCGGTGCCGATACGCTGATCAGGAAAGGTTACAGGAATCCGGCGAAATGAGAGTTGGTCTAATGCTCCTGCTTTGCTTCGTCGTACCGCTTGGCGGTGCGGTCGAGCTTGCACCTGAGAGTCAGGCGCTGCTTGCTGCCGCAACTTCCGGCGAAGTGGATCGGGTCAATGATCTGCTGTCACAAGGGGTTGACGTCAACACGAAAAACCCGACCGGCCGCTCAGTTCTGCATATTGCGGCGTTCAATGGCAATCTGCAGACCGTACGCGCTCTGTTGGCTGCCGGTGCGGACGCGAACCTGACCGATGGTGCCGGTCTTACGCCATTGATGGAAGCGGCATCCTTTGGTCATCTTGAGGTAGTCAGGCTGCTGATACAGCGTGGCGCTGATGTCAATGCGGCCGATCAGGCCGGGAACACACCGCTGACCCTGTCAAATCGTGGACGTCACACAGAGGTCTCCGCCCTGTTGACTGAGATGGGCGCGACAGAGGGTGGCGGTAAGGAAGAGAAGAAGTAGTGCGAGGTGCTTCTCACAAAACCTGAATTTTTGCGATGTTTTCGCTGCAACAACGTGATGCGTGTCTAAGTAAACAATGTAATGCACGTGAATAATTGTTATTAAGTCATTGATTGGACTTGTAAGAGAAATGAAAAGGCAACATCTTCATCATAAACCAGACTTCTTTGCCGTGGTGGTGGTGTTGGTCATGATAGGCTTTGGTTTGACGTTGGCTGTTCAGGTTGGGGCTATTGATCGGCATGAGGTGGTACACAGCGAAGTATCCCAGGCTGAGGCCGGATAACCCTGAAGTCTGTGGTTATCTGTCTGATAACTAACCTGGTTTGACTGACCCCTGAATCCAGGGGTGTGTGGTTCCCGTTCTAGGTAAAATACTGACCTTGTCATCAGCTTGGAGGTCAGTTTCATTGCCGTTTTAATCGGTTGAGGAAGCTCGGCACCACCCGCCTTGAGGGCTAGCGCGGCATGTTCCGCCTCATCCGTTTTCATCTGCTGTAATACGGCATGGGTTCGCTTGTCCTGTTGTGGGACGCGATTGATATGCTCATCCAGATGGGCGCCGACCTGGTTTTCAGTCTCGGCCACAAAACCCAGACTCCATCTATCACCAGCCAATCCGGCTGCGGCACCAAGCATGAATGAGCTGGCATACCAGAATGGATTGAGCAGACTTTTGCGGTTATCCAACTCAACCAGTCGCTTTTCGCACCATGCCAAGTGGTCATTCTCCTCCTGGGCGGCTCTCTCCATCTGCTCTCTGACTTCCGGCAGTCGAGCGGTCAGTGCCTGGCCCTGGTAGAGTGCCTGGGCACATACCTCACCGGTATGATTGATCCTCATCAGGCGTGCAGTCAGGTCCCGCTCTTCGTCCGATAGTTCGGTCTCATTGATGCCTTCTGCGGGATCGGCTCTTTCGGTAACCAAAGGCCTGCCGAATAGGGTTCGAACTGCACTGTCCACTCCCATCAACAGGTGGTCTGCCATTTTGTAGTCACGTTCGCTCATGTGGAAACCTTAGCCTTAAACGGAGGGGTTCTTCAACTTTGTTTGATTGGCTTAGCCACCGATTTGTTCACTTTTACGGCGGTAAGTCTGTCGGACGGCAGCGGTGTCGCTATGAATATTCATGATTGCCGGATCACCAGGGAGATCTCTATACACTGGTAATGTCCTGCTTGATTCCTACTCCGGCGCGGCGCCACTGTTTGTAGATCAATTCGACTGGATGGTGTACATCAATGTTGAGCCCGGCTTGTCTGATCTGCTGGCGAAACTGCATGGCGCAGCCGGTGCTGGAGGTGATCAGAATTTTCGCACCGCTGGCTTTGAGGTGGTTTAGTTTGATCTCACCAAGCTGATTGGATATCTCCGGTTGGGTAAGCAGGTAACTACCTGCTGCGCCGCAGCATAGTTCATTCTCAGCCAATTCGACCAATTCGAGCTGTGGGATCCTGTTCAGAATTTGCCAATCCGTGCTGTCCCGTGAAGAGCAGGGTCGGTGCAGGGCCGCCCTGATTGGCAAGGGTGCCAGTTCAGGCATCTCACTGTCTGGCAACTGCAGTAGAAAATCAGAAATTGAGATCAGTGGCAGCCGGCTCGCCTGCTGCTCTGCCAGTTCCAGGTGGCATGCGGTGGCCAGGGTGACCAGGTTTTGCGCGTTGCTCTTGCCGGTCTGCGCACGGATGGCGTCACACTGCTGCCCGGCCTCCCTGATAAAGCCATTATGTCGATGCATGGCACCACAACACCCGGTGCTGGCAGGGATATCGACCGCATAACCGATGCCACTCAGTAATTGGATGGCATTTTGTACCAGGTTGTCGTCGATTTTCGAGCCAATGCAGCCGGTGAACAGCTGTACCTTTTTTCCAGTCGGTTTTGAAGATGGATAAAAACCGCTGCGATCCACCGCTGTCCGGGGCAGTTGCTCTGCCATGGTGAGCAACTGCCTGAAACGCTTCACTGGCAGTTTTTTTAACTGGGCAAGCAAGCCTGATTTACGGGCCATACGATAGAGGCGTATCCAGTAATTGAGTCTGTCGTTATGGCTCAATTGCTGGAGAAGCTGTTTCAGTAGTGGTTTTTTTCGATGTTCCGAGGCTATTGATGAGCGGCTGGCATCCAGCAGGCTGCCATACTTCACACCGGATGGGCAGGCGGCTTCACAGGCCCGACAGTTAAGGCAACGGTCAAGATGGAGTTCGACATGGGAGTGCAGATCGATCTCGTTTTTCGCCAGCGCCTGAATCAGACTGATCCGGCCTCGAGGTGAATCAGCCTCGCTGGCGAGCAGTCGATAGGTTGGGCATACAGTCAGGCAGAGACCGCATTTTACGCAGCGGTCTGCTTCAACAAGCAGGTCTTCAGGTGTCACAACGGGCAGCGTTTCCGGAAAAGATCGGCCATTTTACCTGAATCGTGCTGTCAGTTGGAGAAATCATGATGATTCAGCGTCAAATCGGTATCACCCGGCAGGTTGGTTTATCGGGTTGAGGAGAGTGGTCCCAGTCACTAATATTGGACATGATCTTGAACAACGGGTTCTGTTAACTACGCCGAGGTTGTGCCATGTCCTACTATCGTTATCACCTCTTTTTTTGTGTCAATGAGCGACAGGATGGGCGTCCCTGCTGTGGCGTCCATGGCAGCAAGGCGATGCGTGACTACCTGAAAGGCCGGGTTAAGGAGCTGGGTTTGACCGGCCCAGGGGGGGTAAGAGTCACCACTGCCGGCTGTTTTGATCGCTGCGACCTTGGGCCGGTTCTGGTGATCTACCCAGAAGCGGTCTGGTATACCTTCGTGGACCGTGACGATATTGACGAGATCCTGCAGCGCCACCTGATTGAGGGTGAAGTCGTTGAGCGACTGACCGTTTAGCTGACCAATCCGGATTGTCGGTGGGTAATCTGTAGCTATTTCAGGAACTAAGTCATGTTTTGCGTATAGGCCCGCGAGATTTTCCTAAAGCGGCAAACGATGCTGCCGCTACTCAGTAGAAGTTGAGGATTGAGTGGTGTAGAGTGGCTTGCCGCTACGAATGCGAAAGCGTGACGCGGGTTGGTATTGGAGTGAAAAAATAGCCATTTCATTGCTTATAATCCCTTGCATTAGCCGAGTGATTGTATACTATTAAGAAATTAGTCTAAGTTTCCTCACTTAATGGACTGTTTCGTATGGGATTTTGGAGTTTGCCATGTCAGGTTTAGCCCGTTTAGCTACCCCTTTTATTCTTATGTTAGCGCTCGTCGCCTGCGGTGGTGGCGATGCAGAGACCCCTTGGGATAGTAGCGGTGGAACAACCGGGACCGGCGACACCATTGATGATGCGGGAACCGCTGGGGCTACCATATTTCTTGGTAACGGCTCAGGATCCTCTTTTGAAATAGGTGAGTTGAATATTGCTGTTACCTCTCTCTCCGCCGGCGGACAGACTTCTGTCAGGGCTACCTTGGCTGATGTGGAAGGTAATCTGTATCAGGATAGCGCCACAGTCACCTTCACAACTGACTGCCTGGCTTCCGGATTGGCTACCATCGATTCATCTGTAAGCACTGCAGATGGTGTTGTGACGGCAACTTATATTGCCCAAGGCTGTTCCGGCTCCGATACGATCCGTGCGACCACAACGGTGAATGGAAATACATCTACTGCTACGGGAACGGTGAGTATTCAACCGGCAGAGATCGGTTCCATGCAATTTGTTTCGGCAGAACCGTCTATTATCGGTCTCCGCGGTGTAGGTTTGACCGAGGTCTCCAAGGTTTCGTTCCAGGTGCTGGATACCAACGGCAATCCGGTTTCCCAGCAGGTGGTCAACTTCTCTTTGAATACGGATATCGGCGGGGTTGCGATACCTGCCGGTTCGATCAAAGCGACCAGCGACATCGATGGAATCGTCAGAACGGATGTTAAATCGGGCACTGTACCGACTACCGTCCGGGTGACAGCATCGTTGGAATCCAACCCATTGATCTCAACCCAGTCTGACGGTCTGGTCATCTCCACCGGTGTTTCAGATCAGAACAGTATCTCCCTGAGCGCAGAAATTCTGAACTGTGAAGGACTGAATCTCGATGGCACCGAAGTTGAGGTCACAGTGCATGCTTCGGACCATTTCAACAACCCTGTACCGGATGGTACGGCTGTCTATTTCACCACTGAGGGTGGCCAGATACAGTCACAATGCCAGATTGATGATGGTTCCTGTAGCGTGCTCTGGACGAGTTCCAATCCCAGGCCCTGGGATGACCTGCTGCCTGGTGGAATGGGACGCGTAACGATTCTTGCTACCATGCTGGGTGAAGAGTCATTTGTTGATGCCAATGGTAATGGTGTATTGGACTCGGGTGATACCCCCTTTGCCGATATCCCTGAGGCATTCCGTGATGACAATGAAGATGGTGTTCGTGATCCCGTAGCGGAAGAGTTTGTGGATTTTAATAACAACAATACCTATGACGGTGTTGGTGTGGATCCTGACTACAATGGCGCGCTCTGCTGCGATGCCGCTGCTGTTGCTGAAGCGCAATCCGCAGTTGCTTCCGGGGATGATCCTGGTGTCTGTTTTGGTGTTACCCCGGTCTCTGTCGTCTCATGCAGTGCCGAGAAGAACATCAATGTACGGGATAGCCTGGTACTGGTGATGTCTGAGTCTTTTCCTGTGATTCTATTGGATGGTGCAGATGTTGATGTGGCTACCGGTTTTCTGGAGATTGACCTGCCAGCAGGAATTTCAACATACACCTTTACTATCAGAGGTGCAGTCACCGGACAGGTGATGCCGGCTGGTACAACGGTTAACTTTACGACTACCAATGGTAGCATCGAGACTGGAGGCAGTTTTATTGTGCCGAGTACGAATGCGAATGCCCGATTGGCCTCGCAAGCCGGTGTGGTTGACTATCGGGTGGCACTCACGCCGACTGAAAATAGAAATCCAGGCGATGAGACCGGAATTTTGACAGTTAAAGTAACCACGCCTGGTGGTACCACGACCAGTGGGTTTGTGATTGTAAACGATTAACAACTGTCTGTTGTTTTGTAATGAAAACCCTGTCTGACTCCAGGCAGGGTTTTTTTGTGGCTTTGTTTTCTTCAGCTAATCTTGAATCAATCCCTTGACGCTTAACCATGGCAAAGACACAATGCTGACCATCCGTTTTTTCTACGGGGCATGATGCCCTAGAACTACACATAGTGAACAACTCACCACCGCTCGTAAGAATCAGAGATCTGCACTTCCACCACGGAGATCGCCCGATTTTCCAAGGGGTCGATATCGATATCCCCCGTGGTAAGGTTACGGCCATCATGGGCCCCAGCGGTACCGGAAAGACCACCTTGCTCAAGCTGATCGGCGGTCAATTGCGTCCGACCAGGGGCCGCATCGAGGTTGATGGCCAGGATGTGCATAAACTCTCCCGTAAGGCGCTCTATAAACTGCGCATGCGGATGGGCATGCTGTTTCAGAGCGGAGCCCTGCTGACCGATCTCTCGGTCTATGACAATGTGGCCTACCCGTTGCGGGAGCACACCAATCTGCCGGAGTCGATGATTCGTCGTCTGGTATTGATGAAGCTCGAAGCGGTTGGCCTGCGGGGTGCCAGGGAGTTGATGCCTTCGGAGCTTTCCGGCGGTATGGCCAGGCGAGTCGCCCTCTCCCGAGCAATTGCCCTGGATCCCATGATGGTGATGTACGATGAGCCGTTCACCGGTCAGGATCCGATCTCCATGGGGGTGCTGGCGCAACTGGTGAGGCGCTTGAACGATGCGGTCGGTCTGACCAGCATTCTGGTCTCCCATGACGTTGAGGAGACGGCGGGTATCTCCGATCTGATCTATGTGATCTCCGGAGGCAAGGTGATCGAATCAGGTGCACCTGACGCCTTGATGGGCTCCAGCTCACCGGCGGTCAAGCAGTTCATGGGGGGGCTGCCGGATGGTCCGGTAGGTTTCCACTATCAGGCACCGTCCCTGTCTGAAGACCTGCTGACTATGCGGGGGGCAAAGTAGTGTTGGATCTCTTCGCCAGATTCGGTCGAGTCGGTTTGGCTGCGCTGGAGCGATTGGGGCGTGGTCACCTGTTGCTGTTACAGATTCTGCTGGGACTCACCAGCCTGCTGCCTCGTCCGAAGCTGCTGGCCGCCCAGATCCACAGTATCGGTGTGCGTACCACCACAATCATTGTGGTCTCCGGATTGTTCGTCGGTATGGTGCTCGGTCTGCAGGGTTACTATGTGCTCTCCCAGTTCGGTGCTGAGGATAGCCTGGGCGTGATGGTGGCCGCCTCTCTGGTGCGTGAATTGGGCCCAGTGGTTACCGCACTGCTGTTTGCCGGACGTGCCGGGTCGGCGCTGACCGCAGAGATTGGCCTGATGAAGGCAACTGAGCAGCTTTCGGGCTTGGAGATGATGGCTGTCGACCCGATTCGTCGCATTCTCTCCCCCAGATTCTATGCCGGGTTCATCTCCATGCCCCTGCTGGCCGCCATGTTCAGCGCGATTGGTGTGATCGGTGGTTATTTTGTCAGTGTGGGATTACTTGGGGTGGATGATGGCGCCTTCTGGAGTCAGATGCAGGCCAAGATCGACTGGAGCGAGGATGTGCTCAATGGTGTGATCAAGAGCTTTGTGTTCGGTTTTGTCTGCGCCTGGATCGCCCTTTTTCAGGGATATGATACGATCCCCACATCAGCGGGTGTCAGTCAGTCGACGACACGGACGGTGGTTCACTCGGCACTCGCGGTGCTGGTGCTTGATTTCGTACTGACCGCATTAATGTTTGGAGGCTAATCATGCAGACAAGACAGTTGGAGATTACCGTCGGCTTCTTCATGGCACTGGGTCTTGTGGCACTCTTTTTCCTGGCCATGCAGGTCAGTAATCTAGCCAGTATCTCATCCGATGAGGGTTATACGGTAACCGCCCGCTTCGACAATATTGGTGGACTGAAAGTCCGTTCGCCGGTCTCCATGGCTGGGGTAAGAGTCGGCCGTGTGGTTGGTATCAGTTACGATCAGAGCAGCTTTGAAGCCGTGGTCACTCTCGCTATCGATCCTGAATTCAACCAGATCCCCGATGATAGTATCGCCAAGATCTACACCTCAGGCCTGCTGGGTGAGCAGTATGTTGGTTTGGATCCAGGGGGCAGTCTGGAGAGTCTGGAGCAGGACAGTGAATTGATGATGACTCAGTCGGCGTTGGTGCTGGAAGAGATCGTGGGGCAGTTTCTTTTCAGTAAAGCTGAAGAGAATGCCTTGTCTGATGAGCCCTGATAGCATGAGCGAAACAAAGCTGGAGCGGGTGGGGGCCTTCCATTTTCAGCTGCATGGTGAGATGACCTTCACACATGCCAGGTCGCTACTGCTGCAGTCGGAAACCCTGTTTGCCAACTTGCCCGATGTGGAGATCGATCTGATGCGGGTGGAGAAGGCCGACAGCGCCGGACTCGCACTGATGCTTGAGTGGCTGGCCAGGGCTGCGGAACGGGATGCCAGGGTTATCTTCACAGAGGTACCCGAGACAATCCACTCAGTAGCACGACTCTGCCAGATTGAGACACTGCTGACTGGACATATTGCGGAATCGAGCAGCCGCTAAGCTAAGGTACCGGGTTAATTGGAGCGATCTGCATCTTGAATCGGCACATTTTGATCGACAATCTGTTTCACTCAGAGTTGTTCAGCGGTTGCATAACTTGATTTGTGACAATTTTTAGTGGATTGGTCTAGAATAGGCCTTGAAATAATCTCTGTTTTAAGATTCAATACTCAATCCTATCCAGTCTTCCCCCTCGATACTGTTACTCGGCACGCGGTGTATTACTGGATGCTTGGCATGAAGAATAGAAGCGGATCGACTCCGCTCAACACATCCCCAATCATTCAATTGGAGATCCTCAATCGATGAGTGAGCAGATTGTTCATATAACAGACGATTCGTTTGAATCTGACGTACTTCAATCAAATCAGCCGGTGCTGATTGATTACTGGGCCGAATGGTGTGGTCCCTGTAAGATGATTGCGCCGGTACTGGACGAAATTGCCAAAGAGTATGGCGATAAGTTGAAAGTGGCAAAATTGAATATTGACGAAAACCCGAATACACCACCGAAATACGGCATTCGCGGCATACCGACCCTGATGTTGTTCAAGAATGGTGAAGTCGAGGCAACCAAGGTTGGTGCTGTCTCAAAATCGCAACTCGTGGCATTTATCGATAGTAATCTTTAAACAGCAATCAGGCGCAGGACGTTTCGCCACTGTCTGCCAACATCCGACCTCGTAGACTCCTCGCTCCGTTCAGGCCTGAGCTGATAACCGACAACGAAATCAAAAGCTAAATATCAACCAACCCATTGCGGGCCGATTTCCTTCCAAACAAATTTCTCGTAAACCAACACACTCCTGAATCACTATGAACCTTACCGAATTAAAGAAAATGCCTGTGCCGGAACTGGCTGAACTCGCTACCAACATGAAAATTGAAGGTATGGCGAGGACACGAAAACAGGATCTGATCTTTGCCATTCTCAAAGCACATGCGAAAAAAGGTGAAAGCATCTTCGGTGATGGGGTGTTGGAGATCCTGCAGGATGGTTTCGGTTTTCTCCGCTCGGCTGACAGCTCCTACCTGGCGGGCCCGGATGATATCTATGTTTCACCGAGTCAGATTCGCCGCTTCAGTCTGCGTACCGGTGATACCATCTCCGGTAAGATCCGACCGCCCAAGGATGGTGAACGCTATTTTGCCTTGCTCAAGGTGGATAAGATCAACTATGACAAACCGGAGAATGCGAAAAGCAAAATCCTGTTTGAGAACTTCACGCCACTGTTTGCCAATCAACGTTTTCACCTGGAGATCGGTAACGGCAGTACCGAGGATATCACCGCCCGTACCATCGATCTCTGTGCGCCAATTGGCAAAGGCCAGCGTGGTTTGATCGTATCTCCGCCAAAAGCGGGTAAGACGATGATGTTGCAGAACATTGCCCAATCGATCACCCACAACCATCCTGAGTGCTATGTGATGGTCCTGCTGATCGATGAGCGTCCTGAGGAGGTCACGGAGATGGCCCGCTCAGTGCGAGGTGAAGTGATTTCGAGTACCTTTGATGAACCGGCGACCCGTCACGTACAGGTTGCCGAGATGGTTATCGAAAAGGCGAAGCGACTGGTCGAACACAAACGTGATGTGGTGATTCTGCTCGACTCCATTACCCGTCTGGCCCGCGCCTACAACACGGTTGTACCCTCGTCGGGTAAGGTGTTGACCGGTGGTGTGGATGCCAATGCCCTGCATCGGCCAAAGCGCTTTTTCGGTGCGGCGCGAAATGTCGAGGAGGGCGGTTCGTTGACCATTCTGGCGACCGCGCTGGTGGACACCGGCTCGCGTATGGACGATGTGATCTACGAGGAGTTCAAAGGTACCGGCAACATGGAAGTGCATCTTGATCGTCGGATTGCCGAGAAACGTATCTTCCCGGCCATCAATATCAACCGCTCAGGCACCCGTCGTGAAGAGTTGCTGATGAAACCGGATGAACTGCAGAAGATGTGGATCCTGCGTAAAATCCTCCACCCCATGGATGAGCTGGCAGCGATGGAGTTTCTGTTCGATAAACTCAAGGTCAGCAAGACCAATGACGAGTTCTTCGATGCCATGAAGGGTTGATGCCGTCCCAAACCGACTGGTTATTAAGATTCAAAAAGTCCGCGAATAAACGCGAATGAACGCAAATATGTATTAGGACTTTCTACGGCAGCACCTTAGACGGCCCAGTTAAGACTTGAGCGCGTCCTGCCCCGACAATCAACCGTCCTTTTTTTTATTTGCGTTTTTTGCGTTCATTCGCGGTCCTCTTTTCCTTGACCATCTGCCGTTTTCTTAGCTCGACTATACTGAAGAGAGGGTGTGGCTAAGCTGCGGGCAGTCGGTTACAGTTGAACTTTCCACACTGATTCAACCAAACAATGAAAGCCATGATTCTGGCCGCAGGGCGTGGAGAGCGGATGCGGCCGCTGACCGACTCCATTCCGAAACCACTGCTCCCTGTCGCGGGTAAGCCACTCATCGTTCACCATATCGAAAGACTGGCGAAAGCCGGCTATCGGGAAATCGTCATCAATCATGCCCATCTGGGAGAGATGATAGAGGCGCGGTTGGGCAGTGGGGATCAATGGGAGGTTGTTATCAACTATTCGGCTGAAAGCCAAGCCCTTGAGACGGGTGGTGGCATCTTCAATGCTTTGCCCCTGTTGGGTGATTCTCCATTCCTGGTGATCAATGGGGATGTCTGGTGTGATGTGGACCTTGCGGAACTCAATCTTTTGCCAGAGGACCTGGCTCATTTGGTGTTGGTGCCGAATCCACCGCATCATCCGCAAGGTGATTTTTATCTGCAGGGTGAACGCCTCTCCGACCGGTCTGGAGAGAAGTTAACCTTCAGTGGGATTGGTATCTACGATCCTCAACTGTTTGACGGTTGTCGTGCCGGGGCATTTCCTTTGGCTCCACTGATTCGCCAAGCGATCAGCCTGGGTAGGGTATCCGCTGAACGCTATGTGGGGGAGTGGATCGATGTGGGTACTCCGCAACGACTTGAAAAACTTGAGCAGAAACTCGACTCTTTGAGTAACCGTATCTAATTTGAAATAGGCACAGCATGGGCCAGGAGATTACCTCAAGTAATTTTACTGAAGCGGATATTGCTGAATTTCAGCGACGCTTGATTTTGGAAACCAGGCTGCTGGAAAGCTGGTTCAAAGAGGGGGTTTTCGACAGCCGCGGAGATCTGGGTGGATTGGAGTTGGAAGCCTGCATCCTCGACCAGGCTGGTGAACCTGCCCCACTGAATCAGCAACTGCTGGCCGGTCTGGATGATCGGTTCGTGGTGCCCGAACTGGCAACCTTCAATGTAGAGATCAATACCACCCCTCGTCAGCTGCAGGCCGGCGCACTGGACCGGATGTTTGAGGAGTTGCAGGGTATCTGGCGTGAATGCAACGGACAGGCCGAAACGCTCTCTGCAAGAATGGGTATGGTGGGTATTCTGCCGACTCTGCGACAAGCCGATCTCAGTCTCGAGAACATGTCCCCGCTGAACCGTTATCGGGCACTCAACGATCAGGTTTTCAAGTTGCGCCGTGGGCAGCCGGTGGAGTTGCATATCGATGGTCGCGAGACACTTGATCTCTGCCATGATGATGTAATGCTGGAATCTGCCGCCACCTCTTTTCAGATCCACCTGCAGGTTCCGGCCAACCAGGCGGCAAAACTCTACAATCTGTCAAAAATCGTATCGGCGCCGATGGTTGCCTTGAGCGCAAACTCGCCCTACCTGTTTGGCAGAAGTCTGTGGGACGAGACCAGGATTCCACTCTTTGAGCAATCCATCTCAGTGGGTGCATCTGATTTGACCAAGCGGGTGAGCTTTGGCATTCGCTATCTCTATCAATCGATGATGGAGAATTTCAGTGCCAATCTCCAGCGCTATCCGGTATTACTGCCCAGACTGATGGACGAGCCGGTGGAGCGGTTGGCTCATCTGCGCCTGCACAATGGCACCATCTGGCGCTGGAACCGACCTCTGATCGGTTTCAATGAACAACAGCAACCCCATCTGCGGATTGAACATCGGGTCGTGCCGGCGGGTCCAACTCTACCTGACATGATTGCCAATGCGGCTTTCTATTTCGGTCTGGTTACCGGGCTGGCAGAGCAGTATCAGCAGCCGGAGCGTGAAATGGGTTTCATCAGAGCACGCAGTAACTTCTACCAGGCGGCCCGTTTCGGTTTGCAGTCGCAGCTCTATTGGTTTGGCTGGCAGAGTATTCCGGCTGACCGGTTGATTGCGGAGCAGTTGCTACCGATAGCCAGAAGAGGACTACTCTCTTTGGCTATCGATCCCCTGTCGGTGGAGTATTGGCTGAGTATCATCGAGGCAAGGGTCAAACGGGGGATCAACGGGGCTGGCTGGCAAAAGCAGTGGGTAGCCAACTATGGTTTGGATATGCAGGGTTTGACCCTGGCTTACCTGGAACGGCAGGAGAGTGGTAAACCGGTTCATGAGTGGAGTGTTTAAATGTTATCGGTGCTGTGGAAATCATGTTAACCCAATACGACCATATTCCTGACGGGCTGCTGATGCTGGAAGCCGATCAGCTGATCGGTCAGTTGCCAGGACCCAGCTTGATACACCTTCCCGGTCGCAAACCTCAGCCACTGTTCGTTTCTGTCTTGATGCACGGTAACGAGCAGGTGGGGTGGGAGGCGATTCGCCTGCTGCTGAAGCGCTATCAGGGGGGCAAGGAGCTGCCCCGTTCCTTAAGTCTGTTTATCGGCAATGTCGCTGCAGCGGCAGAACATAAGCGGCTGTTGTCCGGACAGCCGGACTACAACCGGGTCTGGCCAGGTTGCCAGGCCGCAGAAACCGCAGAGCGGCAGATGATGGCCCAGGTGGTCGACTTGATGCGCGAGCGGAAGCCGTTTGCCAGTGTCGATGTGCATAACAATACCGGTCTGAACCCGCACTACGCCTGCGTCAACAAACTGGAGAGTGCTTTTCTCCATCTGGCGCTGCTGTTCTCCCGCACCGTGGTCTATTTCCTCAGGCCCAAGGGGGTGCAGTCGATGGCGTTCGCGGAGCTCTGCCCGTCGGTGACTCTGGAGTGCGGTAAGGTGGGCAGCGCCCATGGGGTTGAGCATGCCCTGGAGTATCTCGAGGCCTGCCTGCACCTGGCTGAGCATCCTCAACACCCGGTGGCCCATCAGGATATCGATCTGTTCCATACGGTGGCACAGGTCAAGGTGGCCGGAGATACCCGATTCGGATTCGCACCGGGTGAGAGTGAGCTGGTGTTTGATCCCGATCTGGATCACATGAACTTTCGTGAGCTGCCTGCCGGTACCCTGTTCGGTTGGGTCAATGGTCGGGGTATCGAAGCGCTGGATGTCAGGGATGAGCAGGGTGCTGAAGTGGCCAGGGACTACTTTCAGATCGAAGATGGCCAGCTCTGTCTCAATCGATCGGTGATGCCTTCGATGCTGACCAAGAATCTGGAGGTGATCCAGCAGGATTGCCTCTGTTATCTGATGGAGCGTTATACCGCCCACCTGGATGACCAGTGAGCGCAGAGTTCCCTGGGGCTATTTCAGGGAGTACCAAAAACGGCCAAGCAACTCATGCAGCCCAAAGGAGATGTTGATCACCGCGCTGGCGCTGGGGATGAGCCGTTCGTGGAGTGGTCGTCTGGCGCTCTGATGATATTCAAAATTGGTCGGAGCCGCGATGGCATCGACCCCATGACGCTGCAAGGCGTAGAGCGCTCTGGCCATGTGGGCCGCATCGGTGACCAGGATTACTCTCTCAATCTCCAGCCCGTCGAGCAGTCTGGCCACATAGCGGGCGTTCTCCCAGGTGTTTTTACTGCGTTTCTCCAGGTGCTGGACAGAGAGGCCAAAATCCTGGTTTAACACCTGTTCGGCAATCACCGCTTCTGCAACCCCTTTTCCATCCGGTTTGCCACCGCTGGGAATCACCGGCAGACCGGTTTGGCGAGCGATTTTGGCGGCATACCTCAGTCGACTCAGATGGCGCATGCTGGCCGTGTCAGAGGCATATTCCGGGGCCTCACGATAGCGTCCGGCCCCGAGCACCACGATTGCCGAAGCCTGACTTTCAGAGAGTTGCTGTCTGCTCAGGGGAGGGTATTGCTGCAGATGGCTGAACAACAGCTCAGCGGTAACCGGTAGACTCAACAGCAGTTGCAGCAGCAGGGCGAAAACAACCAGTTTTCTGCCAAAGGCCGACCACCACAGGAGCAGCCCGAGCAGTCCCAGCAACAGGGTGCCGGAAGGGGGGAGAATCAGACTTCCAATCAGTTGTGTATCGATGCCGTCCATCTGCGATCCATCGGGTCAGTTGCTGAGTTCGGATTCCAGTAATGGATTGGCCTGCAGGTCGGCATGGTAGGAGGATCTTACCATCGGTCCGCTGGCAACGCTGGTAAATCCCATCGCTTCAGCCTGTTTGGCCAGATCATCGAACTCTTCAGGGGTGACGAATCGGTCCACCGGCAGATGATCATGGCTGGGCTGCAGGTACTGACCAAGGGTCAGCATTTCGCAGTCGTGATCACGCAGCTCCTGCATGACGGCCAGAATTTCCTCCTTGCGTTCACCCAGTCCCAGCATCAGGCCCGATTTGGTGGGCACCCCGGGTTGCTGCTGTTTGAACCGTTTCAGCAGTTCCAGCGAACCCTGATAGTCGGCGCCTGGACGAGCCTGGCGATAGAGTCTTGGAACGGTTTCAAGATTGTGGTTGAAGACATCTGGTGGGAATTCCATGAGCGGCGTCAGCGCCTGCTCAACCCGACCACGGAAATCGGGCACCAGCAGTTCGACACTGGTTTTCGGCATCTTCTGCCGGATCGCTGCAACGCATTGGGCAAAGTGGTTACCGCCACCATCCCGCAGGTCGTCACGATCCACTGAGGTGATCACCACATATTTCAGTGCCATCGAGGCGATTGCATCGGCCAGATGTTGCGGCTCCCGGGGGTCCAGAGGCTGAGGTTTGCCGTGGGCAACATCGCAGAACGGGCAGCGCCGGGTGCAGATATCTCCCATGATCATGAAAGTGGCCGTGCCGTGTTGAAAACACTCGCCAAGATTCGGGCAGGCGGCCTCCTCGCAGACCGAGCTCAAACCCTTCTCGCGCAGGATGCGGCGGATACGACTGACCTCTTTGCCCAAAGGGGCCTTGGCTCGGATCCATTTGGGTTTTCTCAAGGGGGTCTGGTCCGATTCCACTTTCACCGGGATACGGGAAAGTTTCGACTTGCCCCGCTGATGGCTCTCAGGTTTGGTTCGCGAAGGTGGCAGGAGGTCTTTGTTGCTACTCATCAGGTTTATCTGCGTCCGGATTTGTGAAGCTGAGAGTGTAGCCTAAACCTGCCGCCAATTGTTGCGCCAATTCCCGGCCCAGACTGGGTAAATCGGAATTTACTCCGTGTTCAGACAGTTGCGTGACTGGCATTCCGGGATAGCCGCAGGGGTTGATTCGGCTGAATGGCTCCAGATCCATGTCGATGTTCAGACTGAGGCCGTGATAGCTGCAACCTTTGCGTACCCGAAGACCGAGGGAGGCGACTTTGGCGCCTTCGATATAGACCCCAGGGGCATCCTTGCTGGCGTTGGCTTGGATCGCATATTTCGCCAGCAGTCCGATCACTGCGGACTCCAGTTGGGTTACCAGGCCCCTGACGCCCAGGCGGGCTCTGCGCAGGTCGATCATTGTGTAGGCGATCAGCTGTCCCGGGCCATGGTAGGTGACCTGGCCACCCCGGTCGCTGTTGACGATCGGGATTTCGCCTGGCTTCAGGATATGTTCCGGCTTGCCAGCCTGTCCCAGGGTGAAGACCGCCGGATGCTGCAACAGCCAAAGCTGGTCGGGCGTGCCGGGGGTGCGCTTGTCGGTGAACGCCTGCATCGCGCGCCAGCTGTCGCCATAGGGCTGCAGGCCCAGCTCTGTTACTTCCAGTAGGGGCACGGTTCAGAGCGCCATGACAACTTTTTCATGGGCACTGAGATCGAGGTAGATGGCATCCAGCTGCGCCTTGCTCTCGGCACGCAGGGTCACGGTCACCGAGACCCACTTGCCGCCTTTGCTGCTGCGGCTGTTGACTGCAGTTTCGGTGATATCTGGTGCATGACGACTGATCAGTTCAACCACCATCGCCTCGAATCCAGGCTCCGCCTTTCCCATCACCTTGATTGGGAAGTCACAGGGAAACTTCAGTAGTGTCTCTTCTTCGTCCACGGTCTCACTCCAGCCAGAGTAGGGCGCTGTCCTTGATCTGCTGCCATAGATTGCCTTCGGCGATACCCTTCAAAGAGACCAGCGTGGCAGAGCTGACCGGTTCCCCATTCAGCGTTACCGTCACCTTGCCGAGGGGCTGGCCTTCGGCAACCGGGGCCATGATTTTTGGATCGATCTCCAGGCTGGCATCGAGATTTTTATATTGATGACGGGGAATGGTTACATTCAGGTCCTGGTTCAGTCCCAGCGGGAGCTTCTCCCGCTCTCCCTTCCAGATCCTTACCCGATTGAGGGTTTCACCCGCGGTATACAGCTGATGGGTTTCAAAAAAACGGAAACCGTAGTTCAGCAGGCTCTGGCTCGCCTGGGCTCTTGCCTCTTCACCTTTGGTGCCCATGACCACAGAGACCAGACGCATGTTCTCCTTCAGGGCGGAGGCTACCAGACAGTATCCGGCGCCTTCGGTGTGACCGGTTTTCATACCATCCACACTGTTGTCGCGCCATAGCAGCTTGTTTCGATTGTGTTGTTCTATATCGTTAAAAAGAAAAGATTTCTCTTTATACCAGGGATAGTATTCCGGAAACTCGCCGATCGTCGCAATCGCCACTTTGGCGATATCCGCCGGGGTCGTGTAGTGGTTTTCATGGGGCAGTCCGGTGGAGTTCACGAAATTGGTCATGGTCATGCCGAGACGGGTCGCATGGGTGTTCATCAACTCGGCGAAAGTCCCTTCACTGCCGGCAATGTGTTCCGCCAGGGCGACACAGGCGTCGTTACCCGACTGGATGATCATGCCTTTGATCAGATCAAGCAGTTTGACCTTCTTGCCGACCTCGATGAACATCCGTGAGCCGGGTGTCCGCCAGGCCTTCTCACTCACCAGGACCTGGTCTTCCAGGGTGATGTTGCCCTGCTGCAACTCACGAAACACAGTGTAGGCGGTCATGATCTTTGTCAGACTGGCGGGTTCCAGGCGTTTGTCCGCATCCCGCTCAGCGAGTATCTTGCCGCTGTGGAAATCGACCAGCAGATAACCGGTGGCCGAGACCTCCGGAGGTGCCGGCAGGGGTACAACGGCATTGGCGGAGAGGGTGAAGAGTGCCAACAGGCAGCTTGCGATGAGATTGTAGATTTGTTTGGGTTGATACATGGGTATGGATAATTCTGTCGATAATTACAGTCTATTGTATTGAACTTGGATTGAGTTGCCTATTGCCGGATCTGTTCAGATGTCAGTAGAGATCAGACCTTGGCAGCTGTCACACAGGAGAATTTACCGGCTCATCGGTGGGGTTAGAGCAAGCGTTAACGAATCACCACATGGGGGTTTTCGATACCCAGCTGACTGAGTCTTTGGCTGAGGTGATCCGCCAGCTCGACACTGGCGATCGGCCCGACCTGGACCCGGTAGACCTGGTTCGCAACGGCGCTGTCTCCCTGTATGAGTACACTGGTTTTCAATTGTTCCTCCAGCCGCTGTTTCAATCGCTGTGCATTTTGTGAATCGCCGAAGGCACCGACCTGTAGAAAAAGCTCGGGCAATCGCTGTCTCTTTTGACGAGCTGGCGTGGTCACGACTGGGGTTGGCGTTGCTTCACTGGAGCCCGCTTGCAATGCGGTGACCTCCACCAGTCCGGTGCCTTCTCCAATGATGCCCAGTTTCCAGGCAGCGGTGTAGGAGAGGTCGATCAGCCGATTGTCATGGAACGGTCCCCGATCGTTGACCTTGACCACCACACTGCGGTTGTTCCTCAGGTTGGTTACCCGCACATAGCTCGGTAGAGGCAGGCTTTTGTGGGCGGCCGTCATGGCGTACATATCATAGGCTTCACCGCTGCTGGTTCGCTGGCCGTGAAACTTGCTGCCATACCAGGAGGCTATGCCACGGTCGTTGTAGCCATGGCTCTCCGATAGGGTGTAGTAGCGTTTACCGAATACCACATAGCTGCTTGGATTACCGTACTTGCTTTTCGGCTCGTCCCTTGGGGTGGCGTCGGGAATCGCTGCCATGTCGGCTGGTGGTGGATGATACGGGCTGACCCCGTCGGATTGGCTGGTGCGGCTGCCCGGTGAGCTGCTGCAGCCAGCCAGGATCGCCAGGCCGAGATAAAGCAAGGTACGGTAGAGAGTGAGAACCGGCTGACTCGGGCTGATCATCGTCGACTACCGGCGGCTGGCCTGCTTTGCCGCGAGAATCTCCTGACTCAACTGATAGACGGCCATGGCGTAGAGATTGCTGTGGTTGTACCGGGTAATGACATAGAAGTTATCCAGACCCAGCCAATACTGCTGATGGTTTCCTGCATCCAGCTTGATCAGGCTGGTCTGAGCCTCAGCATCAAGTGGCATCTGATCCAGTGGCTTGACCCCTGCCGCAATCAACTCCGATACCTTGATGCTCGGTTTCATGCCAGCCTCAACAAACTTCTGCAGATCTCCGCTGCCCTGCACCTGTCTGGTGATCGGTTGATCCTTCTGCCAGCCGTGAACCTTGAAGTAGTTGGCGACACTGGCAATGATGTCGGCATTACTGCTCCACAGGTCCCTTTTGTTGTCCGCATTGCCATCGACAGCATAGGCACGGTAGCTGCTGGAGATGAATTGGGGTTTGCCCATGGCGCCGGCGTAGGAGCCCAGGGCGCTGTAGGGGTCGACGCGCTCCTCCCGGCTCAACAGTAAGAACTGTTCCAGCTCCTTGCGGAAGAACTTGGCCCGTTTCGGATAGCCGAACGCCAGCGTGGTGAGTGAGTCGATCACCTTGTATTTGCCGGTATGCCGGCCATAACGGGTCTCCACCCCGATGATCGCGACAATGATCTCAGGGGGGACGCCATAGTCCTGATAGGCCTGTTCCAACAGCGCGGCGTTTTCATGCCAGAAGTCGATGCCGCCAGCGACCCGGTCTGGCTTGAGAAAAATCGGGCGGTACTGATACCAGGCTTTTGACTCTGCGGGTCGCGTGATGGCCGCAATGATGTCGTCCCTGAATCGGGTCTTCAGCAACAGTTGATCAACCTCGGCTGACTGGAAGCCGTGCTTGTTTGCCATCTCATCGGCAAATGCTCTGAACTCCGCCTTCATCTGAGGTGTGTGGGCGCAGGCCAGATTGGACAGGCTGATGAGGAGAAAGAGCGTGATTTGTGTCGTTATTCGCTTCATATTCTTTAAGTGGGTAGCAGTTTTTTATGGGTCTGTATGGACATCAGGATACCGAAGCTTGCCAGAATGGTCACCAGGGAAGTTCCGCCGTAGCTGATCAAGGGTAAGGGTACACCGACAACGGGCAGTAAACCGGTAACCATGCCCGCATTCACAAAAAGGTAGACGAAAAAAATCAGAGAAAGTGCACCGGCCAGGATACGGCCAAAGGTATCCTGGGCCTGGGATGCGATATAGAGACCGCGCAGAATGATGAACAGGTAGAGCATCAACAACGCGACCACGCCCACCAGGCCGAACTCTTCCGAGATCACGGCGAAGATGAAATCGGTGTGTCGCTCCGGTAGAAATTCGAGGTGCGACTGGGTGCCGTTGAGCCAGCCTTTGCCGCTGATGCCGCCGGAACCGATGGCGATTTTCGACTGAATGATATGGTAGCCGGTGCCTAATGGGTCACTCTCGGGGTTGAGAAAGGTGAGTACCCGCTGGCGTTGGTAGTCGTGCATCAGATACCAGGCCACCGGCCCCATGCCCGCCATCAGGATCCCGCCGACGGCAATCAGGCGCCAGCTTATGCCGGCAAGAAAGAGGGCGAAAGCGCCACCTGAGCCGACCAGCAGCGCAGTGCCCAGGTCAGGTTGCTTGGCGATCAATATCACCGGCAGCACGGTAAACAGGGCGGCTGCGATCAACCTTGAGGGGGAGGGGGGGAGTCGTTGTTCCGCCAGATACCAGGCGATCAGCATCGGCAGGGTCAACTTGAACATCTCTGATGGCTGGAAGCGAATGAACCCCAGGTCGAGCCAGCGCTGTGCCCCTTTGCCCAGTTCGCCGAACAGAATCACCGACACCAGAAAGAGGATGCCCAGACCATACAGCCAGGGAGACCAGCGGCGGAAATTGTCCGGGTGGATCTGTGCCAGTACCACCATCACCGCAAAACCGAAACCGAGTCGGATCAGCTGTTTCTGCAACAGCACCATCTCCTTGTCACCGGCACTGAAAAGAATCGCCAGACCGATACCGACCAGCAACAGCAGGGCGATCATCAACGGCAGGTCGATATGCAGCCAGGCCAGCAAGCCCTGGGCCTTGGCCGGTTGTGACTCGTGAAATGTGATATGGGGTTTTGCCATTTATATAGGACACTACACTAGTTAGCCGGAGGTGTGTCGACCAGATAACGATCCATGACCTTGCGCGCGATCGGGGCGGCTACCGAGCCACCGTGTCCACCGTTCTCAACCACCACCGCAATGGCGATTTTCGGACTCTCCACCGGGGCGAAAGCGACAAACAGCGCATGGTCACGCTTTCGCTTGGCCACCGTCTCTTCATCATACTCCTCATCCTGTTTGATACTAAACACCTGGGCGGTGCCGGTTTTGCCGGCAATCCGGTAGTTGCTGGTATAGATCGATCGGGCTGTTCCCCGCTGCCCCTCGACCACCTGGGTCATGGCGTCGATCACTTGGTTCCAGTGTTCCGGGTCGAGCTGATGGAGTACATCCTCGATCAACGGGCTGTCCCTTTTCTCTCCATCCGGACCTTCGATGGTGGCCACCACCCGGGGGCGGATCCGGTGACCCCGATTGGCCAGGGTGGCGGTTGCTGAGGCCAACTGCAGGGGAGTTGCCAGGAAATAGCCCTGACCAATGCCGACGATCAGGGTTTCACCCGGGTACCAGGGTTCCCGCCGCTTACTCTGTTTCCACTCCCGGCTCGGCATCAGGCCGGATAGCTCCCCATCCAGGTCCACCCGGGAGGGTATGCCGAAACCGAAACCGGTGAGAAATTCGTAGAGCCGGTCTATGCCCAGTGTTCTGGCCAGTTCGTAGTAGTAGACATCACAGGATTCGATAATCCCTGTCGCCATATCGACTTTGCCGTGTCCCCACTTTTTCCAGTCCCTGTATTTATGGTCCTTGCCGGGCAGCTGATAGTAACCGGGGCAGTAGGTCTCCTGATAAAACCCCACCACGTCGTACTCCAGACCGGCAAGCCCGATGAAGGGCTTGACGGTCGATCCCGGTGGATATTGACCACGGATGGCCCGGTTGAAGAGGGGGTTGTCCGGAGAGTCCTCCAGTGCCCGGTAGTCTCTGCTGCTGATCCCTTCGACAAACAGATTGGGGTTGTAACCGGGCTTGCTTACCATGGTCAGGACGCCGCCGGTCTCCACGTCGATCGCCACCACCGCGCCATTGTATTCACCCAGCGCCTCGAGTGCGATGGATTGAAGCCTCATGTCGAGAAACAGTTGCAGATTGTTTCCCGGTTGCGGTGGTTGATTCTCCAATACCCTCAGCACCCGGCCTTTGGCATTCACCTCGACCTGCTGCAGACCCACATCCCCGTGCAGCAGGCTTTCGTAACTCTTCTCCACCCCATTCTTACCGATAAAATCGGTGCCACTGTAGTTGGAGGTATCGATGCGCTGCAGCTCTTTCTCATTGATCCGCCCCACGTAGCCGAGCAGATGAGCGGTCTGCAAGCCTTGTGGATAGTCTCTGAGCAGGGTCGCATTGACATCCACACCGGGAAACCGGTGGCGATGCACCGCGATGCGGGCAACCTCATCCTCCTGCAGTCGGACTCGGATCGGGATGCTGTCGAAACGTTTGCGCTGTTTACGCAGGCGGTGAAAGCGTTGAATGTCATCTTCGGTAATGGAGATGATCTCGCTGATCTGCTCGATGGTCTCAGTCAGGTTTTTGGTTTTCTCCGGAATGATCTCCAGGCTGTATGCCGGCAGGTTCTGCGCCAGTATGGCGCCGTTGCGATCGAAGATCAGTCCCCGCGTGGGTGGCAGCGGTTCGAGCTTGACCCGGTTATCCTGGGAGAGGGTGGTGAAGTGTTCATGATTCTCAATCTGCAGAAAAAACAGTCGTCCGACCAGTACCATCAGCGCCAGGATCACCAGGGTGCCGGAGACGATGGCTCTTCCCAGGAAAAGCTGGCTCTCGTGCAGATAGTCCTTGAGTGAGGATTGAGGCACCGGTGGCGTTCTCCAGGATCAGCTGAGGTGAAAGCGGTGACTGATGTCCCGCAATATAATATAGATCCAGGGCCACAGCAGGGTGCTGACCACAGGAGTTACCCAGTACCAGAGAGATGGGGTCGGATAGTTGGCGGCGCCAGTGGACCAGAGTGCAAGCAGCCGCTCAACCAGTAACAGGATGAAAATGGTGAATACCTGCTGTCGCAAAGGGATGACCCGAACCCTCAGATGCAGCCTCAGCATCAGGTAGGCAACCACTGCGAAGCCGAGGGCGTGCTGGCCGAGCAGGGTGCCGGTCAGTACATCGAGCAGGAAACCGGTACTCCAGCCCACCCCGACGCCGATACGCTCCGGCATGGTCATGCACCAGTAGATCAGGATCAGTGCCACCCACTGGGGACGAAAGGTATTGGCCCACTCGGGCAGCGGCATGATGGTGAGAATGAAGCCGACCAGCAGGCTGAGATAGATCACTGAACTGCGGTTTTGCGGCTGACTGATCATGGCTCCTCCGGAGACTCTGCGGTCTCTTGCTGATCGTCAGCGGATGCGCGCTGCTGTTGTGATTCGATGGTGCTGTCAGGATCGAGGGTCCAGACCAGCAGAACTTCCCGAATGCGATCCAGGTGTGCGGTGGTCTGGGCGATCACCGAGGCGAATGGCTGGCCGGGTTCGCGTTTCACTTCGATCACTTCCGCTACCGGGTAGCCCGGTGGGAAGCCGCCGCCGAGTCCGGAAGTGATCAACAGATCGCCCACCTGGATATCCGCGTTGTTCGGCAGGTGAGGCAGCTCCAGCCGGTTGATCAGGCCAGTACCCAGCGCAATGGTCCGCAGACCGTTCCGATTGACCTGGATGGGCAGCGCATGGGCGGCATCCGTGATCAGTAACACGCTGGCATTGAACGGTGTGATGTGGGTGACCTGGCCGACCACCGCATGGGCATCGAGTACAGGCTGACCTTCGAACAGGCCGGAGTTTTTGCCTTTGTTGATCAGGACCTGCTGGCGGAACGGGTCCTGCTCAACCGCAATGATTTCAGCGATCAGAACCCGATCCCCCACCTTGAATGAGGAGTCGAGCAGCCCTCTCAGGCGCATGTTTTCCGCTTCCAGGGCCTCGAATTTCTGTAGCCTGGCGCGTAGCTGCAGGTTCTCCTGGTGCAGTCTCTCCCGCTGATCTTCCAGCTCGCTGCGGCTGACGATGGCGTCACTGGCGGATTCACTCAGCAGCAGTGGCAGGCTGGCCAGGTACTGGACAGGGTAGAGCAGCACGGAGAGTGCGGATCTAAGCGATTCCAGGTGGTTGTAGCGATGGTCCAGCACCATCAATGAGATGGACATGAGGGCGGCCACCACCAGCCTTGTGGTAATCGAAGCGCCCTGTGTGAAGATCAGTTTAATGGCTGAATGACTCCGTAAAGTGTCTACTGCAATCGCTCAGACGTACAGTTCACGGCACGTCAGGGCAGCTGAGGTGACATTAGTCAACCATGAAGAACTCACCACCCCGTTCGTCGATCAGTTCCAGAGCCCGTCCACCACCGCGGGCGACACAGGTCAGTGGATCTTCCGCCACAATTACCGGCAGGCCGGTCTCCTCCTGCAGCAGGCGGTCGATATCCTTGAGCAGAGCGCCACCTCCGGTCAGTACAATGCCCCGTTCAGCGACATCGGCGCCGAGTTCGGGGGGTGTCTGCTCCAGCGCAGTCTTCACCGCCCCGACAATACCGGACAAGGGTTCCTGCAGAGCCTCGAGAATTTCATTGCTGTTGAGGGTGAAACTGCGTGGAATACCTTCGGCTAGATTGCGTCCTTTGACGTCGATCTCTTTGACTTCGTTGCCGGGGTAGGCGGAACCGATTTCATGCTTTACCCGCTCAGCCGTGGCTTCACCGATCAGGGTGCCGTAGTTACGCCGGACGTAGTTGACGATCGCATCGTCAAAGCGGTCGCCGCCGACTCTGACGGAGTTGGCGTAAACGATACCGTTCAATGAAATGATCGCCACTTCGGAGGTGCCGCCGCCGATGTCCAGAACCATCGAACCGCGGGCTTCATCAACCGGCAAGCCGGCGCCGATTGCCGCCGACATGGGCTCCTCGATCAGATAGACCTCACGGGCACCTGCTCCTGCGGCTGACTCTTTGATGGCGCGCCTTTCAACCTGAGTCGATCCGCAGGGAACGCAGACCAGGACCCTGGGACTGGGGCGGATGATGCGGGATTCATGTACCTTGTGGATGAAGTACTGAAGCATCTTCTCGGTAACTGTGAAATCGGCGATCACGCCCTCTTTCATTGGCCGGATGGCGGTAATATTGGCCGGGGTTCTGCCAAGCATCTTCTTGGCGTCTTCACCGACCGCCACCACTGACTTCGCACCGCCCGGTCCTCTGTCCTGGCGAATTGCAACAACGGAGGGTTCGTTGAGCACAATGCCCTGACCCCGGGCATAGATTAAGGTGTTGGCTGTACCCAGGTCGATGGAAAGGTCATTGGAAAATATGCCACGGATGCGTCTGAACAGCATGGATCTCTTTGTCTTCTCGTGTCAGTGGTTGATAGGTGAGTTTATCCTGGGCTCGATAAGGCGGCATGATTGGTAGTGCGCCCGACTCGAGGAACCTGGGTAAACCAAAAGACGGCTAATCTATCAATCGTACAGGAGATGAGCAAGAATGGGGATGGTGAATCCGGCAGAATTCACCTTTTTTAAGTCATAAACGGAGTATTCCATCGTTCCCGTCGGGATAGTGCCTGCCCGGGAGGGTGGGGATCCACTCCCGGGCAGGCATGTACTGGAATCAATCCTCTTCGATCTTGCTGGCGATCAGCACACCGTTGCTGTAGTCACCCTCGACCTCAACCCTTTGTTCAGAGAACTCATACTCCAGGTTGGAGGTATCGACCAGCACCCCGAATACCCGAATGGTGGTCTCATCGATGAACTCAGCCATGCCTTCAACTTCCGCGGTGTGGTTTTCCGGTAGCCGCTTGCGTTTCAGCTTGGTGGCGACCAGCTGACCGTTGTCGCTGAATATCTTGGCTTCCAGGTAGTCGGTGGATACCAGTTGCGCCAGGGTGAAGCTGTCCTCATCCTCCAGATCGCTCTCCATGATGGTGGAGCTGGTGACCTGAATCGTCTCTCCCAGCAGGGTGATGGTTCCGCCAGAACTATCCACGTTGTCACTACCGAGGATTCCGGCGATTTCGCCCTTGTCTGACGGTTCCGCCTTGAGCTCGATCTCTTCGGCGATCAGGATTGTGCCGTCCATGACGCCTTCAACTTCGGCGATACGGCCAACCGTCAGCTGACTGGTCTGGCCGCTGAACGGTGTATTCGAGGCATCCACGATCTGGCCGTTCAAGGCAAATTGGTCCTGGTTGTCGAGGGCGGTGGTAATGCGTCCTTCGATTTCAACTTCATATCCGTCGTCGGCGATCTGATTGGTGCCATCCCCTTCAATTTCAATGGAATCGGCTTCGAACACGCTACCGGCAAAGCTATCACCTTCAACCTCGACAAAGGTGCCTTCATCCGGGATGGTGAGTGTACCTGCCTCAATGGTCAGATTGCCGATCTGGAACTGACTGCCGGAGATATTCATCACCACACCGGACACCTCCAGGCTATCGCCCGACCAACCCAGGGATTCCACTTCGATGCGGGTTGCCAGAATATCCCCGTTGCCATCGGTGAAACCGCTCACTTCGACGACACTGTTAACAGGAAGATCCGCCAACGTGGTGGCATCGAAGGGGTTCTCATAAACCGTATCGGCGTCGACGATAATGGTCTGGTTCATGATGGTGAGCGTATTGTTGGTAGCGATATCGTTACTGTCGACAACCCCTTCCAACAGGCTGTCATACTCAACACTCTCCGCCTCGCCGGTGGCGCTGGCCTGATCGCTGCTGCCATTGATCACCACCACCATACCGATGGCCAGGTCATCCTGGGTGCCGTCACTGTTATTGACCGTGAAGCTGGCACTATCCGTCTCATATTCGATGCCGTTGACGAAGATGGAGCCAAATCCGGTTACTCTACCCTGGGTTACCCCGGTACCGCCGATGCCGCCATCGGCAACCTGGGAGCCGCCACCGCCGCCGCCACAGCTGTAGAGTGCGCTAATGAAAACCGCACAAATAATTGGCGAGATTAACCTGTTGAAGCTAGTCATTTCGCTGTACATCCTTTTCGAAATAGTAGATACCTATGCCGGCTTGCTTACGTCCGGTTCCTTCGCTCTCCGAAGTGACATCCCGGTCGTGCCGAGAGAGGTATTTATCACACTCCAGAAGCAGTGCTTGTGACTTTTCAGCACTCAAATTGCGAAACTCCGGCAGGGCCTCTGCCGGTAGATTGTCATAGGCTACTTTACGTTGGAAAAAGGGCGACTGGGAGCCAGTCTGCAGATTGTGGTCGATGGTATCGATCAGCAGCTCCACATCGGTGCCCAGAATATGCAGTTTACCGGTCTCTCCGGTACGCGGAATATAGCCGTCACTGAGCAGCGTGATCTTGCCGGATTCATTCTTTGCGATGGTACCCACCCTCAGCAGTTCGTCATAGATTGCCCGGGGTGGTACGTCACCACTGTGTTCCCGTACCAGATCGCTGAAGCTGTTCTTACCCTTGTCGAATTCGAGTGCTGCGGGTTCACCTTTCTTATCGGTGAAGCGCTTGTCTCTCAGCCAACCCGAGATGACTCGGGCAGCCCGGTTGTACTGATGAGCGATGGCACTGTCGTCCGGCGTGTCGATTTTCTGCAGTCGGCTGACCTCTTTGCGGGTCAAGCCGGTGATCACCGAGACGCGGGAAACGGTCTGTTTACGGCCGGGAATGCCGAACTCTTTCGAGGCGACATCCATGAAGGTCCACTTGCTCAGATCGGCAAAGTCCCCATAGGTAAAGCCATTCCGCAACATCAGCCTGACGAGCGGCCGCAGCAGTTTCAGGATAGAGGCGGTAAGTATTTTACGATTTTCATCCATTTTGACGTCTCACTAACCCGATTTACGATCTATATCAGGCTTCACTCTAATCCCAGATAGCTCGAAAAGTCTTTGATATTTATCGATTCTGGTCAATTTTCCCCAAACATCATCCGATGAAAGGCCGATTCTATTGATCCGCTCGATCATCCCCTGGTTGGGAATATTATCCCAACTGGACCTATTAGTGAATTATAGATGGTAATTCAAAGAGGTAAAACGGAATTACAATCACAAAATTCACCTTATTCTGATTTGGCCAGGGTGAGCGGGATGACTCAAATCATGATTTCCGGGGGATTTGGGGGAAGGTGGCGGCCTGTTCGCCATGTAACCGCCGTCCAGAGTATGGTAGATTCCCCAGTTTTTCTAACCAGGAATCAGCCGGATGTCATTAGATCGTTCCGATGTTGAAAAGATTGCACATCTGGCGCGTTTGGCGCTGGATGAAAACCAGGTGGAAGGCTACGCGGCGGAATTGAGCAACATCCTTGCTCTGGTCGAACAGCTTGAGGTGGCGGATACCGACAATATCGAGCCGATGGCCCACCCGCTGCATATGGCCCAACGGCTGCGGGAGGATCAGGTTACCGAGCCGGATCGTCGCGATCAGAATCAGGCGATAGCCCCGCTGGTTGAAAACGGACTCTATCTGGTACCCAAGGTAATTGAGTAGTGCTGTTGACAGACCACTGCACGTATGACGCTCAATCCCGTTACCATGGCCTGCTGCAATCAATATGGTGTGCAGCAAGTGTCTGTAAGTTGAGCACTATCCATTGTCAATGAAGTCTAACCATGCATAAAAAAACGATTGTTGAGCTGGCTGCCGGATTGAAGGCCCGTGAGTTCTCCAGTGTAGAGCTGACAGGCCATTTTCTCGAACGGATCGAGCGTCTGGATGGGAATATCAACGCCTTCATCACCACCACGGCGGAACAGGCTCTGGCTGAAGCGGCAGCCGCTGATGAGAAGCTGAAAGCCGGCGACGCTGGCCCGCTGACCGGTATTCCCATTGTGCAGAAGGACATATTCTGTACCCAGGGAGTCAAGACCAGCTGCGGTTCCAGGATGTTGGATAACTTTATCTCGCCCTATGACGCCACGGTGGTGACAAAACTGAAACAGGCGGGAGTCGTCACACTGGGTAAGGCGAATATGGATGAGTTCGCCATGGGTTCATCCAACGAGACCAGTTTCTACGGCAATGTGCACAATCCCTGGGATCGTGAGCGGGTGCCAGGCGGCTCATCCGGTGGCTCGGCAGCCGCTGTGGCTGCGCGCATGGCAGCGGCGGCAACCGGTACCGATACTGGTGGTTCGATTCGTCAGCCAGCTGCCCTCTGTGGTATTACCGGACTGAAGCCGACCTACGGGCGCATCTCCCGGTTTGGCATGATCGCGTTTGCATCGAGTCTCGATCAGGCCGGCCCGATGACCGCCAGTGCGGAAGATGCCGCGCTGATGTTACAGGCGATGGCCGGGTTCGACCCGCGTGACTCCACCAGTGCGGATCATCCGGTCCCCGACTATTCCGCCACTCTGGGCGACTCCCTGGCCGGGTTGAAGATTGGTCTGCCGAAGGAGTATTTCGAAGAGGGACTGGATGAAGGTGTCAGGAGTTCCATCGAAGCGGCACTCGAGGTCTATAAGGGATTTGGGGCTGAGGTGGTAGAGATCAGCCTGCCCAACAGTGCGATGGCGGTACCGACCTATTATGTGGTCGCTCCAGCTGAGTGTTCATCCAACCTGTCCCGCTTTGATGGCGCCCGATTCGGTTACCGGTGTGAGGATCCTAAGGATCTTGAGGACCTCTACAAACGTTCACGGGGTGAAGGTTTCGGCGCTGAGGTGAAGCGGCGCATCATGATCGGCACCTACGCCCTCTCCGCAGGCTACTACGATGCCTACTATCTTAAAGCACAGAAGACCCGCCACCTCATTTCGGACGATTTCAAGCAGGCCTTTCAACAGGTCGATGTGATAATGGGGCCGGCGACCCCCGCGCCCGCGTTCAAACTGGGTGAGAAGACCGATGATCCGGTGACCATGTACCTGAATGATATCTATACCATCGCCGCCAATCTGGCTGGTCTGCCGGGGCTGTCGATGCCGGTTCAGCCAGTCAACGGGCTACCGGTGGGGTTACAGCTCATAGGAAACTATTTTGCCGAAGCCAAGCTGCTGAACGTGGCGCATAAGTTTCAGCAGGAGACTGGCTGGCATCGGCTCATTCCCGAGGGATTGGATTAGTGTGTCGAACTGCCTGACGGCAGATTCGATCAACAACAGTAAACAGATCAGCGCAACATAGAGTTATTGATATGCAGTGGGAAACCGTTATCGGCCTGGAAATACATACCCAACTCGCCTCGAAATCGAAGATTTTCTCCGGCGCCTCCATCGCCTATGGTGCAGAACCGAATAGCCAGGCCTGTATTGTGGATCTGGGTTTCCCCGGTGTGTTGCCGGTACTCAACGAAGCGGCTGTGGACATGGCGCTGATGTTCGGTCTGGCGGTGGATGCGCAGATCGGCTCACGCTCTGTGTTTGCCAGGAAAAACTATTTCTACCCCGATCTGCCGAAAGGCTACCAGATCAGTCAGTTTGAACTGCCGATCGTTGGCCGGGGGTCTCTGACCGTTGATCTGGAGGATGGGCAACAGAAAGAGATCGGAATCACCCGGGCGCACCTGGAAGAGGATGCGGGTAAATCCCTGCATGAGGATTTTCACGGTATGAGCGGGATCGATCTGAACCGGGCCGGTACACCACTGCTGGAGATCGTCTCCGAACCGGATATGCGTTCGATCAAGGAGGCTGTGGCCTATGCCCGCAAGATCCACCAGCTGGTGGTCTATCTGGGAATCTGCGACGGTAACATGCAGGAGGGCTCTTTCCGGGTCGACGCCAATCTCTCCATGCGACCCAAAGGTCAGCAGGAGTTCGGCACCAGAACCGAGCTGAAGAACATCAACTCCTTCCGTTTTCTGGAGCGGGCGATGAACTTCGAACGGGAGCGTCAGATCGATCTGCTTGAGAGTGGTAAAGCGGTTGTCCAGGAGACCCGCCTGTATGATGCGGATCGGGATGAGACCCGCTCGATGCGCAGCAAGGAGGAGGCCAACGACTACCGCTATTTTCCCGATCCCGATCTGCTGCCGGTAGAGATCACCGAGCAACGTCTGGCGCAAGCAAAGGAGCGAATGCCGGAACTGCCGGATCAGAAAAAAGCCCGCTTTGCTAGTGACTATCAGCTGTCTGACGTCGATGCGACACTGCTTACCCAGAGTCGCCCGCAGGCCGACTACTATGAGCAGGTCGTCGCCACCGGTGCCGATCCCAAGATCGCCGCCAACTGGGTCACCGTGGAACTGGCCGGTGCACTCAACAAAGCTGGATTGGAGTTGTCCGATTCACCGGTCAGCGCGGAGCATCTGGGTGGCTTGCTGAAGCGTATCGCCGATAGCACCATATCAGGCAAGCTGGCGAAGCAGGTGTTCGAAGCCATCTGGCAGGGCGAGGGGGATGCGGATACGGTGATCGAGGCCAAGGGGCTGAAGCAGATTACCGACACGGGTCAGATCGAGTCGATTATCGATGAGATCATCGCTGCCAATCCAAAGCAGGTGGAGCAGTTCCAGGCCGGTAAGGATAAGTTGCTGGGATTTTTTGTTGGCCAGGTGATGAAGCAGACGCAGGGTAAAGCCAATCCAGGTCAGGTAAACCAGATTCTGCTGAAAAAACTGAAAGGTTAACAGGCCCTAGCCCTAACACTAACCCAAGGAGGCTCGATGCGGATTTGGCATAGCATTAAGACCCATGGATGGTTGTGGTCTGTAGTTCTCCTGCCGCTGATTGCCGAGGCTGGTATCTGGCGGGATCTGTCATCACCTGAATATGCCGCCAGGTCTGTCGTTGAAACGCCGCGCTACTACCGTGCCCTTGAGGCGGATCTGGCGGCCCTTCGAGCGCAACTCTCTCAGGCACCGGCCGAATCCGGACTGACGATCCAGAACAGCCATCAAATCATACTGCCCCTGCCGGGTGGTGAGATGGTGCGCTGCTGGATAGAGCAGTCGCCGGTGATGGCCCCAAGCCTGGCGGAGCGTTATCCGGAGATTGCCACCTATCGCGTCAGGGGGGTGGATAACCCTGAGCTGACCGGGCGGCTTGATCTGACCCCGAGAGGCTTTCACGCCATGCTGACCGGCCCGTCCGGAACCATCTATATCGACCCCGATCCTGACGGCCACTATCGAAGTTTCTATAAAGCGGATTACGCAAAATCTGTCGGTATGGCTGAGTCACCGCCTATCTGTCAGCTCGGCCATCATATCAGCGGCGAGCCATTGGATGCGCGGATTGTCAGGGCCGGCAGGCAGACCCACAGTAGTGATCAGCGGCGTATCTATCGGCTTGCCGTGGCGGCTACCGGGGAGTACTCCGCCTACTTCGGCGGCAGTGTTTCCGAGACCCTCGCCCAGATTGTGACGGCGATCAACCGGGTCAACCAGATCTATGGTCGTGATCTGGCGATCCAGTTTCAGCTGGTAGGAAACAATGATCGGATCATCTACACCGATTCCAGTTCGGATCCCTATAGCCATACACCCAGCGGGATTCCGACGATGCTGACAGAGAATCAGCAGAATCTCGATTTCACTCTGGGTGCCGACAGCTACGATATCGGTCATCTGTTCGGTATTCTCGGTGGCGGCCTGGCCAGTGTGGGTTCGGTCTGTCAGAGCTTCAAAGCTCAGGCCTATACCGGCACTTCCGAGCCTGATAACGATGTTTTTTACATCGATTTCGTTGCCCATGAGCTGGGGCATCAATTGAATGCCAACCACACATTCAACGGAACATCCGCCAATTGTGGTGGTGTCAATCGAGTCGGCATTGCGGCGGTTGAGCCAGGCAGCGGATCGACCATCATGAGTTACGCCGGGATTTGCGGAGATGAAAATCTTCAATCCAACTCGGATGCTACGTTTCATGCTCTCAGCATCGAAGAGATGGGGAGTTACATCAATCAGGGCAACGGCGGACTCTGCGGCACCCTGGTTTCCACCGGCAACCGGGCGCCGATGGTCGATGCGGGAAACGTTGGCGAGGATGGTGTCCACACCATTCCTGCCGGAACTCCGTTTCGACTCACCGGGCAGGCTGAGGATCCGGATGAGGAAAGCATCTCTTATCAGTGGGATCAGATGGATGCCGGAGGTGAGGGGGGCGCCACCGATGCGGATACCATTGGTACGGACATCGATCAGCAGAACAATCCGCTGTTTCGCTCCTTTCTGCCGACCACCACGCCGCATCGCTATCTGCCGCGACTCACTACCCTGTTGGCCGGCAGTCAGGATATCGGTGAAACCTTGCCAACCAGCAGTCGTCAGCTCAACTTCAGGCTCACCGTGCGGGATGGCGAATCCGGGGTGGCCAGTGATGATCTGGTGATCGCTGTGGATGACAGTTCCGGCAGTTTTCAGGTTACCGGTGGTTCACTCGACAGCGGCGGACGATTCAACAGTGGTTCCAGTCAGTCGATCAACTGGTCGACCGGCGGCACTGATCAAAGCTGTCCTGAAGTAGTGATCTCACTGATGAGTCTCGATGCAAGCGATCCCCCCGAAAACTATTGCGATTACCATGATCCTGGAATGAATATTCTCAACCTGGGACGCTATCCCAATAGTGGTGCCGCACTGGTTGACTTACCCGACATTACCCTGCAACAGGGACGGGTCATGCTGGCCTGTGCCGATGGTCTGTTTTTCAATCTGTCCGGGCAGAACTTCTCGATTCAAGGTGGTACGCAGGAGATCGCCAATGACTGCAAACCATTGGATGGCACAACGCTGCAGCATGGTACTCTGTTTACCGATGCGGGCGGGGCAACAAAATTCGACAGTCCCGGTGGCGGTGGTCTGTTGTGGCTACTTAACCTGATGCTTGGCGTGGTCACTCTGGTCGCCATGCGTGATCGAATTTATCGGTCATGAGGTGCAGCGGCGGCAGGTTTACTTATACGTTGCGAGGTACCTGGTCGTCATTGAGCCTGCGGTGTTGTGGATGGTGCTGGAGGTGTCTGATGGGATGTAACAACATGGACATTAAAAAACTGTCTTTTGGTAAACACATCAAAGATGTTCTATTTAGTTGATCCAACAACTTCATATAACCAGGGATTTCCCCAGCAAAAATGAGTGCGGTTTAATTGCACACTTGGGCTGATCGATCACTAAGCTCTGATTTTTGATTGTTTGGTTTTGAGGGCGATGCTGCGTATCGCTGCAACAAAGGAAAGCTATGAGACGCCCAGGAAATTATCTACTTTTGCTGGCCATAATGGTCGGTATTTCAGTCGCATCCTGTCGGTTGCAATCCGCGGGTGATGGCTATCTGAGTCACCCAACAAGGTTTGCTGTTCACTCCCCGCCGAATGAGTTGCTGTTTAACGGCAGGGTCGCCAGGTCTTATGAAGAGAGAGAGGTGCCGGAAGCAGAGCATGAAGCCGATCGGTTATCTGAAGATCCTGTAGAGGCTGCGGAACCCTGTGAAGCCACTCCCTATCAACAGGAGATGTTGCATCTGGTTAATCGGGCCAGGTCCAGACAGCGGGATTGTGGTGGTGAGCGCCATCAGACCGCTGCGCCGTTGAGATGGAATTGCCGCTTACATGAAGCCGCAGTGATTCATTCTCAGGATATGATCGATGCTGATTTTTTTGACCACCAGGGCTCGGATGAATCAACGGTTGGCATGCGGGTTAGCCGCTCTGGTTATGAGTGGCGGGCGGTTGGAGAAAACATTGCGGCGGGTTATCCGGACAATCAGGCGGTGATGGCGAATCTGTTATCCAGCCCGACCCATTGCAGCAATATTATGGATTCGAAATTTCGTGAGTTTGGTTCAGCGGTGATCGATACGGATCAGGCTCACTACGACAATTACTGGACTCAGGTATTTGGCGCACGCTGATCAGGTGTACCGGGGATTGGTTGCAATCTATTTTTTTATGCACTGTTTTAGCATCGCCTGATTGTAAGCCGCCGCATAATCATAGGCACGTTGTAACAACTGCAGATGGATCTCGCCCCGCACCACATCTGTGGATCCCTCCACATAACGGATACCACAGACAGTCTTGGCTCTGCTGGTCAATTCCACCGGCACACCCGGCAGGTCGGTGCCCCGACCCATCATGCCAAGCAGTCGTTTGTCCCGCTTATCCAAGGCCGTCTGAACATCACGCTCCGCATCGGCATTGCTGAGCCAGGCTAACGACTCGACACTTTTTCTCTCCTCTGGTGTAAGTTGGCTCAAATCAATGTCCTGAGTGTTCTGGCAGGCTGCCAGAGTAAGCAGCAGGGTTATAAAAATGGCTCGCCTAATCACTGGTTTTCCTTCTACTTGGGAAGCGCATGCTGCCGATCAGCCAGACAAGCATACCACTCAAAGCGCCATACAGATGGGATGCGACAACAACCGGTCCATTTGCCATCGATTCACTGCCTGGTAATGGTCCCTGCCACTGCTCCCAGGTGATTTTCCCAACAACGGCGATCAGCAGGCTGACAGAGAGTAGTGGTTCCTGTTTCATCTGCTTGAGCAGGCCCCAGATCAATAATCCATGAAGGGCACCGGAGAGGCCACGGTACCAAACCAGCTGCGGACTGAAAAACCAAAGCGCCGTTGAGGTGATGAGGGTGATGAGCAACAGTATCAGACCGCAGCGTTGCGAGGGAAGCGTGTTCAGCAGCAATCCCCAGACCATCCAAAGACCGAGCAGGTTCATCGTCAGGTGGCCCCAACCGAGATGCACCAGATGTGCCGTGATCAGGCGCCATAACTCCCCGTTTGCGATAGGCTCACGGTGGTATTCAAGCCATCCCGATGCACTCTCTGTGGCGAGGGAGAGCAGCAGACAGATCAGGCTGACTGTTAGCGGACAGATAGCGTGTGTTAAGGGGAATTTGAAACTGGCTGATCTATCCAATGGTCGATCCGGAGTTCAGCCCTGTTTACTGCAGACCGGACATCCCGGATCCTGTTTCAGTGTCAAGCTGCGCCACTCCATCTGCAACGCATCCAGTAGCAGCAGCCGACCTTCTAGTGGATTGCCTGCGCCGGTCAGCACTTTGATCGCTTCAGTCGCCTGGATGCTGCCGATGATGCCGACCAGTGGTGCCAGAACACCATTTGCTGAACAGCTCTCATCCATCCCGCCTTCATCCGGATAGAGGCAGTGGTAACAGGGACTGCCGGGTTTACCGCTGAATACGCTTACCTGTCCCTCCATGCGAATCGCCGCCGCAGAGACCAGTGGGGTCTGGTGCTTGTGACAGGCCTTGTTGATGGCAAAGCGGGTGGCAAAGTTATCGGTACCGTCGAGCACCACATCCGCCAGTTTCACTAGTTCGTCCAGCTGATCCTGGTCGAGTTTTTCTGCGCTGGTCTCTACCTGAATCTCGGGATTGATCGCTTGCAACGTCTGTTTGGCCGATTCAACCTTAAGCTGATCGACACGCTCCGTGGTATGGATGATCTGGCGTTGCAGATTGGTCAGATCCACCCGGTCGAAATCGACCAGATGGAGAACGCCCACCCCGGCCGCGGCAAGATACATTGCTGCGGGTGAGCCGAGACCGCCCAGGCCGATGATCAGAGCCCGTGAATCAAGCAGTCGCTGCTGCCCCTCAATTTCGATGGAAGGCAACATTATCTGTCGACTGTAGCGCAGCAGTTGTTCGTCATTCATAGAGTCAGGGCCTGAACAATTGAGTTGACCATTAACCGGCCATTGTGTGGTATCAGAGGTATTTTCGCCAATGCTCGGGGCGTTGATCCCGCAGTTGATGATTCATCCGTTGATAGCGGTCTGCAAAGATCATGCGGGTGCATTTTGAGTCGCTACGGTTGCATCCCAGGTTGGCGCGCTCGGTATCTTCCGTATAGTAATAGAGTGCTCTTTTGAGGCGATAGAGTAGACGGTTGTCGATGTGCAGTCCCATTGCCGTCAGGCCGATCTCGATCTGCTCCAGTGAGACCTCCAGCAGTTCATACTGAATCTGCAGCAGGGTGGGGGAGACAGGATTCGTTTTGATAATACCAACCACATCCGTCAGTAAGCTTGCCGCTGTACCGGCCTGATTGGGATCCGGGTGGAGTTCGACAAAGTGAATGTCCCGGTGTTTCACCAAGTCGTGTGGGGGATCACCCATAGCCTTCAATCCTAGCGAAAGCGATAAAATAATCAAGCAATTTAGATCCCTCTTAAGCGCCCGTTGCCGGCCACTCTGAGTGGTCGGGCCAGTATGGGGAACAGTTACTCAATCGATTGATTTTAAACGGCTCATGAGCTGCAGCCTTCGGTCACTCTGGGTTGTCCGGCAAGATCTTTATGACTTGTTATGCCACTCATACCGGCAGACTGCATCAGCCGGCGAACCGCATCTGCCTGATTGTATCCATGCTCGAGTATCAGCCAGCCGTTCTGTTTCAGTCTGGCTGGCGCCTGCTTGATGATGGTTCGGATATCATCCAGTCCATCCTCTCCGGAGACCAGGGCGCTACGGGGTTCATAAGGCAGATCTCCCCGGGTGAGATGGGGGTCGGCCGTTTCAATATAGGGAGGATTGCTGAGGATCAGATCAAACCGTTCACCCTCGGGAAGTGCAGCGCACCAGTCGCCGGCATGGAATAGCAGATTCTGCAGACCCAGTCGCCGGGCATTTTCCTGGGCGATGCTGAGCGCGGCCTGCTGCAGATCGGTGGCGGCCACGCTGGCGTCGGGGCGTTCGCTGGCCAGCGCCAGGGCAATGGCGCCACTGCCGGTGCCCAGATCCGCGGCAATCGGTTTATCGCAGCCTGCAAGATGGTGGAGTGCCCGCTCGACCAGCAGTTCGCTCTCAGCTCTTGGGATCAGGGTGTCCGGTGTCACCCGCAGTGACAGAGACCAGAACTCCCGTTGCTGCAGAATATAGGCGATGGGTGTGCCCTGCTGCCTCTGCTGGATCAGCCGTTGATAGTGCCGGTGTTGTGATTCACTCAACATCGCTTCCGGCCAGGCGTAGAGATGGCTCTTAGGCTTATCCAGCAGATGGCACAACAACATCGCCGCTTCCAGATCGGGACTATCAGCGATGCCACTGAGGGATTGTTGCGCTGCCAGCAGGGCCTGTTTGAGGGTTGGCATGGGATGCCCGCTGTCTTCAGGCTTCGCCCATCGCGGCCAACTCTTCAAGCTGATGTTCCCGCAGTAGAGGTTCCACCACCTGATCCAGCGTACCGGTCATCACCTCATCGAGTTTATAGAGGGTCAGATTGATGCGGTGATCTGTCAGTCGGTTTTGCGGAAAATTGTAGGTGCGGATGCGTTCCGATCGATCGCCGCTGCCGACCTGAAGTTTACGCGCGCTGGCCTGCTCTGTGGCGATCTTCTGTTGCGCCTGGGAGAGCAGCTTGGCCTGCAGCAGGGACATCGCCCGCGCCTTGTTTTTATGCTGTGAACGCTCGTCCTGACACTCCACCACGATACCGCTGGGGAGGTGGGTGATGCGGACGGCGGAATCGGTCTTGTTGACATGCTGTCCGCCAGCCCCGGAGGCGCGATAGGTATCGATGCGCAGATCGTTATTGTTGATCTCCACATCATCCACCTCCTCAACTTCCGGCAGTATGGCCACGGTGCAGGCCGAGGTGTGGATGCGTCCCTGGGACTCGGTCTCGGGTATACGCTGTACCCGATGGGTGCCCGATTCAAATTTCAGACGGGAGTAGACTGCATTACCACTGATCCGACAGACCACCTCTTTGTAGCCACCATGCTCACCCAGGCTTTCGCTGATGGTTTCAGTCTGCCACTTCTGTGACTCCGCATAGCGAAGGTACATCCGATGCAGGTCACTGGCGAACAGGGCGGCTTCGGCGCCACCGGTACCTGCCCTGATCTCGAGAAAGACATTGCGCTGATCGTTCGGATCGGCCGGAATCAGCAGCAGTTGCAGCTCAGGCTCCAGACGCTCCCTGGCCTCTTCCGCATGGCTCAGCTCCTCTTTGGCAAGCTCGGCCATTTCCGGATCCGAGATCATCTCTTTTGCCGCCTCGATATCCTCTTCCGCTGCAGAATACTCCCTGAATGCCAGGACTACGGGCTCCAGCTGGGCATACTCCCGTCCCAGGTCGCGGAACTGGTTCTGGTTACTTTGGATATCCGGATCCGCCATTAATGCGGTGATCTCTTCGAAGCGTTCGGCAATCTGATCCAACTTGCCGCGCAGTGAGGGCTTCATGCTTTATTGTCTGTTTTTTTGATTTGGAATAGGGTGTTGGCTGCTTCCAGCAGATCGATCTGGCCATTGAATCCGGCCTGGCGCATTTGGGTGCTTGGGGTATGCAGAAGCTTGTTGGTCAGGGTGTGTGCAATGAAGCGGATCGCCTCTTCCGGGGATTTTCCCTTGGCCAGCTGTTGCATCGCCTTCTGTGTCACTTCGTCACGCAGCTGTTCCGCATAGCCGCGATAGTCCTGGATCAGCTCCACCGCATCCAGCGAACGCAGCCACCCCATGTAGTCGTCCACATAGTGTTCAATGATCTCTTCCGCCTGTTCGGCTGCCTCTTCCCGTGAGCGCATGTTTTCCTGGATGACCTCATCCATATCGTCCACGGTGTAGAGGTAGATATCGCTGAGATCGGCCACTTCAGGCTCGATATCCCGGGGAACCGCAATATCCACCATGAAGATGGGCCGGTGTTTGCGCTCTTTCAAAGCGCTCTCCACCGTTCCCTTGCCGAGTACCGGAAGTGGGCTGGCGGTGGATGAGATGACGATGTCCGCCTCAGCCAGGTGGTTGCTGATCTCCGTCAGGGCGATGGCATAGCCCTCAAATTGCACGGCCAGCTGGTGTGCCCGTTCCACCGTGCGGTTGGCCACGATGATGCGCCCGATGCCGTTCTGGCTCAGGTGACGGGCCGCCAGCTCCACGGTCTCGCCGGCGCCGATCAGCAGTGCGGTCTGCTCCGAAAGGTCACTGAAGATCTGTTTCGCCAGGCTGACGGCGGCAAAGGCCACGGAGACCGGGCTGTTGCCGATGTTGGTATCGGTGCGGATCTGTTTTGCCGCGGAGAAGGCGTGTTGAAAGAGTTTATACAGCAGTTTGCCGGTCGTGCCGGTGTCGGTTGCGGTCTGGTAGGCCGCCTTGACCTGCCCCAGTATCTGCGGCTCCCCGAGTACCAGGGAATCGAGACCACAGGAGACACGCAACAGATGTTTTACCGCATCCAGCCCGAAATGGCTGTAGAGATAGGGCATCACCCGGTCGCTGGGCAGGCCGTGAAAACGGCTGATCCAGTCAGCCAGGGGCTCGTGGTCCTCTTCAGTGAGGATGCAGTAGACCTCTGTGCGGTTACAGGTGGAGAGAATCACGGTCTCTTTGACGGCAGGATTCTCCCGCAGACTGCGCAGAGCACCGGCAATGATATCGGGACCAAAGGTGACCTTTTCCCGGATTTCCACCGGGGCGGTTTTGTGATTGAGTCCGAGTGCTAGTATCGACATCTGAACGGGTACGCAGCCAACAGAATTGGAAATTTTGTTATATCAAGGGGTTAAATTCAAGCTTAAATCGCCTGTTGGTTGTGAAACGGTCGATTATTTCGTGTTGGATTGGGTCAGCTCCACGCGCTCTTTCCGAAAAAAATCGATCTGTATCGGCAAATGATCGTTAATTACTCTCAAATTCCTCTCATAAATCGGGGTTTTTGATCGTGCCGACAAACTTAAGCAACCCTTAAGAAACCCTTAAGAAATAGAGTCCATGCTGTCATGGACTGTTTTTATGCAATACCTACTAGGGCTTGGCTCGAAACTGATTTTACAATCTGGGGGCTTTCTGCAGCCGATGTTGTGGATAACCCGGATTGCTAAACGGCAGGCATCTCTGTTATTAATAGAGAACTTACATTAACTGTCGCTCATAAAAACACTCATAATTTTAATAATAGGGCGGTTGAGCTCAACAAACACCGCTCAACATTCAGGAGGATTCAGTATGCAGATGCGTAACCAAGTCTACGCAATGGCCACTGCCGGTTTGTTGTTTTCCAGTTCCATTTTTGCCGGGGTAGCCAAAGACCTACCGCTTCCCTCCGGTACACCGAGTGCTGACGAGGTTGCCGACCAGGTCTATTTCGTCAACCACTTTTACGCCTTGAAAAATTTCGGTATCACCAATAACAACAAGGATCCGAAAAAGAGTAACCGGGCGATCCCCGGCAAGATCACCACGATCGTGAATAAATCCGCCGGCAGCAAACCCACCACCATCACTGTTGAGCGCTATCTCAACAATGACTATGGCGAAGGTGCGATCAATGCCCAGGATATCGCGATCTTCCGTTCCGGCAAGCTGAAAGGCACCGGTATGCTGATCACCGATTATGTCGATGAGAATAAGAGTCAATCCTACTCCATCTGGTTGCCGGCGTTGAGGAAAATCAGACGCTTCGCCGAGCCTGCCCATGATGATGCCTGGGGTGGTACCGACTTCACCTTCGGGGACGTAACCCTGAGAAAACCCAAGGATGAGACCCATGAACTGGTAGGCACCGAGACCTTCAACGATTGCCTCGGAGCAATCGACAAGGCCGCATCGAAAAATAAGTATCTGCCCAGCCCACCGGATGCGGCCTGTGACCACAAAGGCAAAGAGGTCTATAAACTGAAAAGCACCACCAAGCGGGAAAACTGGTGGTACGACTATCGCATCAGTTATGTGGATAGCAAGACCTTCGCCGACTACCGTACGGAGTATTTTAAAGGGGACAAGCAGGTCAAAGTGATTGACCGGGATTGGCGCAGTCTGGGGTTGGATGATCCACGTGCCCAATATTGGGGGTATTGGTACGGAAAGACCCTCGAGTCAGGTCATGAGACCTGGGCGGTTATTCCACAGGCGATCGTTCAATACGACCAAGCTTGGAAATCGGATTACTGGTCTGAGAAGACCCTGAGAAAAATAAAACGCTAATAACTAAAAAATGAAACACCCGGCATAGCCCGGGTGTTTCCACTTTAATTGGACCGACTCGCAAGCAGTCGGCAAATACCATCATTGCACGACGCTCTTAAGTTGGGGTCTCGCAGTAGTGAATTCGGGAGGATTCTTTCATGTTCAATCGCAGTAAGTTGTATAAGTCGATCCTGCTCGCCATGCTCGTACCCGGTGCGGCAGTTGCTGAAATAGAGTACAGCGGATACATAAAAAATGAGACATCAGTCTTCACCAGAGATGGTCAGGTTACCGGCAAGGCAGACAGCATGCTGGATATGGAGGGCCATGACAAAGGGGACCTGCTGAAGTTCGAAAACTCGGCACGTCTGTTCTTGAATGGTTATGTGGGTGATAACATCACCTGGCATGCCGACTTGAATGTGATCTACGATTCCGAGGGTGTGAATGACGACTATAAGGGTCACAAGCTCTACACCCAGCACGACTACCTCAGAGAGCTCTATTTCGATACCACGGTTTTCGATTGGGACCTGCGAGTCGGTAAACAGCAGGTGGTGTGGGGAACCGCAGACGGCATCAAGCTGCTGGATATCATCAATCCCACCGATTTTCGTGAACTCAACCAGAATGCCATGGAGGATTCCCGTATTCCGATCTGGATGATCAATGCGGAACGTAACATCGGTGACAGCAGCAACATTCAGCTGATTGTCTCACAGGTTGAAGAGAACAAGATTCCAGGCCTCAACGCCGACGGTGACGCCGGGCATCCCTTCCTCATGAAAGGGGTGGAGACAATCAGTGGTCAGGTAAACGGTTTCTATAACATCGCCCCGGCGTTGAGTAATGTGGCGGCCACCTTCAACGCGGCGGCCATGGGGGGTGGATTCACCGGTGGTATGGCGCTGCCCCTGGGTCTGAACCTGTTTGCCGGTTTGACCGTGGACGGCTTCGCCGGCAACTTCTGGGATGCCTCGACCACACCTGGTCTGCTCAATCCCACGGTGCCAACCGATCCGGCCGCCGCCCCCGGCTGGTTGCTGCTGAACGCCTTTACCCAGTTCGGTTTTACCGGTCAGCCCGGATTTCCTGCCGGTGTCAGCGATCCGAATGGTAACTTCGGTGAGACCAACCTGATGCCGATCACCGGCCTGACCCCGCTCTCACCGACCGAGGTGACCTGGCAGCCGGATGAAGCCTCTTCCGCGTTTGAATATATGGCGAATGCGACCTTCGCCACCTTCAACACCTTTACCAGCTTTACCGGGGCTGGCGGGTTGACCGGTTTCGAATCCGAGTGGGTCAAGGACTATCCGGATGACAGTGACGTAAACGGCGGTTTTCGTTTCAGAAACTCAACCGATGGTGGCTTGAACTGGTCCGTCAACTACTTCTACCACTACAGCGGTAACCCGAACATCGATCTGAGCTGGCGTGATGCCAACGGCGATGAGTTGATCGTGCAGCGTGCGCCCACCCTGTTCTTTGACACCAACGGTACCCCTGGTCCACAGCAGGATGACACCTTCGTACCGGATGTGGCCACCAGCCTGAGCCGGGATGAGGCCCGGGCAAACTGGGATATGGGCAATGCCACCACCATTCTGGTACACGATGGAGCGGGCAACTACTCCGGTGCACTCGATCCAAGTGGTGTGCTGCCGGCACTGGCTGACGGTAATCCCTTCAACGATATGATGTCCATGGGAACCGGTGCGCCCTCCCTGCGCTTCACAGAGAAGTTGCATCGGGTCAACAGTCTCGGTACCTCGTTTGACTACGCGCTTGAAGCTGGCGACATACCGCTGGTACTCAGAGGCGAGTTTCTATACGACGAAGGTGAGAAACAGCCGGTTATCGACAAGTTCCTGCTGAGCATCGGTGATCTGACCAACGCGCTCAAAATGGAAGATGCAGACTACTTCAAGTATGTGCTGGGTGCCGATATCACGGTGGCAACCAATCTCTTGATCAGCGGTCAGTTCATTCAGTTCCGCAATCTGGATTTTATCGATGAGTCGGATAGCTGCCGTACCCAGACCGGCGTGACCATGGACTGCAGTCGTTATACCGCGGATTTAGCCACCATGAGTCTGACCAATGGCCTCAACAAGGGGTATGAGGATAAGGAGTTCTACTCGATCTTTCTCTCCAAGCCCTTCGGCGAGTCTCAGGAGCATCGCTGGAACAACATCTTCATCTACGAAGAGGGTGGCGGTAAATGGAATCGCTTCGACGTGGAGTACACCTTCACCGATACCCTGTTGGCTTCCGTGGAGTGGAACAACTACTGGGGTGAAGAGAATACGACCTTTGGTCAGTTCAGAGACTCATCCAACTTCCAGGTGGGTCTGAAATGGATCATTGAGTGATCCCTGACCGGCAGTAAAACCCTTCGGCAGCCGCCTGGATTATCCAGGTGGCTGCCGACTCACAGCGAATTCTAGGAGTAGTGAGCCATGAGCGGCTCTGCAACAAAACAACAAACCAATAATGCCTGGGCAGAAGGCTACGCGGATTTTGTCATCAAGTTTCGCTGGCCGTTGATGATGATCCTCCTGGTGGTGACAATCCTCGCCGCCTTGCAGATCAAGAATCTGGATATGCGTAACGATCCGGATACCCTGTTGCCACCAAGCAACCGCTATGTGGCGACCAATCTCTATGCAGAACACAATTTCGGCATGGGTAACCTGATGGTCTTCACCCTGAGGATCAATGAAGGGGACGTCTATAAAAACTGGTTCGTGAATAAGGTGCAGGAGATCCACAATCGACTGGTCGACCTGCCCACAGCCCGTGAATCGAACTTCATCGATATTGCAGCGAAGAAGATCAAGTACATGGGAGCGGATGAGAACGGTCTGGTCTTCAAGCGGCTGATCCCCACCGAAGGCATCAGCAGTGATCCTGAAAAGGCCACAGAGCAACTGGCTTTTTTGAAGGAGGGCATCGAAACCAATCCGGTGATCGGTCCGATGCTGGTCGGTTTCGAAGATGCGGAAGGCAATAAGTGTGAGTTTTCACAAAAGGACGAGAAGAACTGTACGGCCAAATCCCTCTACATCATCGGCGACTATACCGATGAGGTAAAGGAGATCTATCTGCCCTGGGTACGTGAAATCCGCGCCATGATGGATGAGTACAGTGAGGATGATCGGTTCGAGGTGCTGGTGGCCGGTGAACCCTACTTTCTTGCCTGGATGCTGGCCGATCTGGTCAACAAGTGGTGGCTGTTCGTTATCTCATTCGCCATCGTCATCGCCGCACTCTGGTTTGAGTTCCGCAATTGGCGAGGCTCCCTGTTTCCGATCATCGGCGTCAGTGCAACCATCATCCTGACCCTGGGGCTGATGGGCTTTTCAGCCTTCAAACTGACCACCATGATGGTGTTGACCCCGATGTTGCTGCTGGCCATCGGTATCGGGCACTCGGTGCAGGTAACCCGGCGTTTCATGCAGGAGCAGGCGATATCGGGGGATTGTGAGACAGCCGCCCGCTCCGCCATCTCCCATACGATCGTTCCGGCAACCCTGTCGATTGTCACCGATATGGTCGGTTTCGCCACCCTGGCAACCGTGGATATCTCGTTCTACAAGGCCTATGCCTATTTCGGTATGTTCGGCATGTTGACCCTGCTGTTTACCACCACCACCCTGATTCCGCTGCTGATGATGACCTTCCCCTGCAGTAATAAAGAGGCCAAAGAGGGGCATGAGCACGAGTGGGAGACCAAGGTGGGTGGCTTTATCTCCGGCCTGCTGACCGGTCCGGGGAAAATGATCCCGATCGGTATCGTGGTGGCGATCATGGCCTGGTCGGTCTATGAGACCGATATCCTGAATGGCACCAGTGAGGATCTGATGCCTGGTGTGGAGAAGGGCATCAACTATTCACGTGCTGCGTTCAAGGAGAAATCGATTACCATTCAGCACATTGAGCGACTGAATGAGATCATGCCGGGGGTCATCTCCGTCTCCATACCCATCCGTGGTAAGGAGCCCACATCCGAGCTCTGCGTGGAGACCTATTTTCCGGAAGAGATCTACGACATAGAGGATCCCCAGGAGAAGGTCGCCCAGTGTGAAAAGGCCAAACAGGAGTTGGCCTGCTGGGATCCCGACCCCTGCGGTGCCCAGGGAATCTTCAATGAAGCCGATGTGCTGGCCGATATTGAAGCCCTTGAGGAGTGGATGCGTTCACACGAACATATCGGCTTCACTGGATCCTATGCGCAGTATATCCGCCTGGTGAACATGCTGTTGACCGCAGAGCCTGGAGAGAAGCCTGACATCAAGGATCTCTATATCCCAACCTCGAAAAAACTGCGTGAGATCGATCCGGACGATGACCGTGGCGGTGACGATATCGTGCAGCTCTATAATGGTCTGTTGGAGACCATGACCGAAGAGGGGGACATGGACTCCTTTGTCATGAAGAACTGGAACGAAGGGGTGGTGATGGGCTTCATCAATACCATGGATCCTGTGGAGACTCATGATGTCACCATGGATATCCAGCAGTATATTGAAGACCATAAGAACGATCCCGGTTTCAGCAAGGTCAACTTCGGTCTGAGATCCGGACCGGTTGATGATCTTTCCGGTGATAACAATGCACTCTCTGTGGATGGTCCAGGTTATGTCCGGCCGGCCGTAGGTGGTTTTCTCGGTGCTACTGAGGCAACCCGGGAGGTTGCCGTGGACAATTGGCTGTCAGGGCCTCTGCTCACCGCCGCCGCAGTGTTCGTGATTGCGGCACTGATCTTCCGTTCGCTGATCGTCTCGGTAATCCTGATGGTGCTGTTGTTCATCACCCTGTTTGCCCAGTATGGCCTGGGCGGATACATGACCAGTATTCAGAACTGGTCGGGCAATCTGGCTTTCCACCTGCAGGTGGCCCTGAGTATCGCCATGGGCCTGGGTATCGACTATGGCATCTACATGATGTCGAGGCTCAAGGAGGAGATGCAGGCGACGGCTGGTAACTGGCAGGAGGCGTTGATCAACACCCTCAACACCACCGGCTCTGCGGTGATCATTTCGGTTGTGGTTCTGCTGGGCTGCTTCATCCCATTGCTGAACACCGATCTGGCCAACACCTGGGGATTGGGTATCTACATCAGTCAGGCTCTGCTGATCGATGTGGTGACCGCATTGACGATTCTGCCGATGCTGGTGGCCTGGTTGAAGCCAAGATTTGTTTTTGGTGAGTATAAAAACTAAAAAAAGTTGACTGGGCTTCGGCTCAGTATGAGCTCAAGCCGGCATTTATGCCGGCTTTTTTTATCTTCAGCTGTGCCTTGATGTCCCCGGCTTTGTCTGCTGATCGGTTTTACGACGCGGCTTGAAGAAGTGGCGCAACCGCTCGCCGAAGGGGCGGTTACGTATTGGGCAGGTTACGGCAAGGGAAACCGGAGGCTTCGTCTCTTCATCCCAGCTGTTGACGATGAAGCCATCGCTCAATTTGATCAACCGACTGGCGGCCTGTTTCACATCCGGGTCATGGGAGGAGATCAGAAAGGTGGTGCCGAGGCTTTGATTCAATCGCTGCATCAGTTCAATCAGGTGTCTGCCGGTGGTGCTGTCGAGATTGGCAGTCGGCTCATCCGCAAGGATGATTTTCGGTTCAGTGGCCAAGGCTCGGGCGACGGCAACCCGCTGTTGTTGACCACCGGACAGCTGATCGGGGCGACGATAACCCAGATGACCAATCTCAACCTCATGCAGCCAGTGGTTGGCGATCTCCAGGCTCTCCTGTTTACTTTTGCCTTGCAGCTGACAGACATAGGCGACATTTTCCCGGGCGCTGAGTACCCGAATCAGATTGTAGGCCTGGAAGACGAAGCCGATATTGGCGAGCCGAAATCCGGTGCGTTGGCTGTTCCCCATCTTCAGGATATCTTCGCCCAGAATCCGGGCCTCACCCCGGTCGGCCGACTCCAGACCGCCAACTATGTTCAGCAAGGTGCTCTTGCCAGAGCCGGAACGACCCGCCAGTACGACAAATTCCCCTTTGTGAATCTCCAGGTCGATACCATTCAGCGCCGGGTAGGGCATGCTGCCGACCCAATAGCACTTATGCAGGTCTCGGGTTTGGATGATGGTTGATTGATTAACTTCCGGCATGGGCCACCTATTGGATTCGAAGAGCCTGGCTAACGGACAGGCGGGTGGCTTTCCATGCCGGGTAGATTCCTGCAAGCAGGGCGGCCACCAGAGTGGCCAACAGAATTTTAAGTGCAGAGTCCCGGGTCAACTGCGGGTGGATTACCGGGTCCATATAGAAAAATTCAAAGGCGTTGGCATAATCGGTCAGATCGATGCCGCTATCCGCGAGCAGCATGACCACCAGCAGTGCGATCAGATAACCCAGAACGGCACCGACAAAAATCAGCAGAACCGCTTCAAACAGCAGCATCAGAAAGATGCGATGGGGTTGGGTGCCGATGGCAATCATTACGCCAAGCTCTTTCTGACGCTCATGCAGTGAGATCAGCATGGTGTTGAGGATCTCAGTGAGCACCAGCAGGATCACCACAAACAGGATGATCAAACCATAGGCATCACTGAACTCCAACCACTGCCGGACCATCGGGTCCAACTCCTGCCAGGGCATGATCTCATAGACCTGCTCAGAGAGTTGCTGGACAAACAGCCGGTAGAGGGTATCGGTCTGATCGTGATGATCAGCGCGGATCACGATATCGGTCACCGCCTGCTGCATCTGCAGCCACTGCTGGGCCCCATCGAGTGAAATCAGTGCCAGGGTGCGATCGATCTGTGGCGCGCCGGTCTCGATAATGCCTCTCAGATAGTAGACCTCTGAGATCATCTCGCCGGAGGGTCGCTGGGTCATCAGGATAACCCGGTCAGACAGTTTTGCACCGAGATTTTGCGCCACCGTCTTACCCAGTAAAAGGTCCTTGTTCATGCCGGGGCGCAGCCAGACGCCGGTTTTCACATTCTGATCCATGGAGGTTACCCAGGTCTCCTGCTCCGGATCGGTGGCCATGATCTGCACTCCGGTACTGTTGCCACTGACGGAGGCGAGCCCAGAGGTGCGGATGCGTTGGGTCCAGCCGATGATCTCAGGATAAGTGTCCATATAGCGGGATATGGCATCGGGATCGTCGATCTTGTCCCGCAGGTTTTGAGAAGCCTCGAACCCCTTCGCGTGGATCTGCAGATGGCCGGTGAAGCTGAGGATGAAATTGGTTTTCATCTGACTCAGCCAGCCGTCGTTGAGTGCACTGAGCAGGGTCAGGGTGGCGATGCCGAACATCATGGTCAGCAGGGTAATGGTGGTCCGGCGGCGGTTGCGAATCAGGTTTCGTACCGCCAGTGCCACATAGGTCAGTATCCCCAGTCGGCTAACCATTGCGGATCGCCTCCACCGGTTGCAGCAGACTGGCGCGCCAGGCCGGATAGATTCCAGAGAGGATTGAAGCCATGAGAATGGCACTGGCGGTGATTCCGAGATGGTCGAGTTTTAGCTGGGGATAGATCAGTGGATCGACATAAAATCTGGAGGTAGATCCCAACAGTATGGAGAGGTCGATGCCGATCAGGCCGGTCAGCAGAATGATCAGATAACCGAGCAGGGTGCCGAGCAGGATACCGATGATACCGATGGTTACCGCTTCCACCACGATCAGCAGAGCGATCTGGCGTCGACTTGTGCCGATCGCCATCAGGACACCAAACTCCCGGGTTCGGTCGAGCATCGAGAGCAGCAGGGTATTCAGCTCTCCTGCCAGTACAATAAACAGCACAATGCCGAGAAACAGATAGAGAAAACCGTTATGCAGGGTTACCCACTCTTTCATGACTGGAAACATGGTATGCCAGGGCATGACTTCCAGTTGTTGACCGGCCAGATCGACATTCAGACTGGATACCAGGCCAGGCAGTGTTTGCTCGTCCACATTGATGACGAATGTGGTGACCTGACCTTGCAGGTCGACCATCTCCTGCAGGGTCGCCAGGCTGGTGATCGCCATACCGCTGTCGAGTCCCATTTCACCGCTGGTGATGATCCCTACCAGGGTAAAGGATTCTGCAATCATGGCGCCGTAGCGGTCATAACCGATCATCACCACCTCATCGCCAAGCTGGACTTTAAGGTTGTTTGCCGTGGTGGCGCCCAGTATCAGTGTGTAGCTGTCATCCGGGTGCAAAAAACGACCAATACCGATTCTGCGGCCAAGTTCGGTGACCTTGGGTTCATTCAGCGGATCCATGCCAATCAGCATCACCCCTTGGGTGGTGTGGTCTGATGCCGCCAGTCCAAAGGTATCCAGGCGCTGGCTGTATCGTGTTACGCCATGCTTCTGAAGGGTTTCACTGATCCTCTGTGGGTTGGTGATAGTCAGGGAGAGGTCCGGGTGTTGAAAAAAACCCTGCCGGTGTATCTGCAAAGCACCAATGATCGAATTTTGAAAATTACCGAGCATATTGCGATGTAGCCCCTCATTGAATCCCCACAGGAAGATCAATGCTGCGAGGCCGAGTGCAATCGCGCCGGAGGTCAGTAAGGTGCGTCTTGGGTGGCCGAGCAGGTTACGCAGTGCAACCCTGGCAAGGTGTAGATTGAGCTGTGATTTTGCGTCGGCCATCCAATACCTGTTCTTTGTTAGAGCTTGCTGACACTAAACCATTACGCCCTTTTGCGCCTCTCTTTTGCCCGGCCAGACTGTTTACTGTGCCTGCATAGGCGCAAACAACTGGGATTCAAGCGCCAGATTGAATTTGATTGAGGTAAGGGTAATGACGGTCCGCTTGCCCTCCCCATCTTCTGGCTGCATGGTCCAGCGTGTGGGTATCTCTCGTCCACCCATTTCTGCTATCTGGTCGAACACCATCAGTCGCCTGACCTTTTTGCGGCAATGGTAAGCCATCTCCAGGGGAACCCCGTCACCACGAATCTTTCGTACCAGCTTTTTCCAGGTCACCGTAGTGTCTGGCTCCGGGATCGATTCTATGGTGTAGATTGCGGTCTCACCCTCACCCTGACGATCGATGATCTGATGGCTGTGGCCATCGATCATGGCATCGGTATCGAGCAGATCCTGGTTGTTGAAGTCCGATCCCATCCACGGATCCTGCATCATGGCTGGTGAGATATTGATCTGGCGACGCAGCTTCGGCAGATACATGGAGAGGATGTTGTCCACCTTGAGAAAGACTGTCCCCTTGGTCTTTCTGGGAGAAAGGATCTCCATACGGAAGCGGTTGTTATGCCTGTCGTCGTGGCTGCGAAAAGTCATTGTGCGCTGCCAATCGGGGCGAAGGATATCAATCCGGTACTCAGCCTGCGTGCCGCTGGAACGCATCAGCGTCTCTGACTTTTGCAGCAGCTCAACCGCTTGATTAGCGGAATCATCTGCCAGGCTTCCTGTGGCGATGAAAACCAGCAGCCAAATTGTCTTGCTTAGTCGTACCATGTGAAAAACATACTCTGAAAGTAGGAAATGAATCTGGTCATTATAAGCATTTCATAATATATAGCCAGCATGGGGCTGGCCGATGGTTTTTCGTCAGGTCTGGTTATTCTTGTTAAAGTTATTGAATTTAAAGTGATTTATTCAGGTTATTGTATGGGTAAAGAAGTGTTTCAGTCGCCTGGTGGTCAGAGGCAGGGACGGTTTTTTGCTGTCTGCTGAATGGTGGGAGAGGTTGGACAGGCGGGCTATCTGCTGCTGTGCAGTCTGTTCATGGCCAGTTGCAGGTCGCCTTTTACAATCGTGGGCAGACTGTCAATTGCCTTGTCGATAGCCTGGTCAATGGAGGCTCTGTGTTCTTTGGAAGGACGGCCGAGCACGTAGTTGACCACGGCAGCCCGATCATTTGGGTGATCGATACCGATGCGCAGGCGATGAAACTCCCGCTTGCCGAGAACACTCATGATGTCCCTCAGGCCATTGTGTCCTGCGTGCCCCCCGCCGGTCTTCAGGCGTGCCTGGCCCGGTTCCAGATCCAGTTCGTCGTGCACCACCAGGATCTCCTGGGGTTGAATCCGAAAATAGTTGGCCAGGCTGGCGACGGCCTGGCCGCTTCGGTTCATGTAGGTGGTCGGTTTCAGCAACCGCACCTCTTCACCCTGCAGTTTCAGTTTGCACACCTGACCGTGGTGTTTGGATTCCGTGCGAAAGTTGAGATGGTGTTGCTGGGCAAGCTTATCCAGCAGCCAGAAGCCGGCATTGTGGCGGGTTTGTTCGTAATCCGGACCTGGGTTTCCAAGACCTGCAATCAGACGAATGGGTTGGGATGCCATGGCTAGGGGGGATGGGGTGTGAGTGGAGAGGGAGGCTTAGGCCTCCCTCGGGAGCGGTCTTATTCAGCGCTCTCTTCACCACCTTCATCAGATTCAGTAGGCTCATCCTCTTCACCCTTATGAGTGGCGTGAATGGTCACTACGATCGGATCTTCATTACCCTCGTGGGTGATCAGGTCAACACCCTCGGGCAGGGTCACCTCAGAGGCATGCAGAACCGTACCCAGCTCAAGGTCGCCCAGGTCGATCTCGATGAATTCAGGCAGGTCTTTAGGCAGACAGCTGATCTCCATATCGGTCATTACGTGGCTGGCCTGGCCACCGGCTTTGATACCCGGGCAGGTGGCTTCGTTGATGAAGTGCAGCGGAACGTGCAGTTTGATCTTCTCATCAGCCTGTACGCGCTGAAAATCCACATGCAGGATGAATGGCTTGGCCGGATGGCGCTGCAGATCCTTCAGTACCACGGTCTGGCTCTTACCAGCAAGTTTCAGCTCGAGCAGGTTGGAGTAGAAACCTTCATTCTCGAGTGAGTGGGCGATCTCGTTGTGTTGAACGGTGATCGAGGTTGGGTCCTGGTGTGCACCATAGACGATGCCCGGTACCAGACCCTCGCGACGCAGGCGGCGGCTCGCACCTTTCCCTGTATCGCTGCGTACTTCGGCGTTAACTTCAAAATTGGAAGACATGGTTATCTCCGTATCTGTTTAGGTCAAAAGGGATGCCGCTTTGCGACCAAGCGACACCACCGCTGAATTCAAGCGGACGCGCGATTCTATCAGGATTGAGCAGAATTTCCAGCCTTTCGGGCCCTTTTGCTGGGTGGCTCGAGGTGCAAATGGAGACAAATCACTTTGAATTTCCGCAAACAGAGCCCCTGCTGGATCGGTAGTTGCCTGTATTGGCGGTGATTTGCGCCCTTTGCGGCTGAATTATTGGGTAGACTGTTAATTAATCGATAAACAGGGAACTGACCGATTCCTCATTGGAGATCCGGCGCACGGTTTCGGCAAGCAGTTCGGCGATTGAAACCTGACGGATCACATCACACTGTTTGGCCTCTTCCGACAGGGGGATGGTATCGGTGACGACCAGTTCATCCAGTTTGGAGTTGCTGAGGTTGGTGACCGCAGGGCCGGAAAGGACTGGATGGGTACAGTAGGCCACCACTTTGGCCGCACCATGTTCCTTGAGGGCATTGGCTGCCTGGCAGAGGGTGCCTGCGGTATCCACCAGGTCATCGATGAGAACACAGCTGCGACCCTCCACATGGCCGATGATATTCATCACCTTGGCCTCGTTGGGTTGCGGACGGCGCTTGTCGATGATCGCCAGTTCGGCATCATCCAGACGCTTTGCCAGTGCCCGCGCCCTGACCACGCCACCCACATCGGGAGAGACCACTACGATATCCGGATGTTTCTGGCGCCAGACGTCGCCGAGCAGGATCGGCGAGGCGTAGACATTGTCCACCGGGATATCGAAAAAGCCCTGGATCTGGTCAGCATGGAGATCGACGGTCAGCACACGGTCAGCTCCGGCGGTGGCGATCATCTTTGCCGCCAGTCGGGCGGTAATCGGCACCCGGGCGGATCGGGGGCGACGGTCCTGACGGGCATAGCCGAAATAGGGGATGACCGCGGTGATGCGATTGGCCGAAGACCAGCGCATGGCATCGATCATCACCAACAGCTCCATCAGATTTTCATTGGTGGGTGCCGAGGTGGATTGCACGATGAAAACATCCCGGCCACGGACATTCTCATGAATCTCGGCCATCACTTCCCCGTCACTGAAACGGCCAACCTGCATTTTCCCCAGGGGGAGGTTGAGGTGACTCACGATTCCGGAGGTGAGAGCGGGGTTGGCGTTACCCGAAAAGACCGTCATGGCAGTGGATGGCACGGTACTAATCCTCAGTCGAGAAAATAGATTGCAGAGAAATGGCTGGGGCGGCAGGATTCGAACCTACGAATGCTGGGATCAAAACCCAGTGCCTTACCGCTTGGCGACGCCCCAATTAACTCTTTTCCAGCTGGAACTGATCCAGTAATGGGGAGCGATTAAGCCCCCGGGCAACAAACCCTGTAAGATCGCCCGGTAGTCGATCCAGTACCTCGTCCGCCTCTCGCCGTTCAGCGAATTCTGCGAACAGGCAGGCCCCTGTTCCGGTCAGTCGCGCATCGGCATACTGATCAAGCCAGTCCATTGCCTGTGCCACTTCCGGGTGGCGTCTTCTGACCACCGCCAGGCAGTCATTTTGGCTGTTACCCTCTAGAAAGGCGCGTATTTTGATCCTGGGGGAGTTGCGTGTCAAATCAGGTTGTCCGAATATTTCGGCGGTTGATACATGGCAGGCTGGGTTGAGCACCAAAAACCAGGGTTCCGGAAGCTCAATGTCGGTCATTTTATCCCCTACGCCTTCCGCCCAGGCCGCCTGGCCATGGATGAAGATCGGCACATCGGCACCCAGGGATCCACCGATCTCCATCAGCTGATGCTTGCCAAGCTCAAGCCCCCACAACTGATTGAGGGCTACCAGCGTTGTGGCGGCATCGGAGCTGCCTCCGCCGAGCCCGCCTCCCATCGGTAAGGTTTTGTGCAGGGTCAACTCCACACCGGAACCCGACCCCGTGATCTGTTGCAGCATCTTTGCCGCGCGAAAACAGAGATTCTGTTGCTCCGGAACACCGGGTAGTGGATTGGTGATGACGATTCGGCCGTCTTGGCGTTGCTTGAAATCGAGCCGATCCTGGCGGTCGATAAACTGAAACACGGTTTGCAGATCGTGGTAGCCATCCTCACGTCTGCCGACAATACGTAGCATCAGGTTGAGTTTTGCCGGTGCCGGACAGCTGAGGCTCTGCGGGGGTGATTCAAGGGGGCTGGTCACAGCTGACTAGTCTTCAGCACCCAAACGCAACATGGCAGGCCGGACAAAGCGATTGTCGGGTTCCCTCTCCAGAGCAGCCTTCCAGATTTCGAGGGCCCGTTCCTGCTCACCCATCACCCACAGTACTTCTCCCAGGTGGGAAGCGATCTCAGCGTCGTTGCTGATCTCGGCTGCTTTCTGCAGATGCTCCAGGGCGGCCGGCAGATTACCCAGGCGATACTCAACCCAGCCCATGCTGTCGAGTACGGCCGGGCTTTCAGGTTTCAGGGCCAATGCCTGGACGATGTACTGCCTGGCCTCCTGCAGGCGGTCGGTCTGGTCCGCCAGAGTGTAGCCGAGGGCGTTCAGAGCATCGGCATGTTGCGGGTGGGTCTCAAGTATCTTGCGCAGGTCCTGTTCAAGCAGGTCGACCCGTTTCATGTCTGCGGCGTTGAGGCCCCGGGCATACAGCAGGTCGATGTTGTCGCTGAACCGCTCGAGCGCCTTACTGTAGACTTCATGTGCGGTGGCGTACTCCCTGGATTCACGCAGCAGTTCGGCTTCAATCATGTAGAATTTCAGCTGATTGCGCGATTGAGTCACTCTCAGACGTTGCAGGGTCTCTCTGGCCTGTTTCAGGTTGCCTTGATCGGAGAGGATCTTGGCAATCCGTACCTGCGCGTCAGCCAGGTGTTTTCCCTCAACCCGGCTGTAGCGGTCCAGTGCCTGTTCGTAGGCTTCCTGCTCTTCAGCGATCGCCCCGAGATAGAAATTGGCTTCATCTCTTTTTGCCCGGCTCTGGGTCAGGACCGACAGATATTGCTCTGCCTTGTCGTACTGATCGAGCTGCATGTAGATCATACCGAGGGAGAAGCTGAAATCGGTGTTGTCCGGCGCTTGCTGGTTGAGTTCAAGAAACTGCTGCAGGGAGGCGTCGACCTGGTTTATTTCGAGCAGAATTCTGGCATAGGCGTGTCTGAGTTTGATGTCACTCGGATACTTCTCGACCGCCTGCTGGAGAAATTCAACACCCTGTTTCTCCTTTTTCATGGCAATCAGAGTGTGGGCCCTCAATACCAGGCTCTGGGTGGAACTTGGTTCCAGGATGAGGGATCGATCGGTGTACTCCAGGGCCAGTGCCCGTTGGGATGCCCGGTTGGCAACCAGGGCGAGGGCATACAGTGCCGAGGAGGCGTCCGTATCCTCGGGTACCAGCTGCTGCATCAGCGCCAGTGCTTTTTCAGGGGAGCCTGATTTTTCAGCGATTGCGGCAGCCTGTACATAGCCGGACTGGCCGTTGCGGTTTGCGATCTTGATGACCTGCTGCAGATGCGAGATCGCCTCATCCAGCTGGTTGGCCCTGATGTTGATTATGGCGGCGATTTGGTAGGCCTTCAGCTCCTGTGGGTCGATATCGATCCAGAGCCGGGCGGCAGTCAGGGCGTTCTCGGGTTGATTGGCTTGCAGTGCGAGACTGGTGGCCCGCTCAGCCGAAAGGGGATCCCGTGACTCCCGGGCAACCTGCAATGCGTGGGCGAACGCCATCGATTGTTCACCGCGCTGAGCCGCAATTTCACTGGCCAGTGTGTGGTAGACCAGATCTGTGGTGAGTTGGTCTGCTGTTGCTTCGGCTGCTACCGGTGTCGATTCGTTGCCGGCCAGGCTGGTTGGTGCGGGCGATTTGAGTGTTGGGTTGCTGCCGCAGGCTGACAGGAATAGCAGGCAAATAAGGGTGGCGGATCTGTTCATTCGGTTTACTGTGTCTGTAGTACCTTGGTTTGATCGAATAGGCTGTTTCAGGTTCATCCCCAGGTTCTTAAGATTAACTTCCTATTGTAGTGGAATGCCTGGAAATTCTGCCAAATGGCGTAGCATAATCCATGCAATTGGCGACGCTCTGATGGCCCGGGCGAGCCGCTTTGCTGGCACCTCTGCAAGAGACACTACACTAACACCAATCCAATTGACATCCGCGGTAAGCCTGAATTCAGCGCTGGTATTCTCAGTAGACAAAAAAATCTTTGAAATGTTTATTGACTTTGGCAAGGCTTGGCGTCAGAATGCCCGGCTCTCGTTAGGAGGGGTTCCCGAGTGGCCAAAGGGATCAGACTGTAAATCTGACGGCTCAGCCTTCGGAGGTTCGAATCCTCCCCCCTCCACCAAATAGAGTCGGGAAAGTGTGATTTGAAATGACTTTCTCATGGTCCTGCCCAGGTTGTAACCAGGGGGAGGATGCGAACCGGAAAGAGGTTCGACAAAGGCGCGAAGCGACTTTGAACAATGCGCGGAGCGCATTGGCCCGGAGGGCGGAAAGCCGGAGGCTTGGAGTAATCCTCCCCCCTCCACCAAATAGAGTCGGGAAAGTGTGATTTGAAATGACTTTCTCATGGTCCTGCCCAGGTTGTAACCAGGGGGAGGAT
>JAEPDS010000001.1:263635-264224 GCA_016842065.1 Candidatus Thiodiazotropha sp. 'RUGA'
GCGAACCGGAAAGAGGTTCGACAAAGGCGCGAAGCGACTTTGAACAATGCGCGGAGCGCATTGGCCCGGAGGTTTCAGGTTGGCAGAGATCCTGCCCGGCCTCTCCGCCAAGATGGAAATTGGTAGTGGTTGTTGGTGAGCGACGCGTTGCTTGGCTACGCGGGTGTAGTTCAATGGTAGAACTTCAGCCTTCCAAGCTGAATACGTGGGTTCGATTCCCATCACCCGCTCCAATGTAAACATAGGCCAATAATAAAGATTGGCGTTGAGCGACGGTACTGTAAGGCGGTGTCGTCGTTTGTGTGTGCTGAAAGTCTGGCCATTTGTGGAAGGGACTGACAGTTAATAGAGTTTTGCCCAGATAGCTCAGTTGGTAGAGCACACCCTTGGTAAGGGTGAGGTCGGCAGTTCAAATCTGCTTCTGGGCTCCAATAATTGAAAGGCGTGCGGAAGCGCGCGAATTTGTCTTTATACAATAGAGAACCTGGAGAACACTCATGTCCAAGGAAAAATTCGAACGCACAAAGCCGCATGTCAATGTGGGCACGATTGGTCACGTAGACCACGGCAAGACCACGCTGACGGCGGC
>JAEPDS010000002.1 GCA_016842065.1 Candidatus Thiodiazotropha sp. 'RUGA'
GTGTCTATTTCAAGGTACTGGCTGAATATGGTTTTCCCGGCATCATCATATACATTTTGAGTATCCTGCATAATCTGAAGATCAATCGGGAAACCCAGAGACTGATCACGGAAAATCAGCAACGGCTCGATATAACACCTTTCTGGCCACAGGCCCTCAACTGGGCAACCATCTCCTGGGCGATCTGCGCGATGTTTCTTACCGGTTATGTCTACCCACATCTGTTTCTGTTAATGGGTCTAACGATAGCTGTGCATCGTATTGTAGTAAAAGAGCTGGAGAAGAGTGCTGAGCCCATCGAGGAGACACCGGCACCAGCCCGACCACGATACTTCTAATAGGGCCAGTTTGAGTCGCGCATCAACCGACACTGGCGTAGAGCCTTAAAGGGTAGTTGGTGGATAATCCGGCTTACGACGCCATCATGGAGTCGTACAACTTTTCATAGTTATCTGCCATCTGCTGAACGGTAAAGTTCTCGGCAAACCGCTGTTTTGCGTTTTCACCGAAGGTGCGTCTCAACTCACTATCCAACAGCAGTCTCTCCATCGCATCAGCCAGCATCTCTGCCTGATTGGGTGGTACGATCAAACCACATGAGTCATGCTCGATAACAACACCATTTTCACCGACTTCCGTAGCGACAATCGGCTTTCCGGCTGACATGGCTTCAAGAATCACCATCGACATGGCTTCCCATTTTGAGCTTTGTACAAAGACATCGAACCTGGGTAGCAAATTGACATTGGCATCCCGTACCCAGCCGGTAAATTCAATGATCTCGGAAAGATTTTTCTGTTTACACAGCTGAAGCAATTCATCCATCATGTAACCATCGCCGGCAATCACGAACTTGGATCGGCCGGGATGCCTTTTCTCCAGTATTTCGACAGCATCGATCAGTACAGGTATACCTTTCTGTTCAATCAGCGTACTCAGCGAACCGAACAGGAGTGGACGATCTTCATCTTGCGGATCAACTTCCACAGGTTGAGAATTCAATGCATGTACCCCGTTGTAGATGACCTGTAATCGCTCTTCCGGGTAGTTATAGGTGTCCCTGATTGCTTTTGCCTGTTTGGTGCCAACAGCGATCAAGACATCAATAAACCGGGTAAAAAGTTTTTCAAAATAGTAAATCTTCTTGTCGATATTGGGGTAGTTGCCGAAATGAAAGGTGTAGATCGTTTTGATTTTCGGCATCAGTAACTTGACCTGTGATGCATTCATCATGGAGTGGATATCATGGGTATGTATCAGGTCAATATTGTGCTCCTTCACAAACTTTCTCAGGTCGAGAAAATTGAGATAATTTCTATTTTGTCGCTCGGTTTTTTTTATTTTAATAACCTTGATGCCTTTCTCCTTCAAGGCTTCACCACGATCGCCACACTCCTTGTAGTAACCACAAATCACCTCATATTTATCGCCCAGCAGCTCACATAGATGTTCTACAACGTGCTCGGCGCCACCACCTGTAATCGAGGATATTGTGATTAGAACTCTCTTTTTATTGGGCATGCGTATAGTATCCAACGTTACATAAAGGACCGTTCAATCCACAATCAGTGTTTTCAGGTCCGTCAGGGCTGATCGGCTGTGTGCAATCAGATCCTAGGTCATTCTACGGTTACCGATTTGGCCAGATTTCTTGGCTGATCCACATCCGTACCTTTCAATATCGCAACATGATAGGCAAGCAATTGCAGTGGAATACTGTAGACAATGGGCGATGTGGATGGATAGATATCAGAAAGCGTCAGGTTTTGATAACGATCCAGTCCAATCTTCACACTGTGGTCACTGAAAAGAAAAAGTTCACCACCGCGGGCGCGAACCTCCTGTAGATTGGAAATGACCTTTTCCAACAGAGGATCATCCGGCAGGGCACAGATTACCGGCATTTCCGCATCAACCAGTGCAAGCGGACCGTGTTTCAGTTCGCCAGCCGGGTAGGCCTCGGCGTGAATGTAGGAGATCTCTTTAAGTTTCAACGCACCTTCCATCGCGATCGGATAGAAACAGCCGCGTCCCAGAAACAGAGCATGATGACGTTCCGCAAAAGCATTCGCCATCTGCTTGATCTCGTCATTCAGTTTCAGAATCACTTCAACCTGTCGGGGTAGGGCGTGCAGTTCATTGACCAGTTCCTGTTCTCTCTCCTCTGGCATACCGCGACGTTTGGCCAATGCCAGGGTGAACAGTCGCAAGGCAACCAACTGGGTGGTAAAGGCCTTGGTCGAGGCCACCCCGATCTCCGGACCTGCACGGGTCATCAGGGCAACGTTTGATTCCCGCACCAGCGAGCTTTCCGGAACATTGCAGATTACCATGCTACCCAGATAACCTTTCGACTCCGAACCTCTCAGAGCCGCCAGGGTATCTGCGGTTTCACCAGACTGGGATATGGTGACAAACAGGGTGTCATCCGGAACAACAACCTCCCGGTAACGAAATTCGCTGGCCACTTCGACACTGCAATGCACACCGATCTCTTCAAGCCAGTATCTGGCTACCAGACCGGCATGAAAGCTGGTTCCACAGGCAACGATATGGACATTGCGGGTTTTGTCGAGCAACGCTTTCGCCTCATGCCCGAATGACTCTTCCAGTAGACGGCCTTTGTGTATCCGCCCCTCAAGGGTCTCAGCGATGACAGCGGGTTGCTCAAAAATCTCCTTCAGCATGTAGTGGCGATAGGGGCCTTTTTCCGCTTTCGCTGCGGAAACCTGTGAGGTACGGATTTCGCGCTCTACCGGTTCTCCATGGAGATCGGCAATCGTCACTTTTTCACGCGTGATGTGGGCCAGATCACCCTCTTCCAGAAAGATGAACTGCTGGGTAACCGGTAGCAGGGCAAACACATCCGAAGCGATGAAGTTTTCATCATCACCCAAACCAATAACCAACGGACTGCCGGCACGGATTACCACCATCTGGTCCGGATCATCCGGGCTGACCACAGCCAGAGCATAGGCGCCAATCAGCTTGTTCGAAGCCTGACGTACCGCCTCGACAATATCTGCCTGGCTTTTCATGATGTCAGCCAGCAGATGGGCAATCACTTCCGTATCCGTTTCAGAAGTAAAGACAAAGCCTTTGGCGGATAACTCTTCTCTGAGGTCGGCGTAGTTCTCGATGATGCCATTGTGCACGATGGCAACCTGCTCACCACTCATGTGTGGATGAGCGTTTCGCTCAGATGGCATGCCATGGGTGGCCCAACGGGTATGGGCGATGCCCAGTTTGCTGCTTAAATCAGCCTGATCGATCAAACCTTTAAGACTCGATACCTTGCCGACAGAGCGAATCCGTTGCAGATGCTGATTCTCATCCAGCACCGCCACCCCTGCTGAATCATAACCGCGATATTCCAAGCGCTTGAGTCCTTCCATGAGGACCGGTACAACATCCCTGTGCGCGATACCGCCTACAATGCCACACATATTGAAATCTCCCGTTCCTTGCTTAATCTTTCGCTTTTTTGACTGGCCGCACCCAATTGTCGATGCTGAACTGTTTTGCACGACTCAGGGTCAGTTGTTCCGCCGGGGCATCCTTGGTAATCGTTGAACCCGCTCCAATGGTTGCGCCTTCACCCACGGTTACCGGTGCGACCAATTGGGTATCGGAACCGATAAAGGCCCGATCGCCAATCACCGTACGAAACTTGTTCGCACCATCATAATTGCAGGTAATCGTACCCGCACCAATATTCACCTTGCTACCAATCTCCGAGTCACCGATATAACTGAGGTGATTGATTTTACTGCCATCTGCAACCTGGCTTTTTTTAATTTCCACAAAGTTACCGACATGGACCTGATCGGCAAGCCGAGCTTCCGGTCTCAAACGGGCAAACGGGCCAATCCGACAGCCACTACCGACCGCGCAATCCTCCAGCACACTGTTTGCGAGAATCTCCGTCTCTGCTCCGATGACGCAGTTTTTCAGCACCACGTTGGGCCCGATAGAGACTCCGTCCGCCAGGCTGACGCTACCCTCGGTAATCACGTTACAGTCGATGAATACATCCTGGCCTGTCTTCAATTCACCACGGATATCGATTCTGCCGGGGTCGGCCAGGGTAACCCCCGACTGCATCAGCTCATCGGCCCTGTTCCTGTGATAAAAGCGTTCAAGATAGGCCAGCTGCTTGCGATCGTTGACACCCATCACCTCTTCTTCATTGTGAGGATGGACGGCCTGGATATTCACCCCGTCAGCAACAGCCAGGGCGATGATGTCAGTCAGATAGTATTCGTTTTGTGCATTGTTATTGTCGATCCGCGATAACCAGGCCTCCAGTTTGGCCCGGTTCACCGCCATGATACCGGTGTTGATTTCACTGATCTCAAGCTCCCGTGCAGAAGCATCCTTCTGTTCAACAATCCGGGTAATGCGATCGTCACGGTCTCTTACGATCCGGCCATAACCTGTCGGGTCTTGCAGATCCACGGTCAGCAACGCCAGGTCACTGCTATGCAGGCAACTCAGAAGACTCACCAATGTGGGTCCGCTGATCAGGGGTACATCCCCATACAGAATCAATACCTGATCCACCTGCTGAAGATAGGGCAGGGCCTGCATCACGGCATGCCCGGTACCAAGCCTCTCCTTCTGTTCGATCCAGTCCAGATCGTCTGCCGCCAGGTGGTTTTTGACCGCTTCTCCCCCATGACCGTAGATCACCGAGATTTCATCCGGATTGATCCTACGTGAGGTCTCGATTACATGGGAAAGAAGCGGCTTTCCGGCCAATGAGTGCAGAACTTTCGGAAGCTTGGAGCGCATACGCGTCCCTTCCCCGGCAGCTAGAATCAGTGCACCAAGATGCATCCCTCTCTCCCCTTAATGACATAAGTAATAGCGTTTTCAGGCCCACATGGGCATTGCACAAACCGCACTGCAGCTCACCACGACGCATAGACGGATTCAATGACCAGCCTACAACAGTCTCAGCAAACTTAAAACTTCGAAAAAGAGATTTTCACTGCAATCTTCCCTGACAGCTTTTGCAGATTAATTGACGGTTTGTGACTGCCCCGGCATGCCAAATTGCAACATATCTTCCTGGCTGGCATCCCTGACCTGCAGAATTTTTACTTTCACCTGCAGCGTTTTTCCTGCCAATGGATGATTACCATCGACCGTCAGCTTATCGCCTTCAATTTTGGTCACATAGAAACTTCTGACATCCCCGGCGTCATTCTGCATCTGAACCTCTGCACCAAGCTGGCGAAGTTCGACAGGCACATTTTCAATGCCATCGGTAATGACTAAATCGGGATTGTAGTCACCAAAACCGTCCTCCGCTGGGATGGTCATGGTCACCTCTTCACCCTGTGCCTTGCCGAGTACCGCCTGGTCCATACCACCAATCAATTCGCTCTCACCACCATGGATGTAACCAACCGGCAGGTCACTCTGTTCAAGCACATTGCCATCCATATCCTGGATCATGTAGCTAAGCGATACGAATTTACCGGGCTTGACGGTCTCTTGAGACATCAGGGATAGGGTAGTGGGTCTGTCTAACCAGACCCACTATAAGCAGGATGGGGATTAACCGCGCTTGCCTTTGCGAATGCGTTCTATAGCGCGTAACTGGGCAACCGCCTCGGCAAGTTCCGACTGGGCTTTTGCGTATTCAAACTCAGCGCTGCGATCAGCCATTGCCTCTTCGGCGCGTCGCTTGGCTTCCTGGGCTGCGGCTTCATCAAGATCGGTAGCACGAATCGCCGTATCTGCAAGTACCGTCACCACATGAGGCTGAATTTCCAGAATGCCTCCTGAGACATAGAAGTGCTGCATGTCCTTACCGCTGCCGGTATCGACCCGGATTTCACCCGGCTTGAGCTGAGTGACCAGAGGGGTATGACGGGGTGCGATACCCACCTCACCCATGACAGCCGGAGCATAGATCATTTCAGCTACGCCGCTGAAGATCTCACCTTCTGCACTGACGATGTCCACATGAATGGTCATGGCCATCTTTAATCTCCCGGGCTATTAGCCCTTGCCGCCTTGCTCAGCTGCCTCATCGATACCGCCGACCATATAGAAGGCTTGCTCTGGCAGATGATCGTACTCACCTTCAACAATTGCCTTGAAGCCGGCAATGGTGTCTTTCAGAGAGACGTATTTACCTGGGGAGCCGGTAAATACTTCAGCGACGAAGAAAGGCTGAGAGAGAAAACGCTGGATCTTACGAGCACGCTGTACAACCAGCTTATCCTCTTCGGAAAGTTCGTCCATACCCAGAATCGCAATGATATCCTTCAGCTCTTTATAGCGCTGCAGGGTTCCCTGTACATTTCGCGCCACACTGTAGTGCTCTTGACCAACCACGTTGGGATCAAGAATACGTGAGGTGGAATCGAGGGGATCAACCGCCGGATAGATACCCAGCTCGGCGATCTGACGTGAGAGTACCAGAGTCGCGTCCAGATGGGCGAAGGTCGTGGCAGGCGAGGGATCGGTCAAGTCATCCGCCGGTACGTATACCGCCTGGAATGAGGTGATCGAGCCGGTCTTGGTGGAGGTGATACGCTCCTGCAGAGCACCCATCTCCTCAGCCAGTGTCGGCTGGTAACCTACCGCTGAAGGCATACGACCCAGCAGCGCGGATACCTCGGTTCCCGCCAGGGTGTAACGATAGATGTTGTCGACGAACATCAACACGTCACGACCTTCATCACGGAAGTTCTCGGCGATGGTCAGACCGGTCAGCGCCACACGCAGACGGTTGCCAGGAGGCTCGTTCATCTGACCGTAAACCAGGGCCACTTTATCGAGTACGCCACCCTCTTCCATCTCATGGTAGAAGTCGTTACCTTCACGGGTACGCTCACCAACACCGGCGAATACCGAGAAGCCGGAGTGCTCTACCGCGATGTTACGAATCAGCTCCATCAGGGTTACGGTCTTGCCTACACCGGCGCCGCCGAACAGGCCGATCTTACCACCCTTGGAGATGGGCATGATCAGATCGATAACCTTGATACCGGTTTCGAGAATCTCGGTGGTAGCCGCCTGGTCTTCCAGCTTGGGAGCCTCACGATGGATCGGCATCAGCTTGTCGGCTTTGACGTCGCCAGCCTCGTCAACAGGATTACCCAGTACGTCCATGATGCGACCTAGCGTGCCCTGACCTACAGGAATACTGATCGGCGCACCGGTGGCCTCTACCGCGACACCGCGCTTAAGTCCGTCGGTCGAACCCATGGCGATGGCTCTAGCCACACCGTCACCCAGTTGCTGCTGTACTTCCAGGGTGAGGTTCGCCTCGTCGATCTTCAGTGCCTCGTAGACCTTAGGCATCTCGCCACGGGGAAATTCTACGTCCACCACAGCGCCGATGATTTCAACTACTTTGCCCGAACTCATTTCTGGTTCCTCTTGCCGCTCGAGGCGACTCTCAAAAAGATAAAAAACAAAATTCTGTTACTGATCCTGCCATCAAACGGCGGCTGCACCACCCACGATCTCGGAGATCTCCTGGGTAATCGCGGCCTGACGGGCCTTGTTGTAGATCAGCTGCAATTCGTCAATCAGGTTCTTCGCATTGTCGGATGCGGATTTCATCGCAACCATTCGTGCCGACTGCTCACAGGCGCCATTCTCAACCACTGCCTGGTAAACCAGAGACTCGACATATCGACCCAGTAGGTTGTCGAGAACTTCTTTCGAATCAGGCTCGTAGATATAGTCCCAATGATGCTTCAGGTCCTCTTCCATGGTCGATGGAATGGGTACCAGCTGCTCAAAGGTGGGACTCTGCGTCATGGTATTGACGAAGTTGTTGTAGGCGATGTAGATACGGTCGATCTTGCCTTCCGCATAAGCATCCAGCATGACTTTCACGGTACCGATCAGATCCTCGATGTGCGGCATGTCACCCAGGTGAGTTGCCTGACTGACGATGTTGCCACCGAAACGCCCGAAGAAACCCAATGCCTTATTGCCGATGGTGCAGAATTCAATCTCAGTGCCTGCATCCCGGTGTTCCTTCAACTCTTTGACCAGCTTGCGGAACAGGTTGTTGTTCAGACCGCCGCACAGACCCCGGTCTGAAGAGACGATGATGTAGCCAACCCGTTTCACTTCACGTTCAATCATGAACGTGTGCTTGTATTCCGGATGAGCATGAAAAAGGTGACCGATTACCTTACGCATCTTCTCAGCATAGGGACGCGTCGCCGCCATGCGGTTCTGCGCCTTACGCATCTTGGAAGCGGCGACCATCTCCATAGCCTTGGTGATCTTGCTCGTATTCTTGATACTGCCGATCTGTGTCCGGATCTCTTTTGCACCCGCCATAGCTTAAACCCTATTTCGTGATTGCCCGACGTTTACCAAGTGTGGTTGGCCTTGAAGTCTTTCAGAGCATCGTGAAGGGCTTGCTCGATCTCGGCGTTGTAGTCGCCGGCCTCATCGATCTTGTCCATCAGCTCTTTCTGGTTACTCTTCATATAGCCCTGAAGCGATGCTTCGAAGTCCACGACTTTGTTCGCATCAACGTCATCCAGGTAGCCTTCATTGGCGGCAAACAGTGAGACGCCCATGCCGGATACGGAGAGAGGCGAGTATTGCGCCTGCTTCATCAACTCAGTGACACGCTCACCACGTTCCAGCTGCTTACGGGTCGCTTCATCAAGATCGGAAGCAAACTGAGAGAAAGCCGCCAGCTCACGATATTGGGCCAGCGCCAGACGAACACCACCACCCAGTTTCTTGATGATCTTGGTCTGAGCAGAGCCACCCACACGGGATACGGAGAGACCGGCGTTGATCGCAGGTCGAATACCCGCGTTGAACAGATCCGCCTCAAGGAAGATCTGACCGTCGGTGATCGAGATCACGTTGGTCGGAACGAATGCGGATACGTCACCGGCCTGGGTTTCGATGATCGGCAGTGCGGTCAGCGATCCGGTCTGTCCCTTCACCTTGCCGCCGGTGTTTTTCTCCACATAGGCGGCATTGACTCGCGCCGCACGCTCCAGCAGACGGGAGTGCAGATAGAAAACGTCACCAGGATAGGCTTCACGACCTGGCGGACGACGCAGCAGCAGGGATACCTGACGATAGGCCCAGGCCTGCTTGGTCAGATCATCATAGATGATCAATGCATCTTCACCCTTGTCACGGAAGTATTCACCCATGGTGCAACCGGAGTAGGGGGCGATGAACTGCATTGCAGCCGAGTCTGCCGCCGGGGCTGCCACGATGATGGTGTGGTCCATGGCGTCATGCTCTTCGAGCTTGCGCACTACCTGGGCAATGGTTGAGTTCTTCTGGCCAACCGCCACGTAGATACATTTTACGCCGGTGCCCTTCTGATTGATGATCGCATCGATGGCTACCGCAGACTTACCGGTCTGACGGTCGCCGATGATCAACTCACGCTGACCTCGACCGATCGGCACCATGGCATCGATCGCCTTGATACCAGTCTGTACCGGCTGGTCAACCGACTTACGTTCGATAACGCCAGGGGCTACCTTTTCAATAGGTGAGGACTCATCGGCCTTGATATCGCCTTTGCCGTCCATGGGATTACCCAGGGAGTCGACAACACGTCCCAGCAAACCTTCACCAACCGGGACTTCCAGAACGCGGCCGGTACATTTTACTGCATCGCCTTCACTCAGGTGCTTGTAGTCACCCAGCACCACGGCACCGACTGAGTCGCGCTCAAGGTTAAGCGCCAGACCGTAAGTGTTACCCGGGAACTCCAACATCTCGTAAGACATGACATCTTCGAGACCGTGGATGCGGGCGATACCATCAGTCAGACTGATGATCGTACCCTCGTTGCGGGCTTCGGTTTTAAGATCGAATTTTTCGATCTTGCTTTTGATCAGTTCGCTGATCTCGGATGGATTGAGTTGCATGATGGCTTCTCGCTTAGATTCCCAATTCGTTAGCCAGTTGCTGAAGTTGACCACGGACGGAGCCGTCGATCACCATATCCCCGGCGCGGATGTGAACACCACCGATCAGGTCGGTGTCCTTGTCGCTGGTGATGGTGATATCGCGTCCCAACTTGGCCTTCAAGGCATCGGCAATAAGTTTTTCCTGCGCGGGCTTGAGTGCATAAGCAGTGGTGACGTGGACATTCATCACCTTCTCTTTTTCCGCTTTGAGCTCAGCAAAGAGTGCATTGATCTCCGGTAGCACCTGAAGACGGCGGTTCTGAACCAGCACACGGATCAGATTACTGCCTTCCTCGGTTACCCGGCCGCCGGCAATTTCCAGCAGCAGCTCAGTCAATGCCGGCTGATCGATCAGTGGGTTGCCGACTACTTTGGCAACCGCTTCATCCTCTACGACAGAGGATAGAAAGGTCAGCATCTCATGCCACAGCTCGAGTTTGCCCTGCTCATCGGCATGAGCAAACACGGCTTCCGCGTAGGGTCGGGCGATTGTGGTAGCTTCACCGGCCATAGTTCTGCCCTAAATCTCTTTGGCCAAGGCCGTAACGATGTCCTGATGTGCGTCGGCGCTGATCTCTTTCTTGAGAATCTTTTCAGCACCGGCCACAGCAAGCATTCCGACCTTTTCACGCAGCTGTTCACGTGCGCGGTTGGCTTCCTGCTCGATTTCAGACTGTGCGGCTGTGAGGATACGGTCGCCTTCTACGCGAGCTGTATCCTTGGACTCATCGACGATTTCGGCTGCGCGCTTTTGAGCCTGGGCTACGATCTCCGCAGCCTGTGCCTTGGCTTCATGCAGCACATCCTTGGCCCGCTCCTTGGCAAGCTCCTGCTCGTGCTGGCCTCGCTCGGCTGCTGCCAGTCCGTCGGCTATCTCCTTTTTACGGGTTTCCAGCGCTCCCATGATCGGGGTCCAGACATACTTCATGGTGAACCACACGAACACCGCGAAAGAGAGCAGCTGACCTATAAGAGTCAGATTGATGTTCATCCCGGAATTACCTCTCGTTGGACGAGATGAGAGAGAGTTCGCTCAAAGCTTATCAAGCTACAGCGAACAATACGTACATGGCCAGACCCACAGCAATCATGGGGACGGCGTCTACCAGACCCATGACGATGAAGAACTGGGTACGCAACATGGGGATGAGTTCAGGTTGACGAGCAGCGCCCTCGAGAAAGCGGCCACCCAAAACGCCGATGCCTACCGCAGCGCCCAGGGCACCCAGGCCCATCATGATCGCGCCGGCAATGTACAGCAGTGCTTGTTCCATTATTGGTCTCCCGTTTAATGAACTAGATAGTTAAGAAAAAAGATCAGTGTTCGTGGTGCGCCATATCCAGGTACACAATGGTCAGGGTCATAAAGATGAACGCCTGCAGTGTGATGATCAAGATATGGAATATGGCCCAACCCAGCTGTAGAACGCCACCGAACAGACCGAGAATCAGCCCGGCATTGTACATGATGGCGATCAAAATAAAGATCATCTCGCCAGCGTACATGTTACCGAACAGACGCAGGGCGAGTGAAATAGGTTTAGCAATCAGGCTGACAAACTCAAGAATGAAGTTGACCGGGATGAACAGCAGATTGACAATCGGATTAGTTGAAGAGAAGGGCTGCAGAGTCAGCTCACCGGCGAAACCGCCGACACCTTTAATCTTAATACTGTAGAAGAGAACCAGCAGGAAGACCCCAATGGCCATACCGAAGGTGGCGTTGGGATCGGTTGAAGGCACGACCTTCATGTAGTGGATTCCGAGCAGCTTGGCGAGCTCGGGTATCACATCAACCGGCACCAGATCCATCAGGTTCTGCAGGAAAATCCAGACAAATATGGTCAGCGCCAGTGGCGCAACCAGAGAATTTCTCGAGGAAAAGGATCCGCGTACGCTGGTGTCGATGAACTCGACAATCCATTCGACAAAATTCTGCAGGCCGCCAGGAACACCCTGGGTAGCGGTTTTTGCCGCTTTGGAAAAGAAGTAGAGAAACAGCACACCCAAGGCGATGGACCAGAACATGGTGTCCACATGAATTGCCCAGAAACCCATCTCTTTGGCTTCAGCCGCACTGTGTGCAATACCCCAACTGCCGTCGGGATGCTGACCAAAGGTCAGATTGGTCAGGTGATGTTTGATGTACTCACCAGAGGTAAGGGCGTCGCCGGCCATATTTCCTGTACCTATGAATGCTGTCTGTCTTGATAAATCAACACTATCAATGGAACCGCCACTTGAACGATCAAATAGCAGCCCAATAATAAACCAATATTAACTGAATCGAAGCTGACAATTGTCAACCCGAACAAAATACCGGTCATGACCATCTTCTGGATTTCGGCGCCAAACAGTCGCCCGGCTATTTTTTCCGGCTCCTGGGCACGATAGTGCACAAAAGACCTGAAGGCGAAATAGCCATTTGCAGTCGCGGCGATAAAAGCGCCAATGAAGCCTGACAATGCGGCGTTTTCACCGAAAAACAACAAACCCAGACCAAGGATTAGCGATGCTCCTATTTGGAGCACTACGATGGTGCGAATCTGGCTGTTTCCGGTAAGCTGCATGCCGGTTTCCCGGAACCCCTATACGAGCCTATCCAGCAAGGAGGGAGGAGTATAAGGGGTCTGGAATATAAGGTCAAAGGATAGATACATAAATTTTTTAATAGACAATATCTATAAATGGCTATTTTTTGCTCTTGAACGCTGCTTTTTGGTTTAAAACAGCAGCTTACGGTTAGTGTTCATGATCGACCTCCCCGCGAGGCGGGTTGCGCGCCTCAAAGGTGGTGATCGATCTTCAGTCAGACAATTCCTATCGGCGCCAGAATAACCGGTCGAGTGACACCTGACCAGCGCCGTGATGGATCAGATAGAGCAGTGCGATGGCCCACCACATATGCACATTCCAGGCATCCGGATAGACAAACAGCTGAATCACAGCGGTCATGCCCAGCAGGGAGAGGGCAGCAAAGCGGGTGAACAGACCGAATACCAGCAGAATCGGAAACAGATGCTCCGCATAGGTCGCCAGGTGGGCGGCAATCTCATGGGGGATCAGCGGAACCTTGTACTCATGCTCAAACAGGAAGTAGGTCGATTGGGAGATATCGAGAAACCCCGATACCTTGGTACGGCCAGAGCTCCAGAACGTATAGGCGACAGCACCCCGGGCAAGCAGGGCGATCAGCCAGTCGGGAACCAGTTTTGCAATTAGGTCGAAAAGAGAGATCAGGCCGTTAACTATTGTATTCATAATGTCACTAGTAGGTATCGTTATTGATTGGGGAACCTCAGAAGAGACCACCTGACACAGTAGGCGGTTCTCCATCGGCTCGACACGCCCGTCATAGCGGGATTCGGATCGTCGATTCAAACCGGGCTTGCTGAGTTGTACTCACATGGCACAAAACGTCCCATCAAACAGATGACGGGAGAAAAACTGCCCCAAATCGAATTGCGGATCCGTTTGGCTCGTCGCTTCGAAGGCCTCACCGATGGTTGCCGAGGCAAGGAGCCTTTTGACAAACTCGAATTCACCCTGCGGGACAACTCTTACCTGGACCTCATTGTCCGGCCTTACGACGATCAACCGACAGGCTCCCTCATCCAGCGAGATCAGCTCATCCGTATCATCGGACTGATTGACTGACCAGATCCGATGGATGGGAAAATCGGAAGCCAGAAGCTGCAACGAAGGGTGGAGACGAAGCTGAAGCCCGGCAAACGCCTCTTCAGACAGATCCTGTAGTTGATCCGGCTGCAGCGGGTGCGCATCCGCCGCGTGATAGGCTGCAGTCCAGGCAAACTCCAGGCGGGCCACATCACTCAGGTAGGGCAACTCCGACAGCTCGGGTATGGCCTGCAAAAAGTCGGCAAACAGATCCCCATACAACAGTAGGGTGCGATCCCTGGGGGGGTGTTGACGCACATAAGCGGTTGCCAGCACACGAAAGGCTTCCTCACCCACCAGCCGTTTCACTACCGGGAACATGTCCGCCAACGCATCGCCATTGAGCACGATGAAGTTGTTTCGGTAGACCTGGAATCTCTGCAGTGCCAGATCGTCATCCTGCAGCATCGCCAACAGAGCGCCATCCGGCGCCTCGGCCGTTCTCAATGCATCACAAAAGCTCTTTTGCAGCTCAGCCAGTAACGACATTACGAACCTCCGTTTCAGCCACACCATCCATCAGACTCTGCGCGCCAGAGACCTCCTCCAGCAGTTGAGGAAACTCAGGAATGTTACTGTCCCACTCGATCAGGGTAGGCGCCAATCCGAACCGGGAGATGAACTGCTGATAGAGAGTCCATACCTCAGAGCAGACCGGTGAACCGTGATCATCGATCCTCAAGGTGCGGCCTTCGACCTGCTGCACCGAATGTCCCGACAGGTGGATCTCCCCGATCAGCGAGATCGGTATCGCCGACAGATAGTCGTCGATGTTCCAGCCATGATTGGTGCAGGAAACAAAAACATTGTTTACATCTACCAGCAGACCGGCACCACTACGCTTTGCAGCCTCCACATAGAAGACCTGCTCAGGCATCTCACTGGCTTTGAACTGCAGATAGCTGGAGGGATTTTCGATCAGTATCTGCCTCTGCAGGTGCTCCTGTACCTGGTCGATGTGTTCCACCATGAGCTGCAGACTCTCCTCTGTATAGACCAGAGGCATCAGATCGTGGGTATACCATTCATAGCCATGGCTCCAGGAGAGATGCTCTGAAACCAGGCCTGGTTCGAACCTGTCCACCAGACGCTTCAACTGCTGCAGATGTTGCCTGTCCAAAGGCAGGTGACTGCCGAGGGAGGTACCGACACTGTGCAGCGAGATGGGATAGTCCTGGCGTATCTTTTCAAGATAGCGCAAGGGTGGCCCACCCCGGCCCATATAGTTTTCAGGATGAATCTCAAACCAGCCGATATCCGGCTGATCCTCGATTACGGATTGATAGTGCTGCGGCTTCAAACCTGCCCCGGCCCTGATCGGAACCGGGGTGGGTTTTCTACCGGACTTGTGGATCGTTTCCATATCAGGTCCAGCAGTTCAGCTTATTTTGAAGTCAGGCTGCCACCGACAATCTTGTCACAGGTTCCCTTCAGCACCAGCATCCAGGCATTACCCTGTGCGTCACTGGTTGAAGTGCCTGCACAGCTGGTACCCGGTCCAGCGGCACAATCGTTTTTACCGGCTTTGGCTACGCCGTAACACTTTTCAGTATCACCCGCGTTTGCTACGCCGACAGGAGAGAGTGCCAAAGCGGTGGTAATTGCGCCGGCGACAAGTGCAGAAGTGTTGGTTTTTTTCATGATTAACTCCTCCGAGAGAGTATTGTTTAAAAAATCGACCGTGATGCGATTACCGCATTTCGTCTAATCGAACATGGAGAAAGAACCCCTTGTGTCTGTTATTACGCCTTCAACACTTTTTCGGATTCACTTTTCCATCTCTTTTTTACAAATCCCTTCGTTTAATTCATCAGTGAAATTGTGGTTGAACGTAAAACCTCAATCCGACCTTTCAACTAAACGGCGGTAACACAACAGAGTTCTGAGTTCTGTTTGTGTTGTATACAACATAGCAGTTGTCACTCGGATAGATATTAACGAAAGTATCACAGTGAATAGGGGCTTTATGAGGTGAAAGCCAATTCGACCAGGCTGTTCAAGGAGGTGTTTTCGTGATCAGTAAATGGACTAACGCATTGATAAATTGACAACTCACCCACAACTGCTGAGTGCGCCGTCAATCAATGGTGTGTCAATTCATCTGATTTGCGGTTCGCCATTTACTAACTTTTCTATCACACAATCTATGAAACGCCGGACAGGCCGCTCATGAACACAATGGGAATCATGAAGTTGGCTGAATGCCACGGTTTTTGAAACGCTGCAGGCCGGCTCATTCGGACAACAATTGAGATGGAGAACCCTATTGTCCACCAACGGTGAAGTCAGACGAGGGGGAAATGGTAGCGCAATCGTGAAACGACGAAGCGTGATATTGACTCGAGGCCGGCTGACCAACCCTGGTGGGCCACTATTTTATGTGGTCCAGGATTCCTTCCAACTCATCCAGACTGTTGTAACCGATCACCAGCTTGCCTTTACCCTTGGAACCCTGTTGCAGATCCACTTTGGCACCCAGTTTTTCCGACAGGTCGGTGACCAGCCGTTTGATATCCGGATCGACCGGCTGCGCGGCACGCTTGGGTTTGGGGTTTTCAGACTCATTCTGCAAGCGTCGCACCAGACGTTCGGTCTCCCGCACCGACAATCCCTGGCTGACCACCTGATTGGCCGCTCTGGTCTGATCTTCACCCTTCAATCCCAACAGGGTACGGGCATGGCCCATCTCGATTCGACGCGATTCGACCAGCCCTTTGACCTCTTCATTGAGCTCCAGCAGACGCAGCAGATTGGTTACCGTGGTACGCGATTTACCCACCGCTTTGGCCACTTCCTGATGGGTCAATCCAAATTCATGCAGCAGTCGGCTCAGGGCATTCGCCTCTTCCAGTGGATTGAGATCCTCGCGCTGGATATTCTCAATCAGCCCCATCGCCATGGCGGCCTCTTCGGTGACCTCCTTGATCACCACCGGGATCTCATCCAGACCCGCCTGCTGGGCAGCCCGCCAGCGTCGTTCACCGGCAATCAGTTCATAGCGGTCGTTCTCAACAGCACGAACGACCACCGGCTGAATCACCCCTTGAGCGGCAATCGAGTCGGCCAGCTCACGCAGACTGTCCGGGTCGAATTCACGGCGCGGTTGATAGCGACCCCGTTGAATCAGGTCCACAGGCAGTCGAGCCAGGTTGTCCCGCTTGCTCTCTTTACCGCTGCCGCTCTCGGATGTTGCAACTTCCTCTTGCGTGTCAGCCTGCATGCCACCCAACAGGGCATCCAGTCCACGTCCTAATCCTCTTTTCTTTGCCGCCATGTCTCTTTATCTCTTATACCGTTTGGGCTTCGCTTTGACGCATGCGATGCCGGCGTACCAGCTCACTGGCCAGGGCCAGATAGGAGGTTGCGCCTCGGGATTGTTTATCATAGATCAACACCGGCAAACCGTGACTCGGCGCCTCGGCCACCCTGACATTACGTGGAATGATGGTGTTGAACACAGCGTCTTTGAAGTGGGCCAGCAGTTGACCGGACACATCAATGGCAAGATTGTTTCGAGGATCGTGCATGGTGCGCAGAAACCCTTCGATCTGCAGATTGCGATTGAGGTGGGAGCGAATCTGCTCAACCGTATTCATCAGTGCCGACAGCCCTTCCAGGGCGTAGTACTCCGTCTGGATGGGGATCAATACCCCATTGGCTGCCACCAGCGCGTTGAGGGTCAGCATGTTCAATGACGGTGGACAGTCGATCAGAATATAGTCGTAGTCCTGCTTGGCCGGAGCCAAGGCGATATCAAGACGCTTTTCCCGCATCGATGTGTTCATCAACCCCACCTCAGCCGCGGTCAGATCCGCATTCGATGGGATGACGTCGTAACCTCCTTCCGGGGAGGTCATCAGGGTCTCTCGCAGGGTGGCATCCCCAAGCAACAGCTCACAGCTGGTGTTGTCCAGATTGTGTTTGTCGATACCACTACCCATACTGGCATTACCCTGGGGATCCAGGTCCACCAGCAGAACACGCTTTTTCATGGCCGCCAGGGAGGCCGCCAGATTCACCGTGGTAGTGGTCTTGCCGACGCCGCCCTTCTGGTTGGCAATGGAGATGATGTAACCCATGTTGGTCTACTTGATTCCACAGTTGCAGGAAGGGCCTATCATAACGGCACAGCCGCCCAAGGTGGTAACTTTCTTGGCAAAGCGGCCTTTTAGCACCCTATATTAGGGCCTGTTAACACGAATCCAATGCGCCCTGCTGCGCTTTTCAGGCGCAACCCCCTTATTAGATACAAAAGAGGGGGCTGGGCCGAATGGTACTGACTTTAGGGTTATTTGGTGGGGCCATGCCCCACCGAAACACTTTGATAGAACTCGATGCAATCAGTTTTGGTGCTTAAGTAAGCGCCATCCGGGGCTGAGCCAGCTTAAGAGAATAACCGCAAAGGAACGCAAATCATCGAGAATTGACACCATAAATGTGAAAACTTCTTGCGGTGATTTGCGTTCATTGGCGGTTTATTCTTTTGACTTAACTGCCATTCCCGTCAAAAGGCACATAATCTGCCCGATCAGGCTCTCTGATCGATACCAGACAGCGCTGCCCATCGGTGAAGGGCACATTCAGGGAGTCCAGGCTGCATTGATAATCTACTGAGAGTTCATCAATCTCCTGCTGCGGATCTCTCCCCTTCATCGCCAACAGCAGGCTCTCCCGGGTACGCAGATGTGCGCTTACCTCCAGCAGTGTGGACAGTGTTGTGACGGCGCGGGCCGTCAGCAACTGAAAAGGGACTTGCGGGCGATAAGCCTCGATTCGACTGTGCACCGGCTGACAGTTCTCCAGCCTTAGCTCCAACACCACCTGGCGCAGAAAACGGACCTTTTTGCTATTGCTGTCGAGCAGGGTGAATTGTATGTCGGGACGCATGATGCCCAACGGAATCCCGGGCAACCCAGGTCCGGTACCCATATCCAGGCAGCTCTCTCCCTGCAGGTAGGGCAGAACAACCAGGCTGTCGAGCAGATGTCTGGAGACCATCTCCAGAGGATCGCGCACTGCGGTCAAATTGAAGGCCTTGTTCCATTTGTGCATCAGCGCCAGATAATCAAGCAGCAGTTGCTGCCGGTCTGGCTCCAGTGTCAGACCCATCAGCGAGGCACCTTCGCTAAGACGCCGGCTACAGGCGTTTCTATCGAATCCGGCCATATCAGGCGGAGCGCTTTTTCAGATGAATCAGCAGCAGAGAGATTGCCGCAGGGGTGACACCGGGTATTCGGCCCGCCTGTCCCAAGGTTTCGGGTCGATGGCGCTGAAACTTCTCGCGCACTTCGGAGGAGAGACCCCGCACATTGGTATAGTCCAGATCCTCAGGTAATTGGACCGATTCGTTGGCCCGCTGCTTTTCGATCTCTCCCTGCTGACGGGCGATATAGCCGGCATACTTTGCCTGTACCTCCAGTTGTTCCACCTCTTGCGGTTCCTGCAGACCGGGGCCGAGCCTGGGAATGGTCATCAGCTGCCGATAGCTGACATTCGGTCTTGCCAGCAGATTGTGGGCACTGGCCTCTTTCGACAAACTGCCTCCCAGGATGTTCTCAGCCTGCTGCGAATCCACATCGGTGGGACGCAGCCAGATATCCTTCAAGCGCTGCTGCTCCCGCTCGATGTTCTCCCGTTTGCGGCAGAAGATCTCCCAACGCTGATCGTCGACGATCCCCAGCTGACGTCCGGTTTCGGTCAGCCGCAGATCCGCATTGTCTTCTCTCAGCAGCAACCGGTACTCTGCCCGGCTGGTGAACATCCGGTAGGGCTCCTGAGTTCCCTGGGTAATCAGGTCATCGACCAGAACGCCCAGATAGGCCTCATCCCTTCTTGGCGACCAGGGCTCCAGCTGCTTGCTGAAGCGCACCGCATTGATGCCGGCCAGCAGTCCCTGTGCTGCCGCCTCCTCATAACCGGTGGTGCCGTTGATCTGTCCGGCAAAAAAGAGGCCGTCGATATATTTGGTCTGAAGCGAGGATTTCAAATCTCTCGGATCGAAAAAGTCATACTCGATGGCATAACCGGGGCGGGTGATATGGGCGTTTTCGAAACCCTTCATCGAGCGCACCAGCTGAAACTGGATATCGAACGGCAGACTGGTGGAGATACCGTTGGGGTAGATTTCGTGGGTATCGAGACCTTCAGGCTCAATAAAGATCTGATGTGAATCCTTGTCGGCGAAGCGAACGATCTTGTCTTCTATGGAGGGACAGTATCTGGGTCCAACCCCCTCGATCACACCGGCATACATGGGCGAGCGGGCGAGCCCGCCACGAATGATCTCATGGGTCTGCCGATTGGTGTGAGTGATATGACAGCTGACCTGAGGTGGATGCTGCTCACGCTTGCCAAGAAAGGAGAATACCGGTGTCGGGGTATCGCCGGGCTGGGCCTGCAGTTGAGAATAGTCGATGCTGCGGCCATCAATTCTAGGCGGGGTTCCAGTCTTCAGCCGTTCCACCCGAAAGGGCAGATCCCTGAGACGTTGCGAAAGGGCATTCGAGGGCGGATCACCGGCCCGGCCTCCCTGATAATTCGAAAGCCCGATGTGGATCCGGCCACCGAGAAAGGTACCCACGGTCAATACCACCGCATCGGCACGGAACTTCAGACCCATCTGGGTCACCACCCCGGTGACTCGATCCTGCTCCACCAGCAGATCGTCCACCGCCTGTTGGAACAGTTGAAGATTGGTCTGATTCTCCAACCGATGTCGAATTGCGGCCTTATACCGCACCCGGTCTGCCTGGGCTCTGGTGGCTCTCACCGCCGCCCCTTTGCGGGAGTTGAGAATACGGAACTGAATACCGCCAAGATCGGCCGCCTGAGCCATCGCGCCACCCAGTGCATCCACCTCTTTCACCAGGTGTCCTTTACCGATCCCGCCAATCGCCGGATTGCAGCTCATCTGACCCAGGGTCTCGATATTGTGAGTCAACAGCAGCGTCCGGGCACCCATCCGAGCTGCCGCAAGGGCCGCTTCTGTACCGGCATGGCCGCCGCCCACCACAATCACATCAAACTTATCGGTAAACAACATTGTCATAACTATTCGCGGATTCGCTGTTTGCCTGTGTAGCCTATTTTCGAACCACATTGATGGCAAGCGAGCTGAAACTAGTGTATCGAACCCGGCATTTTAACTGATTCATCCCGCTAATGAGACGATTTATCAAACGCCATCGGATTCACTATAGCCATTTATCCCTATTTATACAGACAACTCAGGATTGCTCAGGATGCGGGTGAATCGCAATCAAGGGGAATCTTTACGGCATAGGCTGATAAATGTGCATTCGGTACTAAACCTGCCTAGGCAGGCTGCCGATCCATTATGCTGATACCATGATCGACGACAAAGTCACCGATCAGCCCGATACAACAAGAGGAACAAGCATGGGTCCTGAATTAGCCGAGGCAATCAAAGCGGCAGGCAATATCCTGCTGGGTAAACAGGAGGTGGTGAAACTCTCCCTGACCTGTCTGCTTGCCAGAGGTCACCTGTTGATCGAGGATGTTCCCGGTGTGGGTAAAACCACCCTGGCCCACACCCTGGCACATCTGCTTGGACTCAACTATCAGCGCATTCAGTTCACCAGTGATCTGCTGCCTTCAGACATTATCGGGGTCTCGGTATTCGATACCAACCAGCAGAACTTTCAATTTCACCGCGGGCCGATCTTCGCTCAGGTGGTGCTCGCCGATGAGATCAATCGGGCCACACCCAAGGCTCAGAGCGCCCTGCTCGAAGCCATGGAAGAGCGACAGGTCACCACCGACGGAGCAACCTACAACCTGCCGGAACCCTTCTTTGTCATCGCCACGCAGAATCCGAGCCATCAGGTGGGTACCTTTCCTCTACCCGAATCCCAGCTCGATCGCTTTCTGATGCGCATCAGCATCGGCTACCCCGGTCGAAGCGCGGAGCGTGATCTGTTGGCTGGTGGAGATCGCCGGGCCGCATTGGAAGATCATCCGGTGGTTCTCGACAGTCAGCAACTCTCGGAATATCAGCAACAGGTCGCCAAGGTTCATGTGGCCGATGCCCTGATCGAATATTGCCAGGACATTTTGGCACACACCAGAAACATGCCCGACTATCGACTCGGGCTCTCGCCCAGAGCCGGATTGGCAATGTTGCAAGCCGCCCGGGCCTGGGCCTTTCTTGAGGATCGAGATCTTGTGCTGCCAGAGGATCTTCAGGCGGTACTGCCGGCAACCATCGGTCACCGACTACAGACCTCCGGCGAGAAGATGTCGGTTTCCGGAGAGGGTCTGGTGAAGGATCTGTTGAACAAAATACCGCTACCCTGATCGGCACCATGACCCGCTCCTCACTCTATCGTTGGTTCAGACAGTTCCGCCGCCAGGCCAAACCGGACATTTATGGCGGTGTCACCGTCAAAGCCAGAAGTATCTATATACTGCCCACCAAACAGGGCCTGCTGCTGGCGGTGGTACTGTTGGCGATGCTGGTCGGTTCGATCAACTACGGCAGTAATCTAGGTCACCTGGCAACCTTTCTACTTGGTGGCATCTGGATCACCACCATTCTGCATACCTGGCGTAACCTGTTGGGTCTGAGACTGCAACCGCAACACGCGGATGCAGTGTTTGCCGGGGAGTCGGCGGATTTCTGCCTGTCGCTGATCAATCCATCGAATCTGGACCGTTTTGCAATCACCCTGAAACAGAAAAAAAACTTCGGTGACAGTCTCGATATTCCAAACAATGAGCAGCTACCGATCCATCTCCCTCTGGTAAGTAAAAAACGCGGTCTGTTCAAACTGCCGCAGATCACGCTGCACACCACCTATCCTCTGGGTCTGTTTCATGCCTGGACCTATGCCGAAATCGATCTCAGCTGTCTGGTCTATCCAAAACCGGCAGAACGGGGTGATCCGCCTGTTACCGAGAGTTATACAAAGAGCAGCAGTGGCGACCGGGGGGTTGGCAGTGATGACTTTGTCGGACTGCGAACCTTTCGTACCGGTGACTCACCGAAACAGATCGACTGGAAGGCCTATGCCCGACAGCAGGGCCTGATGAGCAAACAGTTCGGCGGCGACCGCCATCTGGAAATCACTCTGGATTGGGATCTGATACCGGAACAGGAACCTGAACGACGACTCAGTCTGTTATGCCGTTTCATACTACAGCAGGAGGAGCTAAGACACGCCTATGCGATGAAAATACCGGGTCTCTCCATAGCCAGCGGTCTGGGCAGCGGCCATATGCAGAAGTGCCTAAGCGCTTTGGCACTATACGGAATAGCCGATGCAGATCGCTGATCACACTCTGACGGCAAGACAGCATCTGCTGGTCAGCCTGTGTGCCGGGTTGGCAATCGTGCCTCATGCCCTGCACGTTCCAATAGCGATTTCGCTTTTTCTGATCTTTCTTTTCGTCTGGCGACTTACGGCGCTTCGCTATCCACAATTCCAACCGGGTCGATGGTTGCTGGTACTGACAACCTTGGGTGGCGTAATCCTCACATTCAGCCAATACCATACTCTGATCGGCCGGGACGCGGGTGTGGGTCTGCTGACCGTGATGATGATGCTTAAAATACTGGAGGTGCGAAGACGTCAGGACCTCTATGTCGCCGTCTTCATCTCCTACTTTGTGATCATTACCCATTTTCTGTTTGATCAATCGATGGTGATGGCCCTCTATCTGTTTTCCGTGATGGTCTGTTTGACCGCCCTGCTGATTGAGATCAATCGCATCAAACCATCCGCCACCACGCTGGAACCCTTCGTCAGAACCGGGATCATCACACTGCAGGCGATTCCGATCGCCATCGTGTTGTTTATTATTTTTCCCCGCTTGAGCCAACCCCTCTGGAATCTTGGTATCGGCAGTAGCGGAACCACCGGCCTCAGCGATCGGATGACACCGGGGCAGATTGCCGAGCTGATCGAATCACCGGAGGTTGCCTTCCGGGTAAGTTTCGACACCGAGGCACCAGCCGCAGAACAGCGCTACTGGCGAGGCCTGGTGATCTGGGATACGGACGGCCACAGCTGGTTCAATCGAAAGGATCTGGTGCGGGAAAGACACATGCAACTCAAATCCCATGGCGAACACAGTTACGAGGTATTCCTCGAAGCACACCAACAGCGCTGGTTGTATGCCCTCGACATCCCTGTCAGTAGCAAACAGAGGTTCAGGCTTTCACAGGATCTGATCCTACAGAGAAGGGAACCGGTCAGACGATCATTGACCTATCAGGTTCGTTCCACCACAGAGCAGCAGAACAAGGTTGTTATGCCCGGTATGCTGCAACGCGCTTTGGAGTTGCCGGACAATGTCACCCAAAGGCAATTCGAACTGGTTGAAGGGTGGCGCACTAACGCCAAGTCACCCAGAGAAATAATCGAACTTGCACTGAGCCACTTCAATAAACAACCTTTTGTCTACACGCTCACACCGCCCCGTTACCTGGACAACCCCATCGATCAGTTTCTTTTCGATGCTCAAGAGGGTTTCTGCGAACACTATGCAACCAGCTTTACGCAACTGATGCGTATCGCCGGTATACCCACCCGTCTGGTGCTGGGTTATCAGGGTGGTGAATACAACGAATTGGGAGACTACTTCATCATCCGCCAATACGATGCTCACGCCTGGACGGAAGTCTGGCTGGAAGAGAGCGGTTGGTTGCGAGTCGACCCAACAGCAGCCGTTGCGCCGGAACGCATCCGCTTTCAACTGAGAAATGATTTCGGCAGAGAGGGATCGCCGGCAATGTTTCAACTCGACGAACTGGGGCTGGTCGGGTCGAGCCTGCGACACTTCGCCCATATGCTGGATAATGCCAATATCCAGTGGCGCCGCTGGATCATCGGTTACAGCCGGGAGCACCAGTTCTCTCTGATGCGTAACTTCGGCTTCGATAGCTTTACACCGCTTCAGTGGAGCCTTATCACCATCGGACTGATCGCCGTCCCTTTGATGCTGGTTGCTCTGCGATTGGTACTGTCGGGAAGAAAACAACCGCTCCCGGAGATTATTGCCTACGACCGGTTTTGCAAAAAACTTGCCCGTCTGGGCATCAGCAGGAAAACCTATGAAGGTCCGATGGACTACGCGAAACGGGCGATTGGAGAGCGGCCCGATCTAACCGCGCCGATCAGCAGAATTACGGCCCTCTACATCAATTTACGCTATGGGCCCAATGCCGACAAAAGCCAGAGCAAAAAGCTGCTTCAACAGGTAAGGCAGTTCCGCCCTGGCCGGCAGAAACCGGGTACCTGATAGGATTAGTATCGGCTCAGCGACTCAGTCATGCAGTATGGCGTACAACTTGTCTTTCAACAGTACACGCCTTTTTTTCATCTCTTCGATATGAAAATCGGAGACCGGTGTACTCAACTCTTCCAGATTACGGATATGGGCATCCAGCCAATCGTACTCATCCATTAAATTGTGAAACACCTCATTCGTTTTACGCAGATCCGCGATTTTTTCTGCGTATTCGGGAAATTCATGCAACAGATCGTGTGACTCGCCCAGCATCTTTCTCTCCTCTTATTAAGAATCTCTATTTCAACACCTTAAAGCGACTCTGGCTATGGCAACAATGTACTGAATCAAAAAAAACCGAGAAATTTAGTACAACGGGTGTAGTGTCTCATATTAAATGAGTGTTATCAGAGTCACCCTCGGGATCTCAACCCATCAGCGATGAATGGCACTTACTTAAAGCATTTAGCGTCCCAACTTAACTGAAGAAGTTGGGCCAGGCCTCAGAGATTAACCGCCAATGGACGCCAACCACCGCGAATCTACGCTAATTGAGGCCCCGATGTGAGCGTGATTCGCGGCGTTTTGCGCTGATTAGCGTTCCTTGGCGTTTTATTCTTTTAAGTAAGCAACATTCTCACCCGTGATAAAAACACTACTTGCCAATACAGAAACTGGAAAATATCCGGCCCAATAGATCGTCTGCCGTAAACTCACCGGTGATCTCCGAGAGAGCAAGCTGGGCAACTCTGAGATCTTCTGCAAGCAGCTCACCCGCCTGGTCCTGTAAAAGACTCTGTTGTCCGTGCTCAAGATATTGCATGCCCCGCTGAAGCGCATCGAGATGACGACGTCGGGCGATGAACTCGCCTTCATGCTGATCATGATATCCGGCACACTGCTTCAAATGGTCATTCAACAGAGACATTCCCTCCCCCTGTTTGGCTGACAGACAGATCTCTACCCCATCCTCCAATTGATGCAATCCTGGCGATTTTCCAGTCAGGTCGATCTTGTTGCGTATCAGAGTCACCGGCACCCCTTCGGGCAGGGTAGTTCTGTCCAGCGCCATTGGATCAGGCTCGCTTCGATCATCAAATACCCAAAGCACTCTGTCAGCCTCGGCCATCTGCTCTCTTGCCCGCCGCACACCCTCCGCTTCGATCGGATCATCACTCTCACGCAGACCCGCCGTATCGATGATGTGGAGAGGAATGCCATCAATGGTGATACGCTCCTTGAGCAGATCCCGGGTGGTGCCCGGAATCTCGGTGACAATCGCGGATTCACTGCCTGCCAGAGCATTCAGCAGACTCGATTTCCCCGCATTGGGTCTACCGGCGATCACCAACGTCAAACCATCACGCAATACTCTGCCGCTTTGCGCAGATTGAAACGTCTTTTCAACCTGCGACACTATCGAGAGTAAACGCTCACTAACATGACCATCATTGAGAAAATCGATCTCCTCTTCCGGGAAGTCGATCGCCGCCTCAACATAAAGCCGCAACTCAATCAGCTGCTCAACCAGGGTGTGGATACGTTGGGAAAAGTGCCCTTGCAGGGTACGGCTGGCCAGACGGACCGCAGCATGACTCTGGGCATCGATCAGATCGGCGATCGCCTCTGCCTGTACCAGATCGAGTTTGTCATTTAAAAAGGCCCGCTCACTGAACTCACCCGCATGGGCGATTCTGGCGCCGGCCTGGACAACTGCCTGCAGCAACAGATCCATCACCACCGGACCACCATGACCCTGGAGTTCGAGTACATCCTCACCGGTAAATGAGTGGGGCGCTGGAAAGTAGAGCGCGATTCCCTGGTCGATGAGCTGCTGTTGCTGATCGGTGAAGTCGACCAGTTTGGCCACTCTTGGGGGTGGCAGGCTGCCGATCAGGGATTTCGCAATTGCCGGACAGTTGGCACCACTGACTCGCACAATCCCAACCCCACCACGACCGGGTGGGGTTGCGACTGCGGCGATGGTGTCCCGCGCTGCCATGGTTTTAGTGCCTGTTAAGAGGCCGCCCTAGGTCGCAGCGTTCTCGATCTTACGGGTGATGTACCACTGCTGGGCAATGGAGATCAGATTGTTGACCACCCAGTAGAGTACCAGCCCGGCCGGGAAGAAGGCGAAAAAGATCGTGAAGACAAACGGCAGGCTCATCATGATCTTCGCCTGCATCGGATCGGGTGGCGCCGGATTCAGTTTCTGCTGCACGAACATGGAGACGCCCATGATCAATGGCAGAATAAAGTAGGGATCCTTCTCCGAAAGGCTCTCAATCCAGAGAATCCAGGGTGCATGACGCAGCTCCACACTCTCCAACAGCACCCAGTAGAGGGCGATGAAAACCGGTATCTGAACCAGAATCGGCAGACAGCCACCAAGTGGATTGATCTTCTCTTTTTTATAGAGCTCCATCATGGCCTGCTGGAAACGTTGTTTGTCATCCCCGTAGCGATCTTTCAGCGCCTGCACTCGGGGCGTGAACTTACGCATGTTGGCCATCGATTTGTAGCTGGTCTCGGAGAGCTTGTAGAACACCAGCTTGATCAGAATCGTCAGCAGGATGATCGCCCAGCCCCAGTTACCCACCATGTTATGGATGGTCTTCAGCAACCAGAAAATCGGTTTGGCGATTACCGTAAGCCAGCCGTAGTCGACGGTCAGTTCCAAACCTTCCGCAATCACTTCCAGTTGATCCTGCAGTTTCGGGCCGACATAGAGCTGTCGACTGATCTGTTGGGTCTCTCCATTTTCAACCGTAATGGATGGGGAGTAGCTTCCAAGCAGATATTTACCGCCACTCAAAGCATTGGTGTAGTAGTGTTCGACCTGATCCTTGGGTGGAATCCAGGCACTCAAAAAGTAGTGCTGGATCATTGCCAACCAGCCCCGATCCGTATCGATATCGAGCTTCTTACTCGCCATATCGTCGAAATCGACCTTCTCGTATTTATCCTTCGGGTTGTAATAGACACCGCCGGTATAGGTGTAGGTTGTGAAACCACTGCCATCCCCATCCGGCTCAACCCGCTGTAACTGGCCATAGTCACGGGCGGCCCAGCTCTCGCCGGACTGGTTTTCGATCAGGTAATCAACATCAATCAGATAACTGCCGCGATTCAGGGTGAACTGTTTGGTGACCGTCACACCGTTGTCGCTCTTCCACACCATGGGAATGATCAGCTGATCCTGATTCTCACCCATTTCATAATTAGTCTGCTCAGTCTGATAGATGGCGTCATGGCTTGGAGCCTCGCCTTTCTCGGATCCGATCAGACCCGATTGAGCGATATAGAGGTCGGATCCGGAAGGGGATAACAGTTCCACCTTCAGATCAGGGGTATCCAATGACTCAAAATATTGCAGCAGGTCAGACCGCTGCACCGTGCCGCCCTGAGTAGAGATCTCCAGCTTCAGCAGATCGGTCATCACATGGATCACCTGGCCGTTCCGACCACCCTGCTGTTCACCGGGAACTGCACTGTCCGACGCCGCGCGAGGCAGATCCGCTTGAACCGCAGCAGTCGGTACTCCGGAATCCTCACTGCTCTGAGGTGTGGCCAGACCACCGTTCTGTTTGGCAGCCTGTTCTGCGGCCAGTTGTGCCGGAACACCATAGTCCTGTTGCCAGGCTTGATAGATCAACAGCCCCAGAAAGGCCAGTGTAAAGAAGAGAATCAGTCTTAGATTATCCATGGAACTGCTTTTTTTGAGGTTCGGGAACCGGGTCAACCCCACCTTCATGCCAAGGGTGACAACGTGAAATTCGTTTCAGCGCCAACCAGAATCCGCGCAACGCCCCATGCTTCTCAATCGCCTCGAGAGAATAGGCTGAGCAGCTGGGATAGAAACGGCAGTGCTGACCGACAAAGGGGCTTAGTATAGTTTGGTAGAGCCTGATCAGAAAGATCATTATCTGGCGCATTGCGCTGCAATCCTATGCCAATGTTGCTGTAGTGAATTGAAACAAACTCGATTATCCGCATGTGCTGCGCCTTGTCTGGCGACGACCACAAGATCCAAACCACTCAATTGTGTCTGGTTGAGCCGGAAACTCTCGCGAATGATACGCTTGATACGGTTTCTGTCCACTGCTTTTCGGCAGTGCTTTTTGGCTACCGCCAGGCCCAAGCGGGCATCAACACAATGGTTCGGATAAGCCAGTACCAGAAAGAAGCGATCGCTGGAGCGCCGACCTTCACTAAAAACCCGACGAAATTCGTCGGGCTTAAGTAATCTTCGGCTTCGGGGGAAAGCCCCTTCGGATATTGGCAATGAACCCTGGCTCAGAGAGCGAGACGGGCACGACCCTTGGCGCGACGCGCCTTCAACACTTTACGGCCATTGCGAGTTGCCATGCGCGCACGAAAACCATGAGTGCGGGCTCGTTTTAAGTTACTGGGCTGAAATGTTCTTTTCATAGCTGCTTACCGGTAAATCCGCCAATGAAGTATGGACGAAAAAAAGACGCGTAGACTAGACCTAAACACCATCGCTTGTCAATAGAAAACAGCCGTAAACAGAGAAAACAAATTCGTTTTTAACTGTGGATAACTCTGGCCACCCAGAGTAGACTTGCATAGTTCCAGCCATTACCAACAGGTCAACATGGCCTTGTTACAAGAAGCTGGCGTTTCTTCTGTTTTAAATACCAAGCTGATATTAGACCCTCGCTGGAGAGTGAAATTGGACCTTTGGCACCGCTGCACCGAGCACCTGGAGCAAGTACTCTCACCACAGCAATTCAACACCTGGATCCGCCCACTGCAAATCATTGAAGATGACAAGCTGCTGCGTCTGCTTGCTCCCAACCGCTTTGTGCTCGACTGGGTCCGTAACCACTACCTGGATATGATCCAGAATCATCTGAATGTGGTGTGTAACGGTCAGGCACCCAAGGTCCTCATTGAGATTGGTTCAAAAAGCAAGCCACAGAAGAAACAGCAGATCACACCGCCTCAACCGATAACCGTCACCTCGGGTGGTGAGAATACAACACCGATTCAGAGCAATCTCAACCAGAGCTTTGTATTCGATACTTTTGTCGAAGGTAAATCCAATCAGATTGCCCGTGCTGCCTCCATGCAGATCGGGGAAAATCCGGGTAAAGCGTACAACCCTCTATTTATATATGGTGGCGTAGGTCTCGGTAAAACCCACCTGATGCATGCCGTCGGCAACATGATGCTGAAAAAGAATCCACAGGCCCGTGTTGTCTACCTGCATTCCGAGCGATTTGTTGCGGAGATGGTCAAAGCGCTGCAACACAACACCATTGAGCAGTTCAAAAAGAAGTACCGCTCCGTAAATGCTCTGCTGATCGATGATATTCAGTTCTTCGCAGGCAAGGAGCGATCACAGGAAGAGTTCTTCCATACCTTCAATGCACTGTTCGAATCCCAGCAGCAGATCATCCTATCCAGCGACCGTTTTCCGAAAGAGGTGACCGGCCTAGAAGAGCGACTCAAATCGAGATTCGGCTGGGGACTGACCGTCGCCATAGAACCACCGGATCTGGAGACCAGGGTCGCCATCCTGCAAAGTAAGGCACTTCAATTGAATGCTGAGTTACCCACGGAAGTCGCCTTCTTCATGGGTAAACGGATCCGATCCAACATTCGTGAACTGGAGGGAGCGTTGCGACGGGTGATTGCCAACGCAACCTTCACCGGTCGGGATATCAATCTGGATTTCGCCAAGAACGCACTTCGGGATATGCTGGCGGCACACGACAAACAGATTACCATTGAGAATATTCAAAAGACGGTGGCTGAATATTTTCAGATCAGAACATCCGATCTGGTCTCTTCTAAAAGAAGTCGATCGATCGCAAGACCGAGACAGATTGCCATGACTCTGGCAAAAGAGCTGACCAATCACAGTCTCCCGGAAATAGGTAGCGCCTTCGGTGGCAGAGACCATACCACAGTGATCCATGCCAACCGAAAGGTCAAAGAGTTAAGAGAGAGTGACCCGAGAATTTCGGAGGATTATTCCAATCTGTTAAGAACACTGAGTAGTTAGTGTGGATAAAATGTTTAAAAAAAGCGCAAAATTGAAGCAGCTTAGTTATCCACAATCCGTTAACACCTATTCAGCAGGATTAGAGCTGTTCAATACAGTGGATATAATAAGAAAATCTCTTATAAAACAAATAGATATACAAAATAAACTTAGATATCTACAGGCCTAATAATAATAACAGGTCTATATATCTAAAAATATACTATTAAGATACTGAGTGGATAACATGAAAATCAGCACCGAACGAGAAAACTTGCTTGGACCACTACAGAAGATTGCAGGTGTTGTCGAACGTAGACAGACACTTCCCATATTGGCAAACATTCTGGTCAACGCTAACAATGGCCAATTAAACCTCACAGCAACCGATCTGGAAGTGGAACTGAAAACAGAAACCGAAGCGGAATGTGATGGGGATGCTGACTTCACCATACCGGCAAGAAAGTTACTCGATATCTGCAAGGCTCTACCGGAATCAGCCAAGGTGACATTGGATATCAGCGAAGACAAAGTCAAACTGCAATCGGGAAGAAGCCGTTTTTCACTCAGTGTTCTACCCGCTCGAGACTACCCGGTTATCGAACCGACACCCAGTAGCACCGTATTCACGATCAAAGAGTCAATACTCAACACACTGATTGAGAATACACAATTTGCCATGGCTCAACAGGATGTTCGCTACTATCTCAATGGTATGCTGCTGGAACTCACCGGGGGTGACATCAGAACAGTCGCGACCGACGGACACAGGCTTGCTATGAGTCAGTCTCTGAAGACCATCGATGATAAAACCAACCTTCAGGTCATACTGCCGAGAAAAGCTGTCATCGAACTCAGTCGTCTACTTGGTGATAACGACAATGAGATCAAAGTTGAACTCAGTAACAGCTACATCAAGGTGCTTTTTGAAAAGACCGTTTTCACCTCCAAACTGATCGATGGAAGATTTCCTGAGTATCAACGGGTCATGCCAACAGGATCAGATAAGGAAGTCGAAGCAGAAAAGAGTGCAATTAAACAATCACTCACACGGGCGTCAATACTTTCGAACGAAAAATACCGTGGCATAAGATTTCATCTATCGAACAACCTGCTTGAACTACAGGCACATAACCCTGAACAAGAGGAGTCCGAGGAGGAGTTGGAAGTTAACTATCAGGGAGACGAACTCAAAATAGGATTCAATGTGGGATACATCCTCGATGCAATTTCAGCGATCAAAGAGGATACAATTATCATCGAATTGAAGGACACAAACAGTAGTGCACTCATCTACGGTAAGGACAACAAAGACAGTAAATATGTTGTCATGCCAATGAGAATCTAGAAACGGCAAACGTATAAATCCAAACACATTGGATCTGCAAAGACTTAAGATACAAAATCTCCGCAATATCTCAGATGCGGAGATTTTTCCATCAGATAAACTCAATATCATTACCGGTGCAAACGGCGCCGGTAAAACCACATGTCTCGAAGCCATCTATCTGCTGGCTCGCACCAGGTCATTCAGACAAAGCCAAAACAGAACACTAATCAAGTCTGGTGAAGAATCACTGACAATATTCTCAGAGCTAAATACGGAATCTGGAACAAAGTACCGCATTGGATTGAGTAAAAGCAGAGAGGGCACCACGGTACACAAAGACCGAAAGAAAATAACTAAATTGTCAGAATTGGCAAAATCGCTTCCACTAACCATCATCACGCCGAATATCCAACGAATTGTAGAAGAGGGACCAGTACACAGAAGAAAACTTCTGAATTGGGGAATGTTCCACGTGGAACCTTTTTATGCACAGCTTGCGCAGCGCTATAACCAGACAATTTCCCAAAGAAACCGTGCGCTCTCTGGAAACCGGGAAGATCTGAAAGTTTGGACCAGACAGTTGGTAGAGTTGGGTAATCAGCTAAATCAACTCCAACAAACTTACCTTGAGGAGTGGAATCAGTCGATGACTGAGTTAACAGAGAGTCAAGAAAATGGTTACAGATGTCGTCTTGAACTCTACAGCGGATGGAGAAAGGGAGCCAGTTTTGACGAAGCTTTAGACGAACTTATCCAGACAGATCGGGATAGAGGTTTTACATCGGCTGGGCCCCATCGACTGGACGTCAAGATAAACGTGGATCAAAAGGGTGTTAAAAACTACTTCTCCAGGGGGCAGAACAAACTGCTGGCATTGAATCTGATGCTTGCACAAACAAAGCTGTTGCAGTCAAAAACCAAGGAGAGACCGATTCTTCTGGTAGACGACATACAATCAGAACTTGATCAGGAGCGTTACTTACAGGTTCTGCAATCCATCTCAGATTTAGAGATACAAACTTTTATCACTGAGCTGAAAAAAGATATTGGGGAATGTTTCGAAAAGGATCAATTTAAAATGTTCCACGTGGAACATGGCCAGTTTGCAGAGATTTAAATCGGTCGTAACTCAGGCGAAAGTGTAGGTATAATAGGCCCTTTTAACCAATAAAGGTTTCCTCAACGGAAAAATTAATGAGTTACGATTCCTCGAATATCAAAGTATTGAAGGGTCTTGATGCTGTCAGAAAGCGTCCAGGTATGTACATCGGTGATACGGATGATGGTACAGGACTTCATCATATGGTTTTCGAGGTGGTGGATAACTCCATTGACGAAGCGCTCGCAGGTTACTGTAATGAGATCAAAGTGACCATACACTCTGATCAGAGTATTACAGTGAGTGATAACGGTCGAGGCATTCCCGTTGATGAGCACCCGGAGGAGAAAAGGTCCGCTGCAGAAGTGATCATGACCGTGCTTCATGCGGGTGGTAAATTCGATGACAACTCCTACAAGGTGTCAGGTGGATTGCACGGTGTTGGTGTTTCTGTGGTCAATGCGCTGTCTGAAGAGCTGAAACTCAAGATCAGAAGACAGGGTAAGGTTTGGGAACAGACCTATAAACACGGGGCACCCGTCTCTGATCTAGCCGCGGTTGGTGATACTCAAAAGAGTGGTACCAGCGTCACTTTCATGCCGAGCAGCGGTACTTTCAGTAATATCGAATTTCATTACGATATTTTGGCAAAAAGATTAAGAGAGCTCTCCTTTCTGAACTCTGGTATCAAGATCGTCTTGAAGGAAGAGGCGACAGGCAGAGAGGATATCTTTGAGTATGTCGGCGGGATTCTTGCCTTTGTTGAGCATCTGAATCGCAACAAATCGCCACTGCATGAGAGAGTCTTCAGCTTTTCTGATGAACGCAACGACATTGCTGTGGAGATTGCCATGCAGTGGAATGAGTCCTATCAGGAGAGTATTTTCTGCTATACCAACAACATTCCACAGCGGGATGGGGGTACTCACCTTGCTGGCTTTCGTGCTGCACTGACCCGCACACTGAATCAATATATCGAGCAGTCAGGGTTATCCAAAAAACAGAAGGTCAATACATCAGGGGATGACGCCCGTGAAGGCCTGACGGCTGTGTTGTCCGTCAAGGTTCCGGATCCCAAGTTCTCTTCTCAGACCAAAGACAAACTGGTCTCTTCTGAGGTGAAAGGGGTTGTCGAGAATCTTTTAACCGAAAACCTCAACTCCTTCCTGCTGGAGAATCCGGGGGATGCCAAGAATATTGCGGGTAAAATGATCGAGGCGGCCAGAGCCAGGGAAGCGGCGCGCAAGGCGAGGGAGATGACCCGTCGTAAGGGTGCGCTGGATGTTGCCGGCTTACCTGGCAAACTGGCCGATTGTCAGGAGAAGGATCCTGCTCTCTCTGAACTCTACCTGGTGGAGGGTGACTCAGCCGGGGGCTCTGCCAAGCAAGGAAGGGATCGAAAGTTTCAGGCAATTTTGCCACTGAAGGGTAAGATACTAAACGTTGAGAAGGCACGCTTCGACAAGATGCTCTCCTCAGCGGAAGTCGGAACCCTGATTACTGCATTGGGCTGTGGTATCGGTCGGGAGGAGTTCAATCCGGACAAATTGAGATATCACCGCATTATCATCATGACTGACGCCGATGTGGATGGTGCCCACATCAGAACACTGCTGCTGACTTTCTTCTATCGCCAGATGCCTGAGCTGATCGACCGGGGGCATGTCTATATTGCCCAGCCGCCACTCTATAAAGTGAAGAAGGGTAAACAGGAGCAGTACCTGAAGGATGATCAGGATCTGAATAACTACTTCCTGCAATCGGCTCTCGACAACGCTGCGTTGATCGTTACCTCTGGAGCACCACCGCTCTCCGGTGAAAGTCTTGAGACCATGGCCAGATCGTTCCTTGCCGTGATGGCCAGTATTGGCCGCCTTTCGCTTCGTTACGATGGAGACCTGTTGGAAAAGCTGATCTATATGCCGAAGCTGGATGAGCAGATGATCGAGGATAAAAGTTCTATCGAGTCCTGGATCAAGGAGCTTGAGTCGAGGCTGAATACGGATCTGGGCATTTCCGAGTCCTGCACATTGGAACTGCTGGATGATAACAATGGTGAGGATGCCGGACTTTTGTTGACCAGAAAAGTGCATGGTATTGGTAATGAAAAAGTGATTCCCTTCGACTTTTTCAGCAGTGTTGAATATAGAAAGATCATTGAGTTGGGAAGTCAGCTCAGTGGTCTGTTGAGTGATGATGCTGTGATCAAAAGAGGTGAAAAGGAGCAGCCGGTCAACAGCTTTAAGCAGGCCCTGGATTGGCTGATGGATGACGCCAAACGTGGCCAGCATGTGCAGCGCTACAAAGGTCTGGGCGAAATGAATCCGGAACAGCTGTGGGAGACCACCATGAATGCGGACAGTCGTCGTCTGCTACAGGTCAGTATCGAAGATGCGGTGGCGGCTGATCAGATCTTCGCGACCCTCATGGGTGATCAGGTCGAGCCCCGTCGGGACTTCATCGAGACCCATGCGCTTACCGTCGAAAACCTTGATGTCTAGCTTTGATACAGTGCAGGTAAGTGAGTAATCACTTACTTTGGGTAGCTAGTAAGTAAAGCATCTTAGCTTCTTTCATGAGGCAAACTATCGACGGTGGATTCAATCCACTCTTCAGCCTCCTTGTTGATCTGGGAGGACGATTTACCCTCTGTCTGTATCAGCGGACCAATCACCACATCGATGACCCCTGGATACTTACGCAGATCCCGTCTGCGCCAGAAAACTCCCGCATTGTGTGCGACCGGAAGAACTGGATAGCCTGATTTCTCCGCCAGAATCGCACCACCGATGCCGTAGCGTTTGCGGGTGCCTGGAGCTACCCGGGTACCCTCCGGAAAAACGAAGACGTGGTTGCCTGATTTAAGCCGTTGAATACCCTGTTCAATGATCTGTTCCACGGCTTTACGTCCCGACTTCCGGTCGATGGCGATGGGCCGGAAGTAGACCATGATCCAGCCAAAGAAGGGCACAAACAGCAACTCTCTTTTCAATACCCAGGATTTGGCACCGGGGATCACGCTGATCAAGGCGATGGTTTCCCAGGCCGATTGATGCTTGGCGAAGATGATGCAGTTCTGTTTCGGCAGATGTTCGGTACCAGTGACACGATAGGTCAAACCACAAAAGAATTTCAGTGCCCAGAGATTGAGACGGCTCCAACTGGTATCGAACAGGTGAACCTGTTTTTGGGGTAGCGCCCAGGCTACCAGACTGCCGACAGTGGCAATAACGATGGTGGTGACTACCAGAAAAGCGAAATAGAGAATTGATCTAAGCAGGATCATTGGGTGTCCATCTCATTGATGAGTTGTAGGGCAAAGCTGTTTAGGTTTTCGTAAACTGGCGTTTCAGCCAGCTTACCTGAAAGTTGCTTGACGGTTTTCTCGCCATTACCACTGCGAACCAGGATGGGCTGTGCACCGACTTTGGCGGCGGCCTGAAGATCCCTCAGAGAATCACCGACAATCGGCACATCCTTCAATGCCGTCTGGCTGCGCTGGGCGATCGTCTCATAGAGCCCGGTGTCGGGTTTGCGGCAGTCGCAACCCTCATCCGGTCCATGGGGGCAGAAAACGATCCCTTCGATATGTCCACCGACCTGCTGCACCGCATCAACCATTTTCTGGTGAATTTGATTCAAGGTTTCGATATCGAACAGGCCCCGGGCCAGACCTGACTGATTGGTTGCGACAAATACCCGGAATCCGGCTCGACTCAGTTTGGCGATGGCCTCGAGGCTGCCATCGATCGGTTGCCACTCATCCGGATGCTTGATGTAAGCGTCGGAATCGTGATTGATCACACCGTCCCTGTCTAGAATTATCAGTTTCATGAAGTAAGTGCTTACTATCAGTCTGCATCTCTGAATTCTGAGACTCGCACTCGTCCATTGATCATCCGGGAAGGCCTTTTGTCGAGTTTCGCCATCTTCTCCCAGAATGCCTTGTTGAGGTCAAAATCCTGGGCAATTGCGGTACCCATCACCAGGATCAACAGATCCGCGACCTCTTCTGCCAGATCGCTTTTCGATTTCCCTTTGGTGACACAGGCGGAGATCTCCCCCAGCTCTTCAGCCATCAGCGCTACCCGGTAGTTCATCTCTTCACCACCGGTTTCGCGAAACCGGTGTTTATCGTGAAACGCCTGTACCGCTGCCTGCATCTGCTGGTAGGAGTCCTCGTTCATGACTGGTTTTCCTGGACCTGCAGACGGGTGATGTCTGCGACAGAGAGAAACAGTCTTTCCAGTTGGGAGAGCAGCGACAAACGGTTGGTGCGGATTTTCTGATCATCGGTCATGACCATCACCTGGTCGAAGAAGCTGTCTACCGGTTCTCTCAAACCCGCCAGGATCTGCAGCCCCTTGGCGTACTCACCCTGCTCGAAAAGGGGTTGAGCCAATGGCGCCAGTTCATCCATTTTCTGAGCGAGTTGGTGTTCGGCCTGATCCTGATAGAGGGCCGGGTCGGCTTTGTCCGCCAGTGGATCACTGCTCTTCTTCAGAATGTTGCGGATACGCTTGTTTGCCGCAGACAGACTCTCCGCTTCCGGTAACTTGCTGAAGGCTTCGATGGCCCACACCCGCTGATCGAAATCGGCCAGGGTTTTAGGTGCTACATCGGCGACGGATTGAAACAGATCCACACTGATGCCCAGCTCACTGTAGATGCCTTTGAGGCGCTCCAGCATGAATTTATAGACTGAATCGGCGACCTTCTCCTCGGTGAGTTTGTCACCCAAGGATTGCGCAACCGATTCGAGCAGTGCTGGGAGGTCCAAAGTAAGTGAGTGCTCACGTATGATGCGCAAGGCGCCAAGCGCCGCGCGTCGCAGGGCGAATGGATCCTTGTCACCGGTGGGTTTCTGCCCAATGCCGAAGATACCCACCAGGGTATCGAGTTTTTCTGCGAGTGAAACAGCAATGCCGGTTTTTGTCTGCGGCAGTTGATCGCCGGAAAATCTCGGCATGTAGAATTCGTCCAGCGCCTGTGCCAGCTCCTCCGGTTCCCCATCACGCTGAGCCTGGTATCGACCCATGATGCCCTGCATCTCGGGAAACTCGTAAACCATGTTGGTCATCAGATCGCAGCGGCTCAGCAGTCCGGCGCGATAGGCCAACTCGCTGTCCCCACCGCAATCCGCTGCAATGCGTTTTGCCAGATCGGCGACCCGCTGGGATTTGTCGTACATGCTGCCCAGCTGATTCTGAAAGACCACATGTTTGAGAGATTCCTGGTGATCTCCAAGCGTTTTTTTACCATCCTGCTCCCAGAAAAACATGGCATCCGCCAGGCGTGGTCTGATTACCCTTTCGTTGCCTTCCTGAATCAGTTCCGGTTGTGGGCTGTCGATATTGGCGATGGTGATGAAATGGTTCATCAGCTGACCGTCGCCGGTAAACAGAGGGAAGTACTTCTGGTGGCCTTTCATGGTGGCGACCAGGGCTTCCTGAGGTACTGCCAGAAATCGCTCTTCAAAACTGGCGCTGATCGGCAGTGGCCACTCGTTGAGTGCAGTGACCTCATCCAGAAGATCGGGATCGAGGTCGGCTTTGCCACCAAGTTTGGAGGCGCTCTGTTGAATGGATTGCGAAATTTTCTGTTTACGTTTTTCGAAATCCGCGATTACGTAGCCCAGGTCTTCCAGCACGGAGGCGTAATCCTGCGGGTTGTAGATGGTGATCGCGTTGGGATGGTGAAAGCGATGGCCATAGGTCAAACGGTCTGCCTCTGCGTCGAGCAGTGTGCAGGGTACCACCTGATCGCCAAGCAGAAACAGCAGCCAGTGAACCGGGCGGACAAACTGGGCATCCGAATCACCCCAGCGCATCCGCTTGGGAATCGGCAGTTTGTTGAGTGCCTGTGTGGCGATCTCCGGGAGCAGTTCTTCGGCCGCTTTACCTTTTGAGTGGATACGGTAGCTGAGCCACTCCCCTTTGTCGGTCTTCTGCCGTTGTAACTGATCGACGGTTGTCTGACAGGATCGGGCAAAACCCTCGGCCGCTTTGGTGGGATTGCCTGCATCGTCAAACGCAGCCTGCACGGCGGGCCCGCGACGCTCCATCTCACTGTCCGGTTGTCGAACATCACAATCCCTGACCAGCAGTGCCAGACGACGGGGTGTGGCGAATGGTACTACCTCAGCGTGGTTCAGATTGGCCTGTTTGAGCCCGGCAATGAAGCTTTCGGTTAAAGAGTGACTGAGTCGCTTGAGGGCCTTGGGTGGCAGCTCTTCGGTACCCAGTTCAAATAACAGGTCTGCTTGATCAGCCATTCGCAGCCTCCTTTGATGACTCGAGCATGGGGAATCCGAGGCGCTCTCTGGCGTCGTAGTAGGCTTGTGCCACATCCCGCGCCAGGCCTCTTACCCGAAGGATATAGCGTTGCCGCTCGGTGACCGAAATGGCATGCCGGGCATCGAGCAGGTTGAACGTGTGCGATGCCTGAAGGACCTGTTCATAGGCTGGCAGAGGTAGGCCCAGATCAATCAGTTTACGGGACTCTTTTTCGCACTGATCGAACTGACCGAAGAGGTAATCCACATCCGCATGTTCAAAATTGTAGGCGGACTGTTCAACCTCATTCTGGTGGAACACGTCACCATAGGTCACGGTGCCTTGAGGTCCTTCGGTCCAGACCAGGTCATAGATACTCTCCACACCCTGCAGATACATGGCGATCCGCTCCAGGCCATAGGTGATCTCACCGGTCACCGGACGGCAGTCGAGGCCTCCCACCTGTTGGAAGTAGGTAAACTGGGTCACTTCCATGCCGTTGAGCCAGACCTCCCAGCCCAGTCCCCAGGCACCCAATGTGGGGGATTCCCAATTGTCCTCGACAAATCGAATGTCGTGCAGATTCAGATCCAGACCGAGCATCTGCAGGGAACCCAGATAGAGATCCTGGATGTTCTTGGGGGATGGTTTCATTACCACCTGGTACTGATAATAGTGCTGTAACCGGTTGGGATTGTCCCCGTAACGTCCATCTGTGGGTCTGCGGGAGGGCTGTACATAGGCCGCATTCCAGGGTTCCGGTCCGATGGAACGGAGAAAGGTTGCGGTATGGAAGGTACCGGCACCCATCTCCATATCATAGGGTTGAAGCACGATGCATCCCTGCTCTGCCCAATAGTCTTGTAGTGCGAAAATCAGATCCTGAAAAGTCTGGATGTTTCGCTGTTTCGGTTCTGCCGCTTGATTCACAACGAGGCCCCGTTGATGTGGATGAAAACCGCGTAAGTATAACGATGCCGCCTGCCGATGGCTAACTTTACAGAGGTCGGAGCGGAGCCTAACAGGGAATCTGGGGAATGGTAATGATTGAAGGTATTTATGCCCGATTGCCGGTGAAGTCGGGCGACACCCAAGAGATTAACCGTCAATGAACGCCAATCAGCGCAAAAAACCGCGAAAACCTTGCATAACTATATTCGCGTATCTTCGCGGTGATTGGCGTTCATTAGCGGAAAATTTCTTAGCTATTCAGTGCCACTAGATAGGCCTGCTTCTCAGGTTTGGATTCCGCGTGCGAAGAAGCAATGCTCAATCAGAGTGAAAGTGCCCCTTTCATCATCGACATGATGCTTTCGCCCCCTTCGGATTGCAGATATTCGAGAACAATCGGCACAAACTGTCCAACCATGTTCGAATCCATACCCAGACCTTCGAAAGCGGAGGCGAGGCCGGCCAGGTTACCGGCTGAGCTGTCACCGCCCAGCATCGAGGCGACAGCGCCTACGGCTCCGGACTCCTTACTGGAGGATTGGGCGCTGGACATCATCTTGTCGATGCCGGGCACCACCGAGGCGATCTGTGAAAAATCCTCTGCGGAGAGATTGTTTTGCGCCATCTGAAACAGAGATCCGGCGCCGCCTGATGCCTGCTCACTGGTGACACCAAGCTGACTGGTCAGTGCATCGAGCAGTCCATTGGCAAAAACCGAAGCGGAGGAAAACAGCAGGGTGAGCGCTAGTAGCGTACGGGCAAGGGTTTTCATAGATCCATCCTCATAAGTATTGATTTGGTCGGCTCATTATATTCCCATCCTGGAAGGGATAGATCCCATGTTTTGTAAAAGGATGTTGCAGAGTTAACAAGATCTAGGATTTAGTATGAATAATGGGCCGCAAATAGACGCGAATCACCGCCAATATTCGCAAATTGTTGATAGATGATCTGCTTTTTTTCAGCAGAAAGAGATTTTACGGCCTTTCGCGGTGATTTGCGTCCATTAGCGGTTAATGAATTAGTGTTAACAGGCCCTGACTGCAATCACTTGATCATTCGGCCTAAACAAGCCGGTTTCGGGTATAATTCCCCCTTTTGATATCGACAAGTTTTCATGAGCGAACAAAGAAAGGCAGTTGCGCTGATCTCTGGTGGTCTCGATTCGCTGTTGGCGGCCCGGGTGATCCAGGACCAGGGCGTACATGTGGAAGGCATCAACTTCTTCACCGGTTTCTGCGTCGAAGGGCACACACACGCCATTCGCAAGCGGGATCAGAATAAGCAGAAACGCAACAATGCCCTCTGGGTGGCGGAACAGCTCGGCATCAAGCTGCACATCGAGGATATCGTCGATGAGTACAAGCAGGTCCTGACCAATCCGAAACATGGCTATGGGGCGAATCTGAATCCCTGTCTCGATTGCAAGGTGTTCATGGTACGCAAGGCCCATGAATGGATCGAACGGAAAGGCTTCGATTTCATCATTACCGGTGAGGTGATCGGCCAGCGGCCGATGTCTCAACGCAAGGAGACGATGCCGATCGTTGCCGATGAATCGGGTGCCAGCGATCTGCTGTTGCGACCCCTGTGCGCCAAGAATCTTCCGGAGACTCTGCCGGAGAGAGAGGGCTGGGTGGATCGGCAACAGCTGTTCGATTTCTCCGGTCGCAGCCGCAAGCCGCAGATGGCCCTGGCGGCCAGTCTGGGATTCGAGGATTATGCCCAACCGGCCGGTGGTTGCTGCTTCCTGACCGATGAACAGTATGCGGTGAAGTTGAAGGATCTTTGGCAGGCCCGGGGCAGCCGAGATTATGAGATGGACGATATCATGCTGCTCAAGGTGGGTCGCCACCTGAGACCCAGCAAAGCCTACAAGGTGATCATTGCCCGTGAGGAGGGAGAAGCGAATTTTCTGCAGGGCTATCGAAAGGGCTTTCCACATATCAAGACGGTCAGTCATGGGGGTCCGCTGGCGCTGATCGATGGTGAAGTGACCGATCAGGATGTACAACTGATTGGCAGACTGGTGGCCCGTTACAGTCAGGGCCGTAATGCGGATGAGGTGGTGCTGACCTATACCGATCTGGCCGGCGAGACCCGTGAGTTGCGGGTCGATCCCATGAAGCCCCATGAGATTCCGAAAGATTGGCTGATATGAAACGTCACCAGATCGACTGTCGCCGGCTGCTCTGTCCAATGCCGGTGATCAAAGTGCAGAACGCCATCGAGGATCTGCCGGCGGGTACCCTGGTGGAAGCGATCTGTACCGATCCGGGAGCATTGAACGATATTCCGGCCTGGAGCAGAATTAATGGCCATCGACTGGTGGAGACCAGAACCGATGACGGGGAGTATATCGTGGTTGTGGAAGTAGTAGACGAGTAGAGTATGAACCGGGATCAACGCTATGAAGTAAGCCGAAAAGCGGCCATCGTAGGTGCGGTCACCAACAGTGTGCTGGCCGTATTGAAGATTTTGTTCGGCTGGTTGGGACACTCCCAGTCACTGATCGCAGATGGTATCCACTCCCTTTCGGATCTGCTCACCGACGCGCTGGTGATTTTTGCCGCGCGGCACGCCAATGAGGCGCCGGATGAGGAGCATCCCTACGGTCACGGGCGATTCGAAACCGTTGCAACGCTGGTGCTTGGAGGATTTCTAATTACGGTTGGTGTCGGCATCATCTGGGATGCGGTTGAGCGTCTCTTCTCGCCGGAAGATCTGTTGCAGCCGGAGATGCTGACCCTCTACGTGGCGGCCTTCTCCATCCTCGCCAATGAGGCGCTGTTTTTCTATACCCGCCATCTGGCCAACCTGATCAACTCCGATCTGTTGAAGGCCAACGCCTGGCACCATCGCAGTGATTCCGTCTCATCGATCGTGGTGCTGGTCGGTATTGGCGGTACCATTCTCGGCCTTCCCTATCTGGATGCCATCGCTGCGGTTCTGGTCGGTTTGATGGTGGTGAAGATCGGTTGGGAACTGGGTTGGCAGGCAACCCACGAATTGGCGGATGCGGGGCTTGAACAGGAGTCCGTCGCTGAGATCCGCAAGGTGATCGCCAGCGTTTCCGGGGTCAACAGCGTGCACATGCTGAGAACCCGAAAACTGGGAGGTCATGCTCTGGCCGATGTTCATGTTCAGGTCGATCCCTGGTTGAGTGTATCCGAGGGCCACCGAATTGCCGAGGTGGTTCAGTATGGGCTGATCGATCGGGTCGATCTGCTGGAGGATGTGACGGTACACATCGATCCTGAAGATGACGAGGCTGGGCCTTCCTGCGCCAACCTGCCGTTGCGGGAAGAGGCGGAAAAACTGCTGCAGGATCACTGGTCGGGTATGGATTGCTTCGACCGGCGCAAGCGAGTGGTGCTGCACTATCTGTCGGGCCGGATCGATATCGATCTCTATCTGCCAACCGACTGCTTCGAGTCGAGTGAAAAAGCTGATCGGCTGACCCAGCGCTATCAGCAGGCGCTATCCGGTTCAGCGGTATTTAGAACTGTGCAGGTCTGGTTTGGTTAGCACTATAATGGGGCAAAAATAGCCGAAGGCGCACTATTTTTGTGCATAATCCAACATAAAACCGTAACCTAAGGAAGCGTGCCCCTGGATGTTTTCTCCGTAAACGGTGATTGAATATCACGGCATGATGCGTATCGCGGAGCTTCTGGTATAGTTGCCAAGCCGCCAAAATAAAGATTTGCCGACATGAATCGGCATTGCATAAACCTAAACCCTGGAGAATAAGATGGCCTCGAAAGCCTTTAAGATGATCAAAGACAATGATGTGAAATTTGTTGATCTTCGGTTTACCGATACCCGCGGTAAGGAGCAGCACGTCACCTTGCCCACAAGTGAGATTAACGAAGAGTTTTTCACTGATGGCAAGATGTTCGACGGTTCTTCCATCGCCGGCTGGAAAGGCATTAACGAGTCAGACATGATTCTGATGCCGGAGGATGCCACTTCCGTGATGGATCCGTTCGCCGATGAAAACACCATGAATGTGCGCTGCGATATTCTTGAGCCATCCACCATGCAGGGTTATGAGCGTGACCCCCGCTCTGTCGCCAAACGCGCAGAGGCCTATCTCGCTTCAACCGGTATTGCAGACACCGCTTACTTTGGTCCTGAGCCTGAGTTTTTCGTGCTCGACGACGTTCGCTGGAGCGTCGATATGAGCGGTGCCATGGTGAAGATCGATTCGGAAGAGGCGGAGTGGAACTCGGAGCGTGTCTACGAAGACGGCAACATCGGTCACCGTCCCGGGGTTAAAGGCGGTTACTTTCCGGTTCCTCCGGTGGATTCTCTGCATGATCTGCGTGGCGCAATGTGTCTTGCGATGGAGGAGATGGGCGTACCGGTCGAAGTTCATCACCACGAGGTTGCGACCGCTGGTCAGTGTGAAATCGGCACCCGTTTCAGCACCCTGGTAGAGCGTGCCGACTGGGTTCAGATCCAGAAATATTGCACCTGGAATGTTGCTCACGCCTACGGTAAAACCGCTACCTTCATGCCCAAGCCGATCGTTGGTGACAACGGTTCCGGTATGCATGTGCATCAATCCCTGGCCAAAGGCGGTGAGAATGTATTCGCCGGTGATCAGTATGGTGGTCTGTCTGAAACCGCACTCTATTATATTGGCGGCATCATCAAACATGCGCGTGCACTGAACGCCTTCACCAACGCTTCCACCAACTCCTACAAGCGTCTGGTGCCAGGCTTCGAAGCCCCGGTCATGCTCGCCTACTCCGCGCGCAACCGTTCTGCTTCGATCCGTATTCCATGGGTATCCAGTCCCAAGGGGCGTCGTGTCGAAGTTCGCTTCCCTGATCCCACCGCCAATCCCTATCTGGCCTTCTCCGCCATGATGATGGCCGGACTTGATGGAATTCAGAACAAAATCCATCCGGGCGATGCGATGGACAAGGATCTTTATGATCTGCCGGCTGAAGAGGCGGCCAGCATCCCGACTGTTTGCCACAGTCTGGATATGGCGCTGGAAGCACTGGATGCGGATCGCGACTTTCTCACCGCCGGTGGCGTATTCACAGACGATCTGATCGATGGATATATCGAACTGAAGATGGAAGATGTCACCACCATGCGGATGACCACCCATCCGGTTGAGTTCGATCTCTACTACAGCCTCTGATCAAGGCGCCTGACTGGAACGCTTCAGTCAGCGGATTAAAAACACCTTCCAAATAATTGGAAGGTGTTTTTTTATTTGCGAACTTCGTCGCTTGTTAGTTATCTTCGGAGTGACTATGCTTGGCACATGCGTATTCTGATCCTGCTTCTTCTGCTATTCGTTGTGCTGCCGCTGCATGCCAGGGACGTCTATAAATGGATTACCCCGGACGGTGAGGTTGTCTACTCCGAAAACTATCAGCCGGGAGCGGATACAATCCGGGTACAGGATAAAAAAAGGAATACTACCCTGAAAGTCGATGAACTCGACAAGGAAGCGGATGCCGCTGCTTCGGGTGACTATCTGCAGTTCGCTATCGTACAGCCATCCAATGATGAGACGATTCGCAGCGACGAAAATTCCGTCTCTGTCGGTCTCTCCATCTCACCGCCACTCTTCAGCGGTCATGCCATCCATCTCTATGTGGACGGTAAGAAGCTCGATTCGGAGATCAAAACCACGCAACTGGTTCTGCAGCAACTGAGTCGCGGTACCCATACCATCAAAGCTGAAATCGTCGACGCCGAGGGTGAGCTGGTGAAACAGAGTGGCTCAACCACCTTCCATCTGCGCCAGGCCGCCGTCAATTGATAGCTGTTTCGGTGACTCACTGAATCTCTGAGTTTCTCCCGGCAAGCTCGAAAACGACCGATTTTCAGCCCGCTAAGCGTTCTAACCGAAATGATCCATGCACTATAATGGTGCATATTGGTTTGTGTTTTTCTTAATCTGTCTCGACGACCAGGTCGCCGCAAATCGGATTCACTGGCTGCAGTTTCGTAAAGACCCCTGCTGCCCTGGAATCTTCCATGATTTGCCTGGACCAACGGCAGCTCAGTGCGAATTTGGTCGTTGTTGCATTCTTTGGTGTAGTTTTTGCTAGTTGAATAGCCATGAATCCTCAACCCGCTAAACCCTCCATGGAACGGCGCGTACTCGACAACCTGAGTACCGCCATTCTGCTGTTCGATCGTGAGTTCAATCTGCTGTTCATCAATTCAGCTGCGGAAATGCTGTTTGGTGTGAGTGCGCGGAAGATGGTTGGTAACCATGCGGCGGAGTTGCTCTACTGCTCCAGTGGCATTGTCAGGAATAATCTGAACCGCTCTCTGGAAACCGGGCAACCCTTTACCGAGAGAGAGCATCAGCTGGAGTTACAGGAGGGTCGCGAGATCACCGTGGACTGCACCGTGATCCCACTCAGATCCGGTCAGTATGTGAGTGAGTTTCTGGTGGAGATTCAGCAGGTGGACCGGCAACTGCGTATTACCCGGGAGGAGCAGATCCTATCACGCAATCAGGCCAGTCGCGCACTGGTCAAGAGCTTGGCCCATGAGATCAAGAATCCACTGGGAGGCCTGCGTGGAGCGGCGCAACTGCTGGAGCGTGAACTTCCGGATCAATCCCTGACCGAATATACCCAGATCATCATTGAAGAGGCGGATCGACTGCAGAATCTGGTCGATACCATGCTGGGACCAAACCGGATTCCGGAGATGAAAGCCGTCAATGTTCACCAGGTCATGGAGCGGGTCTGCAGTCTGGTGCAGGCGGAGTCCGGACCGAATCTGAATCTGATCAAGAACTACGATCCGAGTATTCCCGATCTTAATGGCGATATGGATCAGCTGATTCAGGCCTTTCTCAATATCGTTCGGAATGGCGTCAGAGCGGCCGGCTCCCATGGCGTGGTGGGCATAACCAGTCGGGTGTTGCGCCAGTTCACCATTGGCAACATCCGCCACCGACTGGTGATCTCGATCGAGATCTGTGACAACGGCCCCGGGATTCCACCGGAGCTGCAGGAGCGGGTCTTTTTTCCGCTGGTCTCCGGCAGCACTGGTATGGGCCTCGGTCTTTCCATATCCCAGACCCTGATCAATCGTCATCAGGGGCTGATTGAATTCACCAGTAAACCTGGTGAAACCATATTTAGAGTATTACTTCCTTTGGAGCAGGTAGATGGATAGAGCATGCCGCGTATGGGTGATCGATGATGATCGCTCGATTCGATGGGTTTTGGAAAAGACCCTGGAAAAGGCGGAGATGGAGGTTACCAGTTTCGAGAGTGCGGACAGCGTGCTCAGTTCACTGGATAAAGGCCAGCCCGATGTGGTTGTTTCCGATATCCGCATGCCGGGTATGGATGGTCTGGAGCTGCTGGAGTTACTGCATGCCCGCTATCCCAACCTGCCGGTGATCATCATGACCGCCCATTCGGATCTGGATAGTGCGGTCTCCGCCTATCATGGTGGGGCCTTCGAATATCTGCCCAAGCCCTTCGATGTGGATGAGGCCGTGCAGCAGATACGCCGCGCCTGCCGTCAGCAGCTGACAGTGGAAGAGCAGCCGCAAATCGATACCAGTGATGGGGGCAAGGAGATCATCGGTGAAGCACCTGCGATGCAGGAGGTGTTTCGGGCGATCGGCCGTCTGGCCCGCTCGAATATCACGGTATTGATCAATGGTGAATCGGGTACCGGTAAAGAGCTGGTTGCCCACGCATTGCATCGGCACAGCAGCCGCGCTGAAGGACCGTTTATCGCACTTAATATGGCGGCGATTCCAAAGGATCTGATGGAATCGGAACTGTTCGGTCATGAGCGAGGCGCCTTTACCGGTGCCCAGACCCGGCGGGTCGGCCGCTTTGAACAGGCGGATACCGGCACCCTGTTTCTGGATGAGATCGGCGACATGCCGGCTGAGTTACAGACCAGACTGCTACGGGTGCTGGCCGACGGTGAATTCTATCGGGTGGGTGGACATGAGCCGGTCAAGGTCGATGTAAGGATCATTGCGGCAACCCACCAGCATCTGGAGGGGCTGGTCAAGGAGGGGGCGTTTCGCGAAGATCTGTTCCATCGTCTGAATGTGATCCGTATCCATCTGCCCTCTCTGCGTCAGCGTCGTGAGGACATACCCTTGCTACTGAACCATTTTCTCAAGACCGCGGCAGAAGAGTTGGCGGTGGATTTCAAGGTTCTGCTGCCTGAGACGGAAAACTATCTGAGCCAGTTGGAGTGGCCTGGCAATGTCAGGCAGCTGGAAAATACGGCCCGTTGGCTGACGGTGATGGCGTCGGGCCAGGAGATCCACATCGACGATCTGCCGACTGAGCTGAAAGAGTCCGATACCGCTACATCGCCTCAGGATGATTGGCGTCAGTTACTCAGAGGCTGGGTAAAACGGCGTCTACAGGAGGGATGTGAAGGTATCCTGAATGAAGCGGAACCCGATTTTGAAACCGTGATGATCGAGACCGCCCTTGAGCATACGGCCGGTAAACGACAGGATGCGGCGAGACTGCTGGGCTGGGGGCGCAACACCCTGACCCGAAAGATCAAAGAGCTCGGTATGGAAGAGAGCTGATCTCGATTCCATTAACCCGGCGACTCCGTTGTGATCCTTAGCCGGATTGGGCTGGGCCGAAACGCTCCATCCCCAGAAAATTCCGGGTATCAGGCTTTTGTCCGGAGCGTGCACTGGGGTTAAGATGCTGCATCCGAAGCAGCTCCCCTGGGGAGTTGTGATCTCAAGTTTCAAAAACGTAGGTGTAGCATGGATTCCAGTACTATCGATCTGCCGAACAGCGAAATCGAATCAGTTAAATTCGAAGACGGCAGACTGACCATCTCTTTTTCACGGGTGATCATCATCAAGACCATGAGCGGTTCAGCTGAACGCACCCGCTGGTACCAGGCCGGTGAGCTGATCTTTGAGGAAGCGGAACTTGAATCGTCACTCCCCGAATGCCCCTGTATCTGCGAAGGGGGGGATGTGGGTGAGAATGTCTACACCTATCGGGATATGATTCCGTTGCCTTTGGAGAGCCAGGGCAGAGCAAGATGTGACCTGAAAATCAAAGACCAGGAACCTCTGCAGGCCTGGGCGGAAGGGGTCAGACTGGCGATGAAGGAGAGACCCCGCTATATCGAACATCTGCGGGATACTGATTAACCACGGCGGGACTCACCGCTAACGGCAGACTTGTCCACTGAAGCAAGATGATGGGCTGCCCGAGTGGTCTCTGGTAGTTTATAGCGAGTGGTCGCGGCCAATACATAGTTCAAGGCACTGCTCAGTGAGATCCGGTGACCAATCGAAACATAGATTGGTTTCACGCCTGAACGGCTGCGCAACACCGCGCCGATCACCTCATCCCGATCGATCAATGGAACCCAACTCCCCTTCTTCTCCGACACGGCCTGATGGGTGCCGATAAGGCGTGTCTTTGCAACACCGATCGAGGGGATATCGGTCAGTAGACCCAGATGACATGCCAGGCCAAAACGTCTTGGGTGGGCTAATCCCTGGCCGTCGCATAACAGCAGATCCGGTGGGCAGCTGAGCTTGTCAATGGCCTGCAGGATCGCCGGCACTTCCCGAAAGGAGAGCAGACCTGGTATGTAGGGAAACCGGGTTGGAACGCTTGCTATCGCCTGTTCGACAAGTTGAAGAGAGGGAAATTCGAGAATCGCGATCGCCGCTCGGGTGACTTTGCCGGCTTCCTCAAAGCCCACGTCCACTCCGCCGATGCGTTGCGGAGGTCTCATCTGATCAACTTGGATAACCTGGCTACTGAGCTGTTTCTGTAAGGCTATAGCATCCTTAGGCGTCAGGTTCCATGGGTGGCTTAGGGCCATCAATTGATGATTTCCGCTTACAAATTTTGAAAAATAGCTTAATCTTGAAGTTCAGAGGTCAAGAAAACAACTAATATTATTTATAAATTACTGTATTATGTTTAAGCTTTCTTGAAACTGGACGATACACCTGTATCGATTTCAAGGATTGATCTGCTTCAAGCGGTACAGTTTTAACAGCGAAATCTTAAAGAATATTATGTCAGTCGAGCTATTCAATAACGGAAGCCACATCTGTGTGGCATTCAGAGACCTGGTCTCAGGTGAAGCCGTACAAGCCAATCAGTTTCTAATCTACGATCATCAGCATGCTGCACTCATCGACCCAGGCGGTGAACTGACCTACTCCAGGCTGTTCATGGCGATCAGTGACTATATGAATGTGAAGAAGCTGGATTATGTGGTTGCCTCCCATCAGGATCCGGATATCGTTGCTTCCGTCAACAAATGGTTGGTTGGTACAGACTGTAAGGTTGTGGTGCCTGCCCTGTGGGAGCGCTTCATCCCCCATTTCACACGCCCAGGCCGCTTGGTTGATCGGGTTGTGGCAATTCCGGATGAGGGTACCAATCTGCAACTGGGGAATATCCGCCTGATGGCGTTGCCCGCCCACTTCCTTCATGCGGAAGGCAATTTCCAGTTTTATGATCCACTCAGCCGGATTCTCTTCTCCGGGGATTTGGGCGCTAATCTGCCACCGGGCGATCTTAATGCTCCGGTGAAGAAGCTCTCTGAGATGATGCCATACATGGAAGGCTTTCACCGTCGCTATATGAACTCCAACAAGGTCTGCAGACTCTGGGCGAACATGGTCCGTCAACTCGATATCGATATGATCGTGCCCCAGCATGGTCGGGCGTTCGTCGGTAAGAAAGTGGTCAATGAGTTCATCTCCTGGATCGAGAATCTGGAGTGCGGTGTGGATCTCGTCACCCAGGCGAACTATCAGTTACCCTGATGAATAGGCCGCCTGCCTGACTGGCGGTGGCCTTGCCATAGCGGCAAATCGAAGCGTGGTATTACACTGACCTGTCGGTCAGCTGATTTCTGTTGACGGCACTATTTCCGGGATCTGCTCAATGGGGATGGGTTTGCTGAAATAGTATCCCTGCACATATTCGCACCCCAGATGAGTCAGAACTTTCAACTGCTCTTCTGTCTCCACGCCTTCTGCAATCACTTCCAGTTCCAAAGCCTTGCCCATGGAGAGAATGGCATTGACCAACGAGTATTGGTTGCCGGGTTTTGGCGAATCATGTTCTTGTGACCACTGTAGCTGGCTGATGAAACTGCGGTCGATTTTAAGTTGACCGATTGGTGCATTGTCGATCGTGGCCAGCGATGAGTAGCCGGTACCGAAATCATCAACTGAAAAGGTGATATCCAGTTCCGATAACTGTTTCAGAGTATCATTGGCAACCTTGTTGTCGGGCAACAGCAAGGATTCCGTGATTTCGAAAACCAGACATTTGGGATCGAGCTTGTAACGCTCGATGATCTGTTTCACCTGAGTGTAGAAGCTGGAGTTCTCAAGCTGTTTGGCACTGACATTGATCGCATAACGAATCGAGGGATCGAACAGCGTCTGTTGCTGCCAGGTAATGATCTGTTTCACCGCCGTCTCCAGGACCCAATTGCCGATTTCAATAATCATGCTGGTATCTTCGGCAACATGGATGAACTGGTCCGGGGTGACAATGCCACGATAGGGGTGTTGCCAACGTAACAGGGCTTCTAACGCATAGATGGTGCCATCGCTGCGCATTTGAGGCTGGTAGTAGAGATTGAACTGTTGCTCTACCAGAGCCACCCGCAGTTCGGCCTCCAGGATCATGCGCTGCCTGGCCATCTCCTGCATGTTGGCCTGAAAAAAACGGGCCAGTGCCCCACCCTCTTTTTTCGCCTGGTACATGGCGGTATCCGCCTGGCGTACCACATCGTTGAGATTGTCTTTAGTCTGAAACGGAAAGATGCTGATGCCAATGCTCAGGGTGACCTGAAAGCTGTGACCACCGAGTATGATCGGTTCATTCAATGAACCGGTGATATGTTCGGCAAAGCGCTGGGCAATCACCGCCATGGTATTTTTATTGTGATGTTGCTCGGCGAGCAGTATCACAAACTCATCGCCACCCATGCGAAACAACATGTCTTCCTTACGCCTATGCTGTTGAATCCGATGGGTGAAATCGATCAGTAATTTATCGCCGGTGTGATGGCCTAGTGAATCATTGATGTTTTTAAACCGATCCAGATCCATAAACAGCAGGGCGCCAAAAGAGTGCTGTCGCTTGGCAAGGGCGAGGGCATTCTCCAGTCGCTCATAGAGAGAGGCCCGGTTCGGTATGCCGGTGAGCAGATCGTGAAATGCCTGGTAGTGAATCTTCTCTTCAGATTTTTTTATCTCAGTGACATCACTGATGACAATAAGAATCGTTTCTGACCAGTGCTTATCGCCCGATTTATTGTCGCTATCCAGTCGCCGACCCTGAATCCTGCCGATGAAGCTGCTTGTCTCCGATTGCTTGTCGCCCGCCTTGAAGCGGACATCGATATGTTTATCCTGTGGTTGTTTGACGAAGGCGTTGAAGCGACTGCGAAAGATGTTCTGATCGATTGGCAGCATGAACTCTGCCAGCGCCTTGCCGGTGAGGCTGTATTTTTCCATGCCCAGCATGGAGGCGAGCATCTGGTTGGAGCGTACGATCAGGCCACTGTCGTCGAGGCTGGCGTAACCGACCGGGGCTTCGTTGTAGAGATCGAGATACTGTTGGTGGGTAAACTCCAACTTGGCCTGGGATTGGCGCAACTCTTCGTTCTGCAACTCCAGCTCAATCTGATGAACATGCAGATCCTGCAGCAACCGGTCCCGGTCAGCCAGTTTTTTTTCAAAAGTGATGCGTTGCCGTCTTTGCGCAATCTGCTCAGCCCGCTCGCGCATATACTCATGGTTTGGATGGCCAGGTTTGTTGTTATCGTCGTTACCCATAGTTGCAGACTGCTTCGCTTATTGAGCTTTTAACAGACCCACAAACCACTGACGTTGGCCGATGATCATTTCTGCAACCGTCAGATGTTGAGTGATAATCTCACCATCTTTCCTTTTTACCGGGACTTCACGGGTCTTGCCGATAATCTTTGAGCCGCCCTCTTTTAGATATCGTTGAATGTGATGGTCATGCTGTGCGGCGTGATCGCCCGGCATGAGAATCGATATGTTTTGATCGATCAAGTCGCTTTCATTGTAGCCGACCAGGTCGATCAGGGCCTGATTGACTTCCTGGATTTCGCCCTGTTCATTGATCAATACATAGGCATCGCTGACTCGGAGCAGAGCCTCCATCCTCAACTCCTGCTCGACCAGCTTGTTTTGTGCCTTACGTAAGCCGCTGGTGCTGACAAAGGTGAAGACCACCCCGGAGTAGGTGTCGGGTGCAATCTGATAGGGAAAGACCCGCATATAATATTCTTCGCCAGTCTCCGTATTGATCTTTTCCTGTTCTATACCGGTTTCGTTTATCAGGACCTCTTTGGCCAGCTGAATCAGATCCACATTGAGCAGCCTGTGAGAGAGGTGACTGATCGGTCTTCCAATGTCCTGGTCGATGATGCGGAAGAGCTGTGTGGCCTCCGGGGTATAGCGTCGTATATCCAGATTCTCATCGAGAAACAGCGTGGCGACACGGGTGTTGCACAGCAGGTTATCCAGGTCGTTGTTCACCTCTGTCAGTTCGGTGATTTTACCCTGGTACTCGGAGTTGACCGTATAGAGCTCTTCGTTGACCGACTGCAGCTCTTCGTTGGTACTCTGCAACTCCTCATTACTGGCCAGCAACTCTTCATTGGTCGCCTGCAGCTCTTCATTGGAGGTCTCAAGTTCCTCAACGGTTGCCTGCAGATTCTCCCGGGTAAACTGCAGTTCATTCTCCAGATCGATGATGCGCTGCTGTGCCTCTTTGCCCACATTGTAGGTTTCGGGGGAGGAGGAGGCGGATTGAGTGGCCGTGCGAACTTCTTCGATAAATACCGCGACCATCATGGACTGGCGTTTTTTCGTCGGCAGTGGTTTCAGCCGCATATTGACGATTTTATGGTTCTCTGTCAGGTTCAGATTGATGTTGGAATAGATCAGCTCTTCCTTACTTTTGAAGACTTTTTGCAGACCTGTAGAGAGCGGGATCGCCAGATCCTTGATGACCAGTTTGGAGACGTCGTTGACCACCTTGCCGGTGGTGAATTGAAGATAGTCTTTGGCGTCACCGGCAACGTGCATCAGCTCCAGCGATTCACTGACCACCAGGCAGAACGGCAGATAGTCTCCCGCCACGCCTTCCACCAGGCGCTCCAGCAGACGCTCCTCCTCATGCATGCGTGCGGCCATGCCTCGGCCTGACATACGGTTGTTGTTATACCAGCGCTTGGCATCGAAGTTGATCGCCGGTTCCGAAAGCTCGGCCTGACGACGTCGCCCTCGGGACTGATAGATCCGCCATTTGTGATCGATCGGATCGAAATACTCACCCATCTCACCGGTGGTCTCACTGCTGCCGAGGAACAGTATGCCTTTCGGATTGAGGGCAAAGTTGAACAGCTCGAGAACCCGTTTCTGCAACACCGGCTGCAGATAGATCAGCAGATTGCGACAGCTGATCAGATCGATGTTGGTAAAGGGAGGATCCTTCACCAGATTGTGCTGGGCGAACACCACCATCTCTCTGACCTGACGGCTGATATAGAACCCTTCATCCCGCCGGTAGAAATATTTCGAGAGCATGCCGGGCTCGATATCCGCCACCGCACTCTCGGCGAAGACGCCGGCACTGGCGGCCAGGATCGCCTCCCGGTCCACGTCGGTGGCAAAGATCTTTACATCCAGTACCAGGTTGTGTTGCTCCATTACCTCACAACAGAGAATCGCCAGACTGTAGGCCTCTTCACCGGTGGAGCAACCGCTGACCCAGATGCGAAGTTTGTCCTCCTTGGCCTCTTTCAAGAGTTGCGGCAGATATTTCTCATTGATCGCATCAAACGCCTCCGGATCCCGGAAGAAACTGGTGACGCCGATCAGCAGGTCTTTATGCAGACTGTTGAGCTCAACCGGATAGCTTTCGAGAAAGCGCACATAGTCACGCAGATCGTGGATCTGATTGACCGCCATGCGGCGTTCGATACGACGAATGATGGTGGTGGGTTTGTAGTAGGTGAAATCGATCTTGTTGCTCTCTCTGAGCAGGGCGAAGATTCGCGTTACTCCATCTTCATCGTTGAGCATGGTGCTGGCATGCTCATCCTTGGCGGTGAACGGATGCTTCAGATAGGAGAGCAGCTGAGTCGGCATCTCATTGGGGGGCAGGATGTAATCCACCAGCCCGGTGGCGATGGCGCTGCGCGGCATGCCGTCAAAGGCAGCGGTCTCTTCCACCTGGACCATCACCATGCCAAGCTCTTCCTTGATGGCGCGGATACCACTGGTGCCGTCACTGCCGGTGCCGGAGAGTACGATGGCGATCGCCTTGGCGCCCTGGTCTTCGGCCAGAGAACGGAAAAAGATATCGATCGGCAGGTTGATGCCTCGCGCATCCCGGTCCTGCTCCGACAGAATGATGCGTCCGTGAAACAGACGCAGGTTCTTGTTAGGTGGAATCAAATAGACCGAATTGGGTTCTACCAGAACACCATCTACAGCCCGGTGAACCGGCATCCGGGTGCGTTTTGAAAGCAGTTCCGCCATCAGGCTTTTGTGATCCGGCGAAAGATGCTGAATCACCACAAAGGAGACCCCGCTGTCCGGCGGCATCACCTTGAAGAAGGCTTCGATTGCTTCCAGCCCTCCTGCAGAGGCGCCGACGCCTACGATATGAGTTGGTTTTACCTCGGATTCCAACTCATCCTGAAGCTCGGAATCACCGCTGTTTTTATCATTCATATCACTATTTCTGATGGTGTAGTTTGGGGTTTGAATCCCAATCTGATTATACTTATTAAGACAGTATGGATATTGATATGTAACAGTTAAAGACGTTTTTTGCGCTTATCGGGCATCATCAAATCGTATTCATACAGACCGGGCAGACGGTGTAGCTGACATGGAAGCTGTGTCTGCACCAAAATTGTGCGGCTTCGTCCGGTTCAAGCCAGACCTGTTCCGATTCAATACGGTTACAGATACTGCAGCGCCATACGGTCTCGGCATTTCCATCGTTTGCAGGATGAATCTCCACTGGTGGATCCAGAGGTTCACTACTCAATTGAGTGTGGGAGACCCGCAGGCCGGCATCGGCCAGGGGTTCGATCTGCATCGACATAAAGCGTTTCTGGTCAGCGGAATCACAACGATAGGGAAGCGCTTTTATCTTTTGGGTCTGTCTTACATAGTCAAAAACAGTCTGCAACAACATCTTTGTGTTGGCGTCATGAACATAGGATTCAAGCTTGTTGCCGAGAACCTGTCTCTTTCTCAGGTTCACATAGTCTTGATGCTGATCGATATTTGCCTGCAGAAACTGGTCCCAGTCGCCACCGATATGGCAGATCTGGTTGTCTGCATCCAATTCGTAGATGGTTGATCCTTTGCTGGACATAATTCCCGAAAAATCTGTTTACCAGGGCTGATCTAAGAGCATTAAACGCGCTCTTATAGAAATCTAGATGGCAAGTCAGGTATTAACAAGTGTTATTGTCGCCAGACAATCTATTGAAATTAGGAGGTTAAATCTCATTGGTGCCCAACCAGAAGCTCAGATTCTTGGCCAGAAACTCCTCAACCGGCATATAGTGCGAACCGTCACATGAGAATGTCAGACCGAGCATGCCGTTCATGATATTCACCGATGCGCTGCGCAGATAGATGGTCTCATCGACAAATCGCAAGGCCTTGAACTCCTGCAACACATCACGCAACTGTTGAGGGGTCACCTTGGCCCGTTCAGGGTAGGGGTGCAGCGGATAGGCCAACACGATATCCGGATCGATGATCTCCTCGACACCATGAATATGGTAGCTGTAGGGGTCATCCATATCCCAGAATGAGCAGCGCCCGCTGGAGAAGTGGATCTTGCAATGGAAGATGCCATGCTCGGTCATCAGGTCGTAGACGGTTTCATGCACTGAATCGATGTGCTCATCGAGCCGGCTCTGCACCCTCTGCTGCATGAAGAGTTGGCCACGAACCGCTGGATCCCCCTTGAACTGCTGCCACTGGGGCTGTCCTATACTGGCGTTCTCATCCGTGTTGAGCTTGTCGAGAGAGAAGTCCGCGGCGATGAAGCCAACCAGGTTTTTGTTCTGCCTTACCGCCTGCAGAGCGGTGACACACTCGCGATGTGAAAACTGGCTGTGGTAGACCGATGAGAGCATGACCCCTTTGAAGGGCAGATTGTTCTTCAGATAGGGGCGCTCGGAGAGGTCCCTGCCCCGCCAACTTTTATCCACCCCATCGGGCATAATCAGGGATGAGATCTCCAGACCTTCCAGGTCCCAGGCATAGAGAAATTCGCAATTGGTGATATCGCCAATATGCTCCAGCAGTACGCTGTCGAGTGCATCCGGATCCTGCCAGACCTGGGCACACTGTTTGGCCAATTCGGAGAGGGGCTCGCCGATCGCGCCGGCCAAGGCATCTTTTTTTGCCAGTATGATCTGTTTTACTGCGGACATAGGTTTGAGATTCACTCCTGGGCTGAACGCGATATACTTAGTTGCCGGGTTGGCCGGCTACCTCTTTATACCAAAAAAATGTTGCTAAAGGATCTTAATCCGTGACCAGTTTAAAAAATGACCGTTTTCTTAGAGCCTTGGCGCGTGAGCCGGTGGATATGACCCCTGTGTGGATGATGCGCCAGGCAGGACGCTATCTGCCTGAATACCGGGCGACCCGTGCGAAAGCCGGGAGTTTCATGGATCTGTGTAAAAATCCGGAATTGGCCTGTGAGGTAACCCTGCAGCCTTTGGATCGCTATCCGCTGGATGCGGCGATCCTATTCTCCGACATTCTGACCGTTCCGGATGCGATGGGACTGGGCCTCTATTTCACCACCGGAGAGGGCCCCAGGTTTGAGCGCCCGGTAACCGACGAAGCGGCCGTTGAAGCACTCGGTCAGCCCGATATGGCGGAAGACCTGGGTTATGTGATGGATGCGGTGAGCACCATTCGGCGGGAGCTGGATGGTCGGGTACCCTTGATCGGCTTCAGTGGCAGTCCCTGGACACTGGCCACCTATATGGTCGAGGGTGGCGGCACCAAGAACTTCTCCAAAGTGAAAGGGATGATGTTCGACCGTCCGGAGCTGATGCATCGCCTGCTGGAGAAGGTCGCGACCGCGGTCACCGCCTATTTGAACGCTCAGATTGAAGCCGGCGCCCAGGCGTTGATGATCTTCGACACCTGGGGCGGAGCCCTCACCCCTCAGCACTATCAGAGCTTTTCCCTTGACTACATGGCGCGGATTCTGGATGGCCTGACCAAACAGGCGGATGGACGCAAGATTCCGACCATACTCTTTACCAAAGGGGGGGGTCTATGGCTGGAGAAGATGGCGGATACCGGCTGTGACGGGCTCGGTGTCGACTGGACTTTGAGTCTTGCGGATGCCAGAAGCCGGGTGGGAGATCGGGTCGCACTGCAGGGAAATCTGGACCCTTGTACCCTCTACGCCTCACCGGAGCGGATTCGTGACGAGGTGGCGAAGGTGCTCGCCAGCTATGGAAAAGGCAGTGGCCATATCTTCAATCTGGGGCATGGTATCCACCCTGAAATCGATCCTGAACATGCCGGTGTGTTTGTCGATGCGGTTCATGAATTGAGTCGCCCCTACCATCAGTAGAGCCATAAAAATTATGAAAGTAACCCTGCTAGGACTTGGATTGATGGGGCTGCCGGTTGCCCATCGCTTGATTCAACGTGGTCATGAGGTGAAAGCCTGGAACCGATCAGAATCACGTCTGCAGGCGGCGCAGGCTGAAGGCATAGCCGTGACAGGGGATCTGATCGATGCGGTCAGCGATAGCGAGGTCATCCTGCTGACACTGAGTGATGCGGAGGCGATCGAGTCGGTGCTGTTCAGCGATGAGGTCGTGAGCCGACTTGGCGGTAAGACGGTGTTGCAGATGGGCACCATCTCGCCCGATCAAAGTCGAGAACTCGCTGATCGGGTGCAACAGTCAGGTGGTGACTATCTGGAGGTGCCGGTTCTCGGCAGTATTCCAGAGGCGTTGAGTGGTGAATTGATCGTCATGGCCGGCGGTTCCGAAGAGGTCTACCACCACTGTCTGTTGTTGCTGCGAGGACTGGGTAAGGAGGTCGACCTGGTTGGTGGAGTCGGTCAGGCAGCGGCAATGAAACTGGCGATGAATCAACTGATCGCTGCACTGACGGTTGGATTCGCCCAGAGCCTGGGATTGATCCGGGCGGAGGGTGTCGAGGTCGAACATTTCATGAAGTTACTGCGTGAAAGCGCACTCTATGCACCGACCTTCGATAAAAAGCTGCAGAAGTATCTCGAACACGACTACACCAAAGCCAACTTTCCCCTCAAGCATCTGATCAAGGATATCGGACTGTTTAAACAGGTGGCTGAATCATCCGGTATGAACGGTGAAGTGGCCGATGCCACACTGAGTATTTTGAACAGTGGTCAACAAGCGGGATACGGTGATGAAGACTATTCAGCTCTGTATGAAGCGATCAATCCGGGTTTCGATGCGGAAACCGATATCGGTTGTTAGGGCCTGACATAAAGCGGCGGGATAGTCTTGCGATGCAGCCGCTTTTTTGTTTGCTCCGGCGATTTAACTGACCGTTGTTAAATCAAAAAAGCAGAATCGCTTCAGATGTGAATTTACCAATCAGGTCTGGTTTGGATGGAAGCTTTTCTCTGTTACAACCGGCTACTCTTTCGCCCTTCACCCGAAGAACTATTAACATGACAGACTGAGTCGCCGGGTTAATAATAAAACCCCATTTAATGCAAATTGTTGTTTGCCGGCTTGACAGGCATTACCATCTAGGATCTGTTAACACCAATCCGGATCGTGTGATTGGTGGTTGTGTTAACAGGCCCTAACCGAAACTGAAGCATTTATCTGACTGACGGTTGGCAGGTAATCGAAAACAAGAAGTAGATTTAAACCATGGACTAAAGATAGATGGAACTTACACTTCAACGGAAGATGAATACCAAGCTCGATCTGGAATTAGCCAAGGAATCCTACAAGCTTGCAACAAAAGCCAGTATCGGCAGTTTCGCGACGTTTGCCGCCATCATCTATTTTTTCTGGGGCCTGGTTCCAACCCCTCTACTGACGGCCTGGGTCTTTATCAATATTGTCTGTTCTGCATCGGTGTTCTTCGTTGCCCGTCAGTTTGAAAAACGAGTCAATCTGAATAATGCGAACAGATGGCTGCGCATATACAGCCTGTTGGTGTTGGTCAGCGTTGTACCCTGGGGCTTTATCGGTCCGATCGGTTTCATGATCGAGGATGAGACCTATCATATGTTGACCCTGTTCATACTGGGCGGTGTGACTGCGGGTGGCATCATTACCCGTGCAGTAATATTCAAGAACTATGTGCTGACCCTTTTTTCCCTATTGACCCCAACCCTGATAACCCTGCTGATGCAGGCAACCGTTCTCGCTGAAACCGTATTGATCCTGATATTGATCTACATGGTGTTCATGCTGTGGGTTGCTAAAAGTTACAGTCGTAACGTCAAACACAACATCCAGTTATGGCTGGATAATGAAAAGCTGTTGGGAGAGGTAAGGGATTCTCATGCTGAAATTGCAAAAAAGAATCTGGAGCTGACCCATGAGATCGAACAGGGTAAAAAGATTGAAAGCCAACTGATTGAAGCCAAGGAGAGATCTGAGCGGGCGAGTGAAGCAAAGAACCAGTTTCTGGCCAATGTCAGTCATGAACTTCGTACACCGTTAAACGGTATTATGGGATTTACCGAGTTGTTGCAGGAAGAGCATCTGGAGCAGAAGCATAATCAGTATGTTTCACAGATCGGTAAAGCCGCAAAAAGTCTGTTGCATATCGTGAATGACATTCTGGATATAACCTCGATCGAGTCCGGCCAGATCAGTTTGAATGAAGAATCCTTCACACTGCGTACGGAAATGGAAGAGGTTCTCGCCATCATGGGCCCGATTGCCGAGCGTAAGAATCTGCTTCTCAAGCTGTTTATCGATAAGCAGCTTCATAACAGGTTGTATGGGGATGCCAACCGATTGCGTCAGATTGTCAGCAATCTGCTTTCCAACGCGATTAAGTATACTGAGTCGGGTTATGTCAGTTTGACGATAAAACTGTTGAACTCAAACGGTAAAAAAGTATTGCTTAGATTCGAAGTCGAGGATACGGGAATCGGCATTGCTGAGGCTGAATTAAGCACCATTTTCGATAATTTTACCCGGGTGGAAAACTTTGAAACCCGTAAAACGGAAGGTGCCGGACTGGGCCTGGCGATCGTTAAGAGTCTGGTGGAAAAAATGGATGGTGTACTGGATGTCAGCAGCAGTTTGAGCGAAGGCTCCTGTTTCAGTCTGGAACTGCCGCTGAGAGTCTGTAGCAAGGATGATCTCTGTTCGCAGCCGCCAAGAGCGGCCACGGTCACGCAACAACAGCGACAAAACTTTCATGTTCTGGTTGTCGATGATAACGAAATCAATCGCATGTTGCTTTGTGCATTTCTTGCCAAGCTGGGTAATCCCTATGCGGTCGCCAGCAATGGCTATGAAGCCTTGGCACAAATACGCAACAACCGCTTTGATGTTGTGTTGATGGATATTCAAATGCCCGATATCAGTGGCATGGATGTGGCCAGCCGGCTACGCGCGGAAAGTCGAGCAATACCAATTCTGATTGCAACCACAGCACACGCTTTTCCTGAACAGCATCAAACAATTCTCGATGCCGGTTTTTCTGACCTGTTGACAAAACCGGTTGGCATGGAGGAGTTGGAAAGGACACTGACCCAGGCTTTCAGTGGCGGTTACACAGAAAACAACAGAGTCGCCAATACCATGTTGATGTAATTAACATGGGTAAGCCCCCAGCTGTGCCAGGTAGACCAGGGCCAATTGGATTCGTGTTAAAAGGCCCTAGCACAGGTTTTTCAGTGACTGCGCGCTGAGCAGTTCTCTGGCTATTCTTTATGACCACGAAGGACACGAAGCGCACGAAGATTGGCCTTTCTAAGGCGTAGAGTTGGATGCTCCCTTCGTGTTCTTCGTGGTAATAAACGACAAAGTTTGTGATTCTGTACAGTATGATTTGACTAAAATATTTGAATTCGCATTATTATTTGCTTGATTCATATCAAGTTTGTCATTTCCACCATCCTCTATGATGCGCAGTTTACTGCTACAGATCTTTGGTGCGTCATGAGCAAATATCAGCTACCCATCGTAGCCAGTGACCAGATACCGCTTGTTGAACTGGAAGTGATGAATCAGGTGCATCGGGAAGAGGTTGAAATGATCAATCAGTTGGGCGCGCTGTTGATCGACGGATTACAGGGAAAGCCCGAAATAGAGAAGATCAGTCACACGGTTAAGGCCTGGATCGATCACACCCGGGAACATTTTGAGGGTGAGAACAAAATGATGATGGAGTATGGTTTCCCACCCTATCCGGTGCATAAGGGCGAGCATGATCAGGTGTTGCTGCGCCTTGAATCGCTTCAGGCTGAATGGCTAAAGGAGTTCAATCTGGAGCTGCTGGCCGACTTCATCTTCATCGAATGGCGCGACTGGTTTGATACTCATGTCAATAGCATGGACATGGTTACGGCCCAGTTCTTAGATCGGTTTATTCGTTAGAGGGAAACTGGAAAAGACGCGCTGAGCAGACTATTGGTATTTTGCTGGGCGGGGCCAATCACTGGCCACCGCCCTATTCTGCAGTTAGCCAATCATTACTGAGATGATGATGCCCAGCACCAGGATTGCTAATGCGCCGACTATTGCTTTATCACTACCTAGGGCCTGTTAACACTAATCCAATTGCCCCTGCTGGGTCTATTTTTTCGTCCAGCAAGGCAGAATGAGCGACGTGTAGTTGTTCTACATGAGCGAATGATAACGCCGCTGGGCGGAAAAATAGACCCAGCCCTCCGGGTTGCGCCTGAAAAAGCGCCACTCGGCGTTGCTCGTCGTTCATTTGGAATCACCAAACCTCACTCCTCGCGCCTTGATTGGCGCTTTTTCAGGCACAACAGGGCCAATTGGATTAGTGTTAACAGGCCCTAACATGGTTTGTCCTCCAAAGTTGACTTGACCAAAAGCTCCACAAAAGATTAGACATCAGCAATTGTGTCTTTTCACGGGAGACAAGCAATAACATTGCGGAGACTAGGGTAATTGCAGGCTGCTCCATTTCAACTGATTTAAGTCAATGAACTGCAAGGTTTTAATCCGTTTTGCACGGAATGTGACCAGATATTGACTGAATCTGATGGCGATCCTGATCACTCCTGTGCCGCAAAGTGTGTTGGGCTGGTGCAGATCGTTTCGCGGGGGTGATACGCCCCGAAGCTCCCTATCGGGCCGGGTTTCATGGTACAAATAGCTCAAATACTCTTTATCCTGATGCAGCGGCAAAAACAATAACAGATCAGGTAAGAGCCGTGGATACCCCGATTCGATGCAGAACAGTGGTGTGTGGCTGATTTCCACACCATCGCTCTGCGGCCACTTTTGCCGGTTGGCTGGGGTATGATTCGTCCTGACACCGTGCCGGAGAGCGTTTTGCACCCAGCAGGGTTGACTGGTGTAGCGAGAAGGTGGGCCCGATATGAATCTGCTGTTTAGTGAACTTCCCGGACGTTTTGAACGTCATTTGATGCGCAAGCATGACAATCCCCTGTTTCAAGCGTCACAAAATCAGCTGACTCAAGAGCAATTGACGGAAGCCCAGCGTCTCGACCATGAGGAGCTGGTGGCCTATATCGGGAGTCTGCGCAAGCTGGTAGGCGAGGCCGTGGCCCTCGGCCCTCATGAACAGAGCGACGTGATTCTCGAGCTGAAAGAACGACTCGACAAGGCCTACGAAACGGCCTGCCGTCTGGCCGATGATCAGACCCCGAACAAGCAGGCGATCATGAAACTGGTCGAGGTGATCATGCGTGCGGTATGGAAAGGGGCGGGTAATGACACGCTGGCGCATCAGGAGCTGCAGCAGGAGGAGGCGGCCCGAAAAACCCACTATGAGTTACTTGAGCACCCCTTGGTGGCCGACCTGCTCGATCCCGAGTCACTGATACTTAAAAATGAGCTGCTGCCGGTGCTGTTGAGTGCAGAACAGGATGAGTTTGAAACCGCCATCACCCTGTTCGATCCTGCTCAGCTGTCTGAGCTCTGTCGTCAGGGCGAGGCGTTCTTTAGTGCAGCGGCGGATAGTGAAGCCTGGCAGAAGGCGAAGCGGCGCTTTGATATTTTGCAGGGAGTGTTGGATTCCCTCGGCAGTGAAGGCCAGAACGCCTGAACCGGCAGAGCACAAACCCTCTGTTGCCTGCCCTAAACCCCTGGCCGTCAGCTTCAGTCTGCCGAATGTTTGATGGCGTTACTGATCTGCGAAGTCCTGAGTCCAGTAGATTCGATAGCGTGCCGATGGGTTTTCCGCCATGCCGGCACCGATTTCCGTAACCGCCGTGTTCATGATGTTGGCACAATGGCCGGGACTCTCCAACCAGGCGGTCATCACCGCCTCCTCATCGTTGTATCCGGCCGCGATATTTTCTGCGTAGGCGCGCCAGTTGTAACCTGTGGCTGTGATTCTATCCCCCGGGCTTGAGCCATCCAGGCCGGTATGGTCGAAGAAATCGTTGTTCGCCATGGAGGTTGAGTGGTTCTGTGCGGCGGTTTCCAGTTGGCATTGCCAGGCGATCGCTTCGACGGCGCCATATTGGGTGCCGCCGCAATCCCGGCTGACGGCACGGGCATTGTTCACCAGGGTCAGCATCAGTTTGTCACTCTCGTCCATACAGGCATCGATGGTTGCCTGGCTGGTACTGCCCAGGTTGTAGCTCGATCCGGTGGTAAAGTCCCAGCTCTCAACCGCAACAGGGTTGCCTGAGGGATCCTGCAGATTGGTACCCAGTGTTACCCGATAGAGGGTCTCTGCAAGCAGTGGACTAGCGAAACTCAGAATCAGGCTGTCGCTGTCCGAGTCGTAGCTGACACTGGCGGTTACCGATGAACCTGCCTGGGTAACCAGAAGGCTCTGGTTATCGATCAGGGTCGCATCCAGGGGTTCGTCGAAACTGACGCTGACCTGGGTGGTGGTTGAGACGCCGACCGCATCGGCCAGGGGTGATCGGCTGGTGACCGCCGGGGCGGTGCTGTCCGTTGCCGGTGAGAGTTGAAGGGTGATATTGGCGGCTGCACTGTACTGCCCGTCATTCACCGTCAAACGCAAGCTCAAGCTGCTGCTCTGTGTCACTTCCGGTGCGACGAAACTGAGACTGGGATTGCTATTGTTGGTCAGATTGAGCGCCTCTCCTGCGGTCTGTGTCCAGAGGTAGCTTAGGCTGTCCCCATCAGGATCACTGGATGCGGAGCCGTCCAGAGTGACGGTTTCTCCCGAAGTGACGTTCTGACTGCCGCTGATCGAGGCGGTCGGTGGTTGATTCACAGGCTGGGGTGTCACCACATCATCGGCTGGTGGAGGCTGTTCCGTTTCCACCGGGGTGTTGTCACCTTCATCCGGGTTGGTCGTGTCGTTGCCGGTCTCTTGCGGTGGGGTGCTGTTATCATCTCCGCCGCTGCTGTCATCCTGGGTATTGTCATCGACTGTGGTTTGGGAGCCCCCATCATCACCGCCGGATCCACCACCGCCACAGGCGACTAGAGTGAGGCTGAGCAAGAGTGACAGGAGAAGGGCTTTCGTATTGTTTTTACGCAACATAGGGTAAACCATCAGCTAAAGACCAAGGGCACTGCCAAGCTCCAATGCCAGTGTTGGAGTTGCTGGTGCCTACGACTATTTGTCGGCGAATCCGTTGGAATCTACAGGCTGTTTCAGGGCTAAAACCTGGGCTTGTTCACACTTGTGGGAGTTGAGGATGGTTGGATCCTATTCAATCCGGCAAACAACTCGATTACTTTCAGCCGCCGGATTGAAACTTCAGCTCTAGCCGGTATTGCGTAAGCCGGCGGAAATGGCGTTGATCGAGCGTAACAGAGGGGTCAGCCAAAGCGCTTGCTGCTCTTCACTCAGGCCGCTGTAGCGGTAGTGCTTGATCAGCTCCAGCTGAATGTGATTGAGCGGATCCAGGTAGGCGTCTCTGCGACGGATCGATTGCTGCAGCACAGGAGCGTCATCCAGCAGTTGATCCATCTGGGCGATGGTTAGAATTTCTGAGCAGGTGAGTTCGTACTCGCGCTTGATCAGTTCGAAGATTGTTCGGCTGGTAGGCTTATCCAGACAGAGATCGGCATACTTTTGCGCGATGGTCATGTTGGTCTTGGTCAGGGCCATCTGAGCGTTATTCAGCAGGGCGTGAAAGAAGGGCCACTCCTGATACATGGTGCGCAGCTGCTTCAGTCGGCCAGGCTTGTTCTTGCGCCAGTTGGCCAAACCGCTGCCGATGCCATACCAACCGGGCAGATTCTGCCGCGACTGTCCCCAGCCAAATACCCAGGCGATCGCTCTTACCGAGGATTTGGATCGGTTGCCCTTGGTCCGATGGGAGGGCCTGGAGCCGATGTTCATCAGGCCGATCTCATTGACCGGGGTCGCCTCGTAGAAGTAGTCGAGAAATCCGGGGGTCTGTTCAGTGAGTTGACGAAATTGTTGCTCACCAAGCGCGGCGATCTGCTGCATGATCTGGCTGTAGTCCTGTCGCTCCCGCTTGACTCTGGATACCAGGCCCTGACTGGCTTTCAGCAGGCCGGTGATGCCCATGGTCAGTTCGTAGATAGCGGTCTCCTGATTGCTGTATTTGTAGGAGAGCACTTCACCCTGTTCAGTAAATTTGATTTCGCCATTGACGGTGTTTTTCGGCTGGGCGAGGATCGATTGATGGGTTGGTCCGCCACCCCGCCCCACGGTGCCACCGCGGCCGTGAAACAGCCGGCAGCGCAGTTTTTCCCGGTCTGCGAGGTCGATGATGCGCTGCTGTGTCTGGTAGAGATTCCAGGCTGAGGCCATGATGCCCCCATCCTTGGCTGAGTCGGAATAACCGAGCATGATCTCCTGCCGCCGATGGTTGGCATTCAGCAGGTTCTGATAGCAGGGGTTGGCGAACAGGCTTTTCAGAATCTCTTCACAACGCTTCAGATCGTCGATGGTTTCAAACAGGGGAGAGATCTCCAGCCGGCAGAACCAGCTGCCCTGTTGAACGCCGAGCAGTCCGGAGAGGCTGCCGAGCAGGGCCACCTCCATGATGTCGCTGGCCTGGTGGGTCATGGAGATAACATACTGACCGATGGCGTTTGGGCTGATGCTGGTCTGGGTTTCAGCAATCAGATCGAACACCGCCAGCATCTTGCGGCTCTCTTCCGATAAGCGTTTCCTCTGCAGCGGTTTGGTCAGACCGTTACTGATTTTATCGTCAAGCAGAGCCAGTCTCTGTTCGGTATCGAGTTGCAGGTAGTCATCCGCATCGCCGCTCTGCCTGAGGATCTCCGCCACCGCTTCACTGTGCAGTTTCGACTCCTGACGAATGTCCAGAGACATCAGATAAAAACCAAAGGTTTCCGCCAGGTGTATCAGCTCCTGCAAGGCCCCCTCAGCCGCATCCCCATCGCCATGGCTCAACAGAGAGTTGTAGATCAGTTTCAGATCCCGTTGGAAGGCCTGTTCATTGGTATAGGCCGCGGTGTGACTGGACTCCTCAAGCGACTCGCCCGGCAGAGCAGGCATGGTCAGGCGTAGTCGTTCACGCATGATGTAGAGCTTGCGCCGATAGGGCTCATCCTCGAAGCGACGGGGATTGTCACAGAACAGCTGTTTGCAGATTTCGTTGTCGGCCTTGAGGCTTTCGGTAAAGGCCCAATTGGGATTACAGAAGCGGTTGGAGAAAGTCAGTTCGGCGATCAGGCTGTCGACCCGGCGGATATACTCCTGCAGAATGGTCTGCTGCTGCAGGGTCAGGGCAAGACGGGTAACCTCCGGAGTGACGAAGGGGTTGCCGTCCCGGTCGCCCCCAATCCAGGAGCCGAAGCGGATGAAGGGTGAGAGCTGAACTCCGTGATAGTCGGGATGCTCTCCATAGACACGCTCGATACCAGCCCGAAGCCGTCGATAGACCTGAGGTACCGCATCAAACAGGCTGCTTTGAAAATAGTGCAGACCCAGACGTATCTCGTTGCGCACTTCGGGACGAACCGCCCGCACCTCTTCGGTTTTCCACAGTGTCTGGATCTGTGTCTTGAGTGAGCGTATGGTCTGCTCGCGTTGTTCAAGTCGCCGTTTGGGGGCATCCAGATCCTCGCTGGTGAGAAAGATCCGGCGCAACAGGTTCATGATCACCAGTCGTTTGGACTCGGTCGGATGGGCCGTGAATACCGGAATGTAGGCCGCATCATCGAGTATGCTCTGCAGCTGGTGCGGCTCGATATCCTGAGCATGAAACGCCCGCAGGGTATGGTCGAATGAGCCCTGCCATAACTCCTGGCCCTTGCCGGCAATGCGTCTGCGCTGGCGATGCAGAAAGGCCTCCTCTGCTATATTCACCAGCACGAAATAGATACTGAAAGCCCTGACGACAGCACTCAGCGTTTCCGGTTGCAGGGAGAGAATCAGCCGGGTGAGACGATCGTAGAGGGCAGGATCGTGCTTTCTATTCAGCTTGATGTAGCCTTTGCGCAGGCGCTCGACCACCGTATAGGTATCCTTGCCTACCTGTTCCTGCAGCACCTCACCCAGCAGTGTCCCCAGCAGACGCACACGGCTACGAAGATTCTTGTCATGTTTAACACAGGCTTTGGTAAAACTGTCGGTCATGGTCGGCTTGTCTTTGTTGTAGAACCCTTTAGTAAAAGTAGCAGGCTTGGGGTTTTGCCACACCACAAAAGGGTCGGGGTTGAATCGGTTTTTCAGTCCGCAAATAAACGCAAATACGGTTTTTAATTCGGTTTGGACTTGTTCAATCAGTGACCTGCTGAGGGTATGTTGGTCATTCAGGAATGTGTGCTGTGAAACACTCCAACCCCTGCATTCTTTATTAGATCAGTACGGTCCAATATTCTTGATCAAAGGCAATGCGACGGCCACACGAAAACCTATTTGAGTTTATTCGCGTTCATTTGCGGACTACTCTTAATGCTTCAGACCAACACCATCTCGATGCCGTCTTTCAACACTTGATCGATGAACTGCTGTTGCCACTGTTCACCGAGCCGCTGCTCGATCACTTCGAGTACCAGATAGCGAGGTTTCAGTCCGGTTTCATCGGTATAGCGGCTGAGTCCCTGCTGACAGGCGGGGCAGCTGGTCAGAAGTTTGATCTGCGCTGGTTGTGCGCCTTTGGAGTGGATTGCCTGGATGCCTTTGTTCAGCTCTTCCGTCTTGCGGAAACGCAGTTGGTTGGCAATATCCGGGCGACTGGTGCCCAGGGTGCCCGCTTCGCCGCAGCATCGATCGCTAAGTTCCACCGGTTTGCCGGTTAAGCCGGAGACCACCTGCAACGGATTATACTGTTTGATCGGCGTATGGCAGGGATCGTGGTAGAGATACTCGGTCTCCTGCTTGCCGTCGAGGGCAACCCCCTTCTCCATCATATACTCATGAATATCGAGCAACCGGCAGCCGGGAAAGATCTTTTCAAACTGATAGGCCTGCAGCTGATCCATGCAGGTGCCACATGAGACAAGCACGGTCTTGATGTCCATGTAGTTGAGGGTGTTGGCGATGCGGTGGAACAGTACCCGGTTTTCGGTGGTGATCTGTCGGCCTCTGGCATGCAGGCCAGCGGCGGTCTGCGGGTAACCGCAGCAGAGATAACCGGGTGGCAGGATGGTCTGCGCACCCAACTCGTTGAGCATTGCCAGCGTGGCCAGGCCGATCTCACTGAACAGCCGTTCGGATCCACAACCGGGAAAATAGAACACCGCATCGCTCTCCTCGCTGACCCGCCCGGGATTGCGCAGGATCGGTACGGAATGGGTATCCTCCAGTTTCAGTGCGTCCCGCAGAGTCTGTTTCGGCGGTTCGACACGGATCGGTCGCTGCAGCATCTCAACCGCCAGGTTTTGCGGTTTTGGGTTACCGGTCGTGGCATGGGGCGGTTGATCCTGCTGCTTCAGCAGCCCGCTTTTGGCAGCCAGGGTATGACCCAGGTTGAGACCTTTGAAACCCCACTCCGCCAGACCCCGGCGCATCCAGCGAATCGCCGTTGGATTGGTCATGTTGAGAAAGCTCATGGCTGCCTTGGCGCCCAGGCTGGAGCGCTTCTTGCCCCGGTCGATGAGGATCTTGCGCATCAGGGTGGTGACATCGCCGAAATCGATATTCACCGGACAGGGGCTCTCGCACTTGTGGCAGATGGTGCAGTGGTCGGCAACATCGTTCATTTCGGTGAAATGTTGCAGGGATATGCCGCGTCGGGTCTGCTCTTCATAGAGAAAGGCCTCGATGATCAGGCCGGTGGCAAGAATCTTATTGCGTGGCGAATAGAGCAGGTTGGCCCTGGGGATATGGGTCATACAGACCGGCTTGCACTTACCGCAGCGCAGACAGTGCTTGATCTCATCGTTGAGGGTGCCGAGTTCGCTCTCCTCAAGAATGATCGCCTCCTGTTCCAGCAATCGCAACGAGGGGGTATAGGCCATCTCAAGGTCGGCCCCGGCGATCAGTTTACCCCGGTTGAAGCGGCTCTCCGGATCGACCTGCTGTTTGTACTCGGCAAAGGCTTCAAGTTTCTCCTGCTCCATATACTGCAGCTTGGTCAGGCCGATGCCGTGTTCCCCGGAGATGGCGCCATCCAGGCTGAGGGCCAGATCCATGATCCGGTCGACGATCCGGTCCGCCTGCTGCAGCATCGCATAGTTGTCCGAGTGGACCGGGATATTGGTATGCACATTGCCATCGCCGGCATGCATGTGCAGGGCGACGAAGAGACGCGAGTCGCGCAACCGGGTATGGATTTCACGCATCGCAAGGCGCAGGTTCCTCACCTCCTGACCTGAGAAGATCTCATCCAGGCGGGTGGCGATCTCTGTCCGGTAGGAGACCACCAGATCCCGTCTCAGCAGCAGATCCAGCAGTCGGTCATCCTTTCGGATCAGGGATCTGTCGAGGCCGTTGACCAGTTCGATATGCTCCTCCGCCGAGGCTTCTATATCGCTCAACAGGGTATGCCAGCGGGTTCTCGCCTGTTCTACGGCCTGTTTGGCCAGGTCGAGTTTGGCTTGCAGAATGGAGCGGTTCTCATCGCTCGCTTCAAAGTCGTCATCCGCTGTACGAAGTGAGTGGTCACCAACCAGGTAGGCCAATACTTCGTCTGCAATGGTTATCTTGTTACGGATCGACTCCTCGATATTGATCCGCTCGATGCCGCGACTGTAGTCAGCCAGTTTGTCCAGCGGAATGACCACATCCTCATTGATTTTGAAGGCGTTGGTATGGGCTGAGATGGCGGCGGTGCGCGAACGGTCGAGCCAGAAGTTGCGCCGTGCCTCCGGACTGCTGGCGATAAACGCCTCCCCTTCCCGTGCCTGGGTCATGCGCACCACCTCATCGGCAGCGCTCTCCAGCAGCGCCTGGTCATCGCTCACCAGGTCGGCCAGCAGAACCATCTTTGGTCGCTCATGCCTGGCTGCCTTGGTGGAGTATTTGACCGCTTTCAAATAACGTTCATCCAGATGCTCCAGACCGGCAAGCAGCACTTCATCGTGTTTGTTCAGATAATCCGTCAGCTCGACAATTGCCGGCACCGCTTTACCGATATCGGCGCCAAAAAACTCAAGACAGAGCGTGCGAACCTGCTTGGGCATGCGATGCAGCACAAACCGGGCCGAGGTGATCAGGCCGTCACAGCCCTCTTTCTGCACGCCGGGCAGGCCGGAGAGAAACTTGTCGGTAACATCCTTGCCCAGACCAACTTTGCGGAACGCCTGACCGGGCATGTTGAGGGTCTCCGCTTCACCCAGTTGCCGCTTGCCGCTGCTGTCGTAGCGGGTGAGTCTGAAGCTGACTTCCGACTGATCGTGAATCTTGCCCAGGTTATGGTTGAGCCTTTCAATCTCCAGCCACTCCCCCTGGGGGGTGACCATCCGCCAACTCGCCAGGTTATCGAGGGTAGTGCCCCACAAGACCGCCTTTTTTCCGCCCGCGTTCATGGCGATATTGCCACCGATGGTGGAGGCATCCTGGGAGGTGGGATCGACGGCAAAGGCAAGACCCTTGGCATCCGCCTTTTCCGATACCCGGCGTGTCACCACGCCGGAGCCGACCTGGATGGTAGACACTTCCTGTTCAACGCCGGGAAGGGTGCTCGATTCGATCTCGGCGATTGCATCGAGCTTCTCGGTGTTGATCACCGCGCTGTGTGGATCCAGGGGGACGGCACTGCCGGTGTAGCCGGTACCGCCACCACGGGGAATCAGGGTCAGGCCGGAGTCGATGCAGGCCTTGACGATCGGCGCCACCTCCTCTTCCCGGTCCGGGGTGATCACCACGAACGGGATCTCCACACGCCAGTCGGTGGCATCCGTCGCATGGGAAACCCGGGCCAGGCCGCTGAAGTCGATGTTGTCCGGCCGGGTCAGACCGATCAGGTTACGTTTGGTTCTTCGGCGCAGCTCCAGCAGTTCGTCGAAACGCCGGGAAAATTCATCGACGGCGCTACGGCTGGCGGCGTGCAGTTCCAGTGCCTGCTGGTTGTTGTTGGCCCTGGACTCGAACTGTACCAGACGATGGTTCAGGGCGTCGATGAGCGCCTGTCGTCGTTGCTCATTGTCCAGCAGGTCGTCCTGCAGGTAGGGGTTGCGGCTGACCACCCACATATCCCCCAGGATCTCAAACAGCATTCTTGCGGAGCGGCCAGTGCGACGGGTGCCCCTCAACTTCTCGATCAGAGTCCACATGGGTTTGCCGAGGAACCGGATAACGATCTCCCGGTCAGAGAAGGAGGTATAGTTATATGGGATTTCTCGAATCCGCGCAGTGGGCTGCTTGTTCATCGGATGCAGGATAGTTCCAGAAGCGAAACGGTCTATTGTAACCTAAAAAAACAATGGGTCTTTAGTTTATAACTATAGAATTTATCAATAATATCGATCTTCAATCCATCTATGGGGTGAAATAATGAAAAGTAGACACAGCCTGATTGCCAGAACATTAGGATTATCAGCAACTTTCCTGCTTCTACACAGCACGGTTCCAGCGCTGGCCGGGGAGGTGGAGAAAGCGGTGGAGTATCGACAGGGTGTGATGAATGTCTACAGCTGGAACATGAAGGCCATGGGCGACATGATGAAGGGTAAAACCGAATTTGATAAGGCACGCTTTGCCGCCCACGCGGAGGAGCTGTCCAACGCTTCAGAATTCAAGCTGATGAACGGTTTCCCCGAGGATTCTGAGTCGGATGAAAGCGATGCGCTGGCCGAGATCTGGATGGACTTTGAAGACTTCGAAAGCAAATACCAGGATTTTGGCAATGCGGCACAAGCGCTTGAAAAGGCGGCTCAGGGTGGAGACAAAGGCACTATGGGGGCCGCACTGAAAGAGGCCGGCAAGAGTTGTAAGGCCTGCCACAAAAAATATAAGAACTGAACCGGTTCGGTCTGCTGGTGTTCATCTACAGCACCGGCTTGACCAGACTGTGTCGCGAGTCAGGTATTCCAGGCTGGGGGAAATGACCCGTTATTTTCAGCTTGGGAAGCGTCTGGCCAGGCTTCTTCCTGGCTGATGTCAGGAGAATCCGGGACCTGTCTCATCATCCCCCAGGAGTTTGATAATTCGACAGGCGATACGATTTCCAACCGCGTCATCCGGCTCATTTCGTACCACCTCGACTTGTGCTGTCAGCGGCGGGGTGATTGCCTGGCTTGGGGTAATCTGAACCGTCATGCTGCTGTTCACCGGCACCTCCTGCTCAGAAGCGATCAGCAGGCCGCTGCTGCTCAGATTAAGGACACTGCCGGTGGAGACTGTGCTGCCACCGTTGACACGAAATTTGACTGGTCCGTTCACAGCCATGCGGTAGAAGCTGCGCTTTTCTGAAAAGTCGTTCATGCTATGGTCTCCCCATAAGTGACGGCAAGAGAATCTCTATCACAACCGAACGGTGTCCGAATCAGCCGGCCATTGACGTCGGTTGATTATCCATGAGCCGGCGCAATTTTCGCTGGCAGGGCAACTGCCCGATTGCCTGCATAGTAATCTATCAGGCTTGGGCCGGATTGGTGGCAAAATTGCCCAAATTCAGGCTTTTTTTTCCTGGTTTTTAGACTTTGCAAAGGCTGCCTGTGGAGTCGCCGGAAATAGACCGGCCGCTACGCAGCTGTTGTCTTCTGGAGAAAACGCCATGTACTCGGTAAATCATAACTTCGATGCTGACTTAATAACAGGTGAAGCCGGGTTAATTGTTGTGCGAAAATAGTCTTATCCTGATGTCTAACCTGTCAGGGCCAAACAACGATCAGTCCCTAAGGAAGCTTTATGGTTAAAAAACTCTACCCGCTGGTTACCGTAGTGTTGTTGCTGCCGTTGACCTTGACAGCCGAGGTCTATCGGACGGTCGATGAAGATGGCAATGTCACCTATACGGACACGCCTCCGGCAGATCCACAGAAGGTTGAAAGAGTCGAAATCCAGCCAGGTCCCTCTGCGGAGTCGATCAGCGATACCATGGAGCGCAACCGTGCGATCCGCAAGGCGATGGAGGAGGCTCAGGAGAAGCGGCTGGAGAAAAGCACCGCTCGCAAGGATCGTGTGAGCAAAGCGGAGCAGGAAGTCGAGGAGGCCGAAAAGCAGTTGGCTGCCATGGAACAGCTCGGTGATGACGACCGACAACAACTTCAGGGTGGCAAAAGTTTCATCCGGCCAGAATATTTCGAACGGGTCAAGAAGGCGCAACGGGAGCTGGACGAGGCCAAAAAACGCCTCAAGAAAATACGTGGTTATTGATGCAGATCTATCTGGTTGGCGGGGCTGTCAGGGACCGATTACTCGGTAGGCTGGTCAGTGAAAAAGATTATGTGGTTGTCGGGGCAACCCCGACACAGATGCTTGATTTAGGCTATCGTCAGGTGGGTCGGGATTTTCCAGTTTTTCTTCACCCGCAAACCAATGCAGAGTACGCCTTGGCGCGAACACGGCGTAATAACAACCATCAGCCTGGGGTGGTGGTTGCTGAACCGGGTGTGACCCTGGAGGAGGACCTTGAGCGCCGTGATCTGACCATCAATGCAATCGCTGAAGATGGCGACGGAAATCTGATCGATCCTTTCAATGGAGTTGAGGATCTGAATAATCGGGTGTTGCGCCATGTCTCCGGCGCCTTCTCGGACGATCCGGTTCGTGTGCTGCGGCTGGCCAGATTCATGGCCCGCTACAGTGATCCCCCGTTCACCATTGCCCCGCAAACGGCTGAGTTGATTCGCGCCATGGTGGAAGCCGGTGAGTTGGATAATCTGGTCGCAGAACGGGTCTGGCAGGAGATCAGTCGGGCCTTGCTTGAGGCTAACCCGGTGCGTTTCTTTGAGTGCCTCCGGGAACTGGGTGTACTCGGCCGGATACTTCCCGAAATCGATAACCTGTGGGGTGTGCCGCAACCCACCCGATGGCACCCGGAAGTGGATTGTGGTGTCCACACCATGATGGCATTGAGGAGGGCCTGTGAATTGAGCTCTGTTGCGGAGGTTCGCTATGCCAGCCTGACCCACGATCTGGGCAAGGCGACTACAGCGAAAAACATACTACCCAGCCACCATGGTCATGAAGCCAGGGGGGCAAAATTGATCAAAACCCTGGGCCAGCGTTTGAAGGTCCCCTCCAGCTTTACGGATCTGGCTCACCGGGCGGCGACTTACCATACCCATCTGCACCATTTCTATGAGCTCAAACCGACAACCGTTCTGAAACTGCTTGAGGGTCTGGATGCCTTCAGAAAGCCTCGCAACCTGGAGTGGTTTGTATTGGTCTGTCAGGCTGACTTTCAGGGGCGCGAAGGGTTTGAGGAACAGGATTATCCACAAGCCAGGGACCTGATGAGTGCCTATCGAGCTGCCTGCAGCGTGGCGTCGAAACAGTTGCCCAAAGGTCTCGTGGGACCGATGGTGGGTTTAGCCATGAGACGAGCCAGAAGCGCGAGAATTGCGGCTGTAATGGATATCGTTAAACAACAACAGGCGTGCCAGCAACAGTGACTATCAGGCTTGCGGAGACCGATCAGGATATTCAGCTCTGTTATCCGGTGATGGCGGAATTGCGTCCTCACATCGGGGAGTCTGAATTTGTCAGTCGGGTGCGCGATCAGCAGCAGACGGGTTACCGGCTTGTCATGCTGCTTGAGGATGCCGCGCCGGTCTGTCTGGCGGGCTATCGGGTTTCAGAGAATCTTGCCTGGGGGCGATTTCTCTATATCGACGACTTCATTACCCGGGCAGAGAGGCGCTCCCGGGGAAATGGCGCTGCGATACTGGATTGGCTGAAAAGAGAGGCTGAACGAGAGGGTTGCTCGCAAGTACATTGCGACTCCGGACTGCAAAGAGAGCTGGCCCACCGATTCTACGAGCGGGAGAGCATGCCAAAGACCGGTTTTCACTTTGCCGCATCCCTCAACGGGAACGACTGAGTGAGCAGTGGAAAATTCCTTAACCGACCAGACGGTCGAAAATCCTGAAACCGGCGATATAGGTGCCCGCTGCCGAGCCGATGGTGCTGAACAGGAACACCAGCAGGGTGCGCGAGACCCGGTTACGCCACCAACCTTTGGCTGTGGTGGTGTCGTCGCGAAGCTCACTGAAGTCCGCCACCGTGGGTTTGCGCAGAAACACCTCGGCCAGCGAGGTCACCATGCCGGCACCCACCGCCGGGTTGAGTGAGGTCAGGGGGGCAGCGAGAAAGGCGGTCAGGATGGTCAGTGGATGGGCGGCTGCGAGCAGCGCCCCCAGGGCGGAGAGGCCGCCGTTGATCAAGACCCAATCCATGATCAGTTCCATGCCCAGCTCAGGACTGCGGCTGAAACCGACGACAAAGCCGCTAACCACCAACAGGGCAATCGCCCAGGGAATGATCTTTGGCCAGCGACTGGGCCTGGGTTCCTCTTCAAGCTGTTCAATGGTGGTGGTTGGCGTCTGCTGTTCTGAGGCTTCCAGATAGCGGGCGATGCCATTCATATGCCCGGCCCCGATCACCACCAGTAGATTCTCATGACCCGCGTTTTCAATCTCCTGCTTGAGTTTTGCCGCCATGTACCGATCCCTCTCATCGATCAGTGGCAGATAGAGATCCTGACGGTCTTCGGCAAACTCTGCAAAAGTGGTCTCCAGGATATCGCCCTCTTTCAGGTGCTCGATCTCCTCTTCAGTGACCTGCTCTTTGGAGAGGATGCTAGCCAGCAGACCGGTAAACAGGGTCAGCCGTTTCCACCAGGAGAGATTCCCGGCAACCCGTTTCAGGGTGGTGCTGATCTCCCGGTCGATGAGCAACAGAGGCTTTTCTGACTCCTGGGCGATGCGGATCGCCTCTCTCTGTTCAGCGCCTGGTGCAATGCCGAACTGGTTGGCCAGACGCTGTTGGTAGGCGCCCAATGCCAGGTTTGCCATGACCATCATCACCCGGCCCTGCCTGACCACTTTGAACAGATCCATCTTCGCCAGGTCATCCGGGTTGATCAGTGCATTGAAGCGGCTGGGGCAGAGCTCCACGGCAACCGCATCATAGTCGCCGGTTTGCAGCAGCTCCTCTACCTTTTCAGCGCTGTTCCGGGAGACGTGGGCAGTTCCCAGCAGGGTGATTTTACTCTCTCCCAGAAGGAGTTCCTTCTGAGGTTCCCGGTTGTTTTCTGTCATCTTTTATGGCTTGGGTCGTTTCAAAAGCCCGACATTGTAACAGCCTTGCCGGATGAACGGACGAATGATTGCAGAGGTTATGGCCGTTTCCTGACCACTGAAAGCAGTGGGCCTCGAAGGCCGGTTTACTCACTGCCGCTGCCAAAATGGTCAGATCTCTGATAACTTACTGACTCTGTAGGTAAGCTGGTAGTGTTTGCTACGATTAACACGACTTACTCAGTCGCCGGGTTAATAGCTTACGGACAGCTTTTTTATCCAATCTGAAATCATGGATTCCGATGCAAAATAATATTGTTTGGCATCAAGCCACTGTCACCCGCGAACGGCGGGAGCAGATGAACAAGCACCGTGCGAAACTGCTCTGGTTCACCGGCCTCTCCGGCTCCGGTAAATCCACATTGGCCCATGCGCTGGAAGAGGAGCTCTACCAGCGCGGTTGCCGTACCTATGTCTTCGATGGTGACAATGTACGCCATGGATTGTGCGGAGACCTGGGATTCAGCGATGCAGACCGTACTGAGAATATCCGGCGGATTGCGGAAATGGCGAAGCTATTTGTGGATGCCGGTGTGATTTCGTTGACCGCCTTCATCTCCCCGTTCCGGGAAGACCGGGACAGGGCGCGAGGACTCTTCCCCCATGGGGATTTCATCGAGGTCTATGTGGATTGCCCGCTCGAGGTCTGTGAATCCCGCGATGTGAAAGGCCTCTACAAGAAGGCGCGGGCAGGTGAGATCAAGGATTTCACTGGCATCTCATCACCTTATGAACCCCCTTCCAAACCGGAGATCAGCATCAAGACGGCGGATCGGGAGGTGGCCGATTGTGTCAATGAGATCGTCAGGTCATTGGAGTTGCGGGGCGTCATACCGAACCGAGTGGTTTAGACCAGGAGCAGTATTGTGAGCAGAGTGCACTTTTTTCTCATTCCGTTTCTGATCCAGCTGGTTGCCTGTCAGACCCTGGGAGAGCATACCCGGGCCGAAACCCTGGAGAACATTTTACGCAGTTATGAAGCTTCGATTCGCTGGACCTCAGGGCAACAGGCCTATAATTTCCTGCCTCCAGACCACAAGGACAAAGAGTATAAGCCAGTCTCGAAAAACATCCGGGTAACCCACTACGAGGTGGTACAGGGGCCAACCATGCTGGGCGAGGATAAGGCGATCCAGACCGCGGTGATTCAATATGTGCTCCAGGACTCGCAGGTACTCAAAGAGATGATCGACAAGCAGGAGTGGCGCTACGACGAAGAGGCAGAGGTCTGGCATCTCTACAGCCCGGTGCCGATTTTCAAATAGGGAGACCGGCCGCCATGATCGAAGACTACCGTCCGCTTTCGCCGACCGCCAGATTTCTGCTCTCTGCTGCTGCGTTTGTGGTCATTGTGGCGGGCATGAAAGCGGCAGTGACCCTGCTGATCCCGTTTCTACTCTCACTGTTTATTGCCGTAATTGCTGCACCACCGCTCTTCTTTCTCAAAGAGAAAGGGGTACCGAGTGGTTTAGCGATGGTCTCGGTTATCGGCATGATCATCATCGTCGGCTTGATGCTGGCCTGGTTGGTGGGGGGATCGCTGAACGATTTCACCAGCAATCTGCCAAGTTACCAGGAGATACTCAAACAGCAGAGCCAGCGACTGGTCAGCTGGCTGGGTGAGCAGGGTTTGGCGCTGGAATTGAAGGCTTTGACCACCTATTTTGATCCGGCCAAGGCGATGGCTCTGGCTGGCAGTCTGATGAGCAGCCTGGGTAATGTCCTGACTCAGGCCTTTCTGATTCTGATCACTGTGATCTTCATGCTTTTTGAAGCCAACTCCTTTCAGGCAAAACTGAAGGATCATGCGGAGAGTCCGGAGCGCTCGCTGGCCAGAGTGGATGCGATCACCTCGAGCATCAAACGCTATATGGTGATCAAAACCTCGACCAGTCTGTTGACCGGTTTTCTGGTTGCCACACTGCTGGCCCTGTTGGGTGTGGATTATCCGCTGCTGTGGGGAACCCTGGCTTTTCTGTTCAATTATGTTCCCAATATCGGTTCCATCATTGCTGCGGTTCCTGCTGTGCTGCTGGCGCTGATTCAGCTCGGGCCGCAGATGGCCCTCTGGACAGCGGTGGGTTACCTGGTCATCAATAGCGTGGTTGGCAATGGTATTGAGCCTCGCTTCATGGGCAAGGGGCTCGGTCTGTCGCCCCTGATCGTGTTCATCTCTTTGGTCTTCTGGGGCTGGGTACTGGGGCCAGTGGGAATGTTCCTCTCTGTTCCCCTCACCATGAGCATGAAGATTGTTCTCGACAGTAATCCCGATACCCGCAATTACGCTGCGATGCTGGGTTGACCACCGTTCCCAACGTAAAATCCAAAGCTGAACAGGCAAATTGGGTTAACACTGTGTGTCGGTTTTCTTAACAGTTACTACCGTCAGCATTAGCAAAAAAAGGAATATCTCCGCCGCTTCAATTGGTTAGATGCTTTGGCATGGGACATGCATTTCCATGTATCAAAATAGCGTTAGCCAAAGGCCATGAAAAGAGTCATCACAACCAGCGTACTGATCGGCGCTCTCTGCAGTAGCATGCTGAGCCAGGCATTGCCGATCTATCGTGGCGAGGCTGGGGCTGATATCGATAGCCGAACCAGCTGGGAAGGCGTAAACCCGGCCGCATCCTATGTCGTGAAGAATCCGACCAGTGAATTGCATGTCACTGTGCCTGAGCCGAGCACGCTGGCACTGCTTGGGTTGGGCATGATCTGGATTGGAACAAGAAGATTTATAAGCCGAAGAAAAAAATAGTCTGAAACAGTTTCATGTTGAAAGTTCTCCTCCTTTAGAACTCCATCATTGGCCGCCTCCCCAGGCGGCTTTTTTTTACACATGGCGGTTTGGCAGTGCCCGAAGGTTTCGAGCGATGGGTTGGCGGACAGCCCTGAGGCTGTCTGCCAGTTTTATTCAATCGCGTATGACGATTTCAACCCGGCGGTTTTTCAAGCGACCGGCCGCAGTGGTGTTATCGGTAATCGGGGTGGATTCACCCAGTCCGAGGGTGTCGATTCTGGAGGCGTCCACACCAACCTGAACCAGTGCTTCCTTGACAGAAAGTGCCCTTCGTTCAGAGAGATCGAGATTGTACTCATCGGTGCCCACATTGTCGGTATGGCCCTCGATCAGCACGGTCTTTTCCGGATACTCGCCGAGAAACGAGGCCAGTTTGTCGATGGTGCTCATGGCGCCGGGAAGCAGATCGGTTTTTCCTGACGAGAAGAGTACGTCACCCAGGGTCATGACCATGCCACGTTCCGTCTTCAGGGCCTGCAACTCCTCAAGCTCACGACGCAGTGCTTCGGCCTTGGCCAGTGCCTGCTCCCGTTCCATCAGTGCCGCCTCTTTGTCACGAAGCGCTTCGGCCTTGGCTTGCTGTTCGAGCTGGATTTCAATCTCCCTCGCTTTCAGGCGCTCCTTGTTTTTCACTTCACCCAACTCCTGGAGTCTGTCGTTGGCCGACTTACGGGCAGAGATCGCCCGGGCGGCCTCGACTCGGGTGGAACCGACGTAGGCGAGAGAGTTCATATCCTCTTCGTTTTCGGCAACCGCGGCACGAGACAAAGCCTGTTCAGCTCTCTCCAGCTCAGCGGGAGCATGGCGCAGAATATCTTCATTCTGTTTTGCTTCGGCGTAGGCTTGCTCTGCGTCTAACAGGGCTTGGCTTTTCTGAGTGGAACTGCAGGCGATGAGTAACAGGGCGAGTGCAGCGAAGATCGTCAAACGGTTAGCTATGCGGGACATGGTGTGTTCTCCATCTGAATCTGATTATTTGTGGGGCTGTCACTGCCTTTTTCTGGCACGCATGATCTCTTCTCGCAGCACCTTGATGCTGTTTTCGAGTTCGCTTACGGCTCTGTCCGCTTCCGCCTTGGCGCTAATCGCCTTGGCCAGTTCCGCGTCTGCCTGGGCCTCTTCTGCAAGCCTTTTTGCTGATTCGTAGTTCTCTTTGGCCAACTCGAGTTTGGCCTGCTTTATCTTCTGCCTGGCCCGATCCATGCGTACAGGTGCATGTTTTGTGGCATCTTCATTCTCCGCCGCATTCAGAGCGGTCTCCGCTGCAGACATCTCCGCGACAGGCTTTGGCGCTGAGCTGCATCCAGGCAATGCGATGAACATCATAGTAAGGATTGCGGGTAGAGTGAGTGCCCGCCAATGTGGTTTTACAGAGTTCAGCATGATCTTATTCCTTCTGTTTGAACCGGCAATTGTGGATTTTATAGTGCGCTTGGTGCCGTCTCCCGAAAAAATCATCCGGTCTCAGTGAGACGAAACGCTCAGCGTCGATTATTCGAGGCTTTGTCTGATCCGTCAACCAAGCATTGGCTTTACGACAGCAGACTCAGCTTCGATGATGAGTGAGGATAACTCAGATCTGTTTGATCGTAGAGGCTTAAAGGTCGTAATTTGACGATTTATAACGATTCTGCACTCTAGTTTTCAGGAGAGGCCCATCGGTTCCCTGATGGGCCACTATTAACACGACACGCTTGGTCGCAGGGTCTTTAAATCAGTTCAGATCGCTGATCAGTGAGCTTTTAACGGCTGAATCCAGCCCGTCAATGGTGTAGTTGTACTCTGCATGATCGATCCCGGCGGATAGCTTGGCGCCGTTTTTCAGGCTCTCGATCATCCCGTCGGTCAATTCGAACCGGATGAAGTGGACCGCTGAAGTTTTATCTTCCGTTGTGCGCTCGAGATCCTCATTGGCAATCGGGCGAATCTTTTCATGGCCTTCAACCGCAAACCAGATGGCGTTTTCAATACCAATCAATTTGGCCAGCGCCTGTTTGCGCTCCTCCACATCGTCATACTCCATCATGAATGTGGCCTTCCAGTTGGTGCCGTCAGGGATCAGAGGATTATAGACATCCAGTTCATCCTGGATCCCATCGTGCTCAAATATGCGTTCGATGCGCAGCATCTCCTGGATCTGATACTGCATCGTCAGCTCATCCTCGAAATAGAGCGCGGCATGAGGTCCAATCGGTAATCGACGGCTTTTTTTGTGGTCTATGACGCGGGTTCTGAACTCCTGGCGTATACGCGAATACTCTTCGAGGCTGTAGAGGTCTTCATGGGATAGCTGGGTCATGAGGCGCTCCTTAAATTATCTGTTTGCAATGGTTTTTCCATAAACAGGCACTCTTTACGCTGTTCCAATGGCTGGCAATAGCCTTCATTTGCCATTTGTTGTTCTCCGTTAGTGTTACTAGGGCCTGTTAACAGGCCCTAGATACCATAGGCCTGACGCATCAGACTGATCGGGTGTTGTGGTTGTCTGCCATCGTTGAGGCCATTTTCGATGTGGTGCCCCGCCATTGGGCAGTCACTGCCGTAACAGTCGGCTTCCGCCTGTTTTACCCGGTTGACCACTGGCTTGCCGATCTTCATCGCATGTTTGTGAAATTCGCTCTTCACCGCATAGGTTCCATCATGGCCGGAACAGCGTTCGATGGCTGTCACCTGGGTATCCGGGATCAGACTTAAAACCTCCTTTGTTTTTGCCCCGACATTCTGCACCCGCTGATGACAGGCGGCATGGTAGGCCACCTTGCCCAGGCCCTGCTTGAAGTCGGTTTTCAACAGCTCCGCTTTGTGTCTGAGCATCAGGTACTCGAAGATGTCGAAAATTGCATCGGCGACTTTTTTAACCTGGGGGTCATCGGGAAACAGCAGCGGCAGCTCCTGTTTGAACATCAGCGCACAGGAAGGTACCGGTGCGACGATATCCCAACCCTGATCCACCAGTTTGGCCAGTACCGGGATATTGGCGTCCTTGGCAGCCTCTACCGCGTCCAGATTGCCCAATTCAAGTTTGGGCATGCCGCAACACTGCTCTTTTTCCGCCAGGGTTACCGGTATGTCGTTGTGTTCGAATACCGCTACCAGGTCCTCACCCACATGGGGTTCGTTGTAGTTGCCGTAACAGGTTCCGAACAGGGCGACTTTGCCTTTGGTGGTTCCCGCAGGAGTGCCCTGTGCATCGATGGCAACTTTTGCGGCCAGTCGCTTGCGCAGGGGTTTGCTGTGAAATTCGGGTAGCTTTGCTTCGGGATGAACTCCCAGTGCATGATCCAGTATTTCACGGAAATTTTTCGCTTTGTTGAATCGGTTGACCACGCCCGAGACGACTGGAATGCCGGCCAGTTTGCCCAGGTTGTCGGTGCTGGTGAGCAGTCGGTCGCGCAGTTTGACGTCGCCTTTTTTGTACTTCACCGCTTTCGCCCGCAGCATCAGGTGTGGAAAGTCGATATTCCACTCGTGCGGTGGTACATAGGGGCATTTGGTCATGTAACAGAGGTCACACAGGTAGCAGTGATCCACCACCTGCCAGTAATCCTCTTTGGCAACACCGTCCACCTCCATGGTCTCCGATTCATCCACCAGATCGAACAGACTTGGAAAGCTTTGACAGAGGCTGACGCAGCGTCGACATCCATGGCACAGATCGAAGACCCGTTCCAGCTCCTCCATTAGGCTCTGCTCGTTGTAGTATTCGGGGTTTTTCCAGTCGATGGAATGCCGTGTCGGGGCTTCCAGATTACCTTCTCTTTGACCGGTAGGTGCTGCCATGGGTATCTACTCCTGAATTGAGGCTTGGCGGCCTCTCGCCGAGACCGCCGTATCGGGTTTTACCCGAGCCTGATCTGCTGCTCAGTCCAGCTCGTCCAGAGCTTTCTGGTAACGGTTGGCGTGAGAACGTTCCGCTTTGGCCAGAGTTTCGAACCAGTCGGCGACTTCATCGAAGCCCTCGTCACGGGCGGTTTTGGCCATGCCTGGATACATGTCAGTGTATTCGTGGGTTTCGCCTGCGACTGCGGCTTTCAGGTTATCGCCTGTTGGGCCGATCGGCAGACCGGTTGCAGGATCGCCGCACTGCTCCAGATACTCAAGATGGCCATGGGCGTGGCCGGTTTCACCTTCAGCGGTGGAACGAAACAGGGCTGCCACATCGTTGTAACCCTCTACGTCGGCTTTGGCGGCGAAGTAGAGGTAGCGACGATTGGCTTGGGATTCTCCGGCAAAAGCGTCTTTCAGGTTTTGCTCTGTATTACTACCTTTGAGTTCCATATCTGGTTCTCCGAAATGATGGTTATTGTGGAATTGCACGTTGAGCCCTGCGGGCTCTTCGCTGTTGCTTAGAATAGTTCTAAAAATAATTGGGAGCGAATGGTCTTTTCAATGGCAATGATAGTTTTTGCCTAATATTGATGAGTTTCTGCGATGGTTTGTATTGAGGGAATTCCGGGGCATGGCTTCAGCTGGAATATAACCCTATGTAAAATATGTTAATTATATGGGGTTGTAGAATTATCAGCCGATTGAATTTATACTCAGCAGATGAATTTGAACGAACATCATCAGTCTCCGCAAAAGCGGAACATCACTCAAATGATGGTCGCGCATGGGGTCAACCTGACCAAGCAGCGGCGTATCATTGCGGATGTCTTGTTCGAACGTAACCAGCATGTTACGGCGGATCAGCTCTTCGATCTGGTGAAACAGACTGGCAGCCGGGTATCCAAAGCGACGGTCTACAATACGCTGGGGCTGTTCGCCAGGAAGGGATTGGTGAGGGAGATTTTCATCGACGCCTCGCGTACCTTCTACGATTCAAACAACAGCCACCATCACCACTTCTATAATGTGGATACTGGTGATCTGATCGATATCAAAGACCGTTTGGCCGCCCACTTCATCGAACAGGATCTGCCCGAAGGCACCTCCATGGATGTTGTCGATCTGGTGGTGAGGGTTAAAAATATCAAATCCTGATCGCCTTCCCGTCTCTCCACTCTCTCTTCAGCCTCTTCTGACAGATCATTGAATCCCTCTATTACACAGCGGTGGAAACGTTGACATATATCAATGTTTTAAATTTAGACTAATTCTAATATTTACCCGCACTTTGTATGGTTTTTGTCTCTGGCGAATAATGGCCGACCCAAAAAAGCCCATACGAGTAGAAAACAATTAGAGCAAATTTATTCCACCACGGGACTGCAGTTTTCCACGTTGAACTGCAGGTATTAAGTCAGTAATTCCATGAGGATGGTTCCACTCTTCAAGAACCTTACAGGTAAAAGGAAATGAACTTTAAAACAACTCTGATCGCAACAGTGCTGCTAGGTATTTCAGGCCAGGCTATGGCAGCGGAAGAGCCCATCAAACCGATTAAACCTGTTCAGAGCATCAATCTGGGACAGGTTGAGTTAGGCAAAAAACTCTATTTTGATCCGCGTCTTTCCAAGTCCGGCTTCATTTCATGTAACTCATGCCACAACCTGAGCATGGGGGGTACCGATAACCTAAAAACCTCGATCGGCCATAATTGGCAGCAGGGCCCGATCAATGCGCCCACCGTTCTGAACTCCAGCCTGAATGTGGCTCAATTCTGGGACGGCCGGGCTGCAGACCTGAAAGCACAAGCCGGTGGTCCGATCGCCAATCCGGGGGAGATGGCAGCGACTCATACACTGGCGATTGAGGTGCTGGAATCGATCCCCCAGTACGTGATGGAGTTCAAGAAGGTTTTTGGTGTGGATAAAATCACCATCGATGAGGTAACCCAGGCGATTGCGGAATTTGAGAAGACGCTGGTGACCCCCAACTCGGATTTTGACAAGTGGTTGCTGGGCGACAAGGCTGCCCTGAATGGCCAGGAGCTGGAAGGTTACAAACTGTTCAAGGAGAGCGGGTGCACCGCCTGCCATAACGGCGAAGCGGTCGGTGGCAACTCTTTTCAGAAGATGGGTCTGGTCGAGGCCTATCAGACCGATAGCAAGGCAGAGGGTCTGAGTGCGGTGACCGGTAAGGATGCGGACCGCTTTAAATTCAAAGTACCCACCTTGAGAAATGTGGAGATGACCTACCCCTACTTCCATGATGGCGAAGCGCAAACCCTGAGCGAAGCCGTCGATGTCATGGGCAGGTTGCAGTTGGGACGTAAATTCACGGATGCGGAGAACGGCCAGATCGTGGCCTTTCTCAAAACTCTGACCGGGGATCAGCCATCCTTCATGATGCCGATCCTGCCACCTTCAACCGACAATACTCCAGCACCTAAGCCTTTTGACTAAGTGACGGAGCAGGTTCTAACTGAACCGCCACGCCACGCACCCTTGCGGGTGCGTGGCTGATTTCGGCCTGATCAATCCTGCAACTCTGCAAAGTGGGCCGCACCCATCAGTGCCGTCTTATCATTCAGAATCACCCTCACCGGCATTGCCGTGACGATGTGTTGCATGCGGCCTTTGGCCAGAAAAGCCTGCATGAACTGACCCTCTTTCAGCAGCGGTAGTATTTGCGGTGCGATACCGCCGCCCAGATAGACGCCCCCGGTGGCCATGATCTTCAAGGCATGATTGCTGGCCTCACGACCATAGAATTCGATGAACAGCGCCATGGTTTCCGTTGCGATCGGATCCGCTTTGTCGATGGCGGCACGGGATACCGCAGGCGCCACACCGATCTGGTTGATCTGCTGTTGCAGCCATTGCGGGGTTGGGGCCGATCGATATTGAAGCAGAAAGGCGTAGATATTCTCTATTCCAGGGCCTGAGACAAGGCGCTCCCAGCTGACATGACCATACTGCTGCGCAAGACTTTCATAGAGTGCGTACTCCAGTGCGGAGTTGGCGCTGAAATCCGTATGTCCACCTTCGGAAGGGAAGGGGTTGTATCGACTGCCATCCCAATAGAGCCCAGCCTCGCCAAGGCCGGTGCCGGCCGAGATGATCGAGCGGTTGCCAGAGGCGTTCACGGCCCCGGCATTGAGGCTGTGAATATCGGACTCGTGCAGGGTATCAATGCCCCAGGCATTGGCCTCAAGATCATTCAACAACCAAACCTGATCAAAGCCGAACTGTTGTTTCACCGACTGGGCGGAGACCAGCCAGGGCAGGTTGGTCGTTTCGCAGACCTGATCGATGACCGGTCCGGCCAGTCCGAAGCAGGCACGCTGAATATCTTTCAGCCTGTGCTGTTCAAGAAACTGCTCGAGAATCGATTCAATGGTTGGATGGGCCGGGCTCGGATAGCTGGCTTCGATGATCGCTTGCTCAGGCTTGTCGCCTGTGGAGTCGAACAGTGCCAGTCGGGTATTGGTTCCACCGATATCGCCTGCCAATATCTGCATCTATAACCTCACTGGTAAATAAACGGGTTTGATGCGTATCATACCCGGATGGATGTCTCACCCATACTCGATCCTCTCAATGATGCACAACGGGAAGCGGTAACCGCACCGGTCGGCAGCCTGTTGGTGCTGGCTGGCGCCGGCAGTGGCAAAACCCGGGTACTGGTCCATCGAATTGCCTGGTTGCTGAGCGTAGAACAGATCACCCCCTGGTCGATCATGGCCGTCACCTTTACCAACAAGGCGGCCAAGGAGATGCGGAATCGTATCGAAGAGCTGCTCGGTCAGCCGATCGGAGGTATGTGGGTCGGCACATTTCACGGCCTTGCCCATCGACTGCTGCGTGGTCACTGGAAGGAGGCCGGGTTGCCACAGAATTTTCAGATTCTCGATTCGGATGATCAGTTTCGCTTGATCAAACGCCTGCTGAAGAGCCTCGATCTGGATGAGGCGCGCTGGCCGCCGCGACAGGTGCAGTGGTTTATCAACGGGCGCAAGGATGAAGGTCTGCGTGCCCAGCATCTGGATGATGGGGGGGATCCCTATCAGCGACAGATGATTCGCATCTACAGTGAGTATCAGGCCGCCTGCGAGCGGGGAGGCCAGGTGGATTTTGCTGAACTGCTGCTGCGCGCCCATGAGCTGATGCGGGATCGGGCCGATCTGTTGCAACACTACCAGAACCGATTCCAGCATCTGCTGGTGGATGAATTTCAGGACACCAACACGATCCAGTATGCCTGGTTGAGATTGCTTGCGGGCAAGCAGAGTCATCTGTTCATCGTCGGTGATGACGATCAGTCGATCTATGGCTGGCGCGGTGCCCGGGTGGAGAATATCCAGAGTTTCCAGAGCCATTATAAATCGGCGAAACTGGTGCGCCTGGAGCAGAACTACCGCTCCACCGGCAATATCCTGAATGCAGCCAATGCACTGATCAACAACAACCCTTCGCGGCTCGGCAAGCAGCTCTGGACAGAGGATTGCGAAGGCGAGCCGATCAATCTCTACGGCGCCTTCAATGAGATCGATGAGGCCCGGTTTGTGGTGGAGCGAATCCGGCAGTACACCGAAGAGGGCCACGCCCGTACCGAGGTGGCGATTCTCTATCGGACCACGGCCCAGTCGCGGCTGTTTGAAGAGGCGCTGATCCAGTCCGGGGTTCCCTATCGGGTGTATGGTGGATTGCGATTTTTTGAACGGGCGGAGATCAAAGACGCCCTGGCCTATCTGCGTCTGCTGAGTAACTTCCATGACGACAGCGGTTTCGAGCGGGCGGTGAATATGCCGCCGCGAGGCATTGGTGCCAAAACCATGGAGGCGTTGCGCAGTCACGCCAGGATGTTCGACTGTTCTCTCTGGCAGGCGGCCAGTGAGCTGGTAGAGGGCGGTGCTATGGCGAAGCGAGCCGCCACGGCCCTGCAGAAGTTTATCGACCTGCTGGAAGAGTTGAAGGTCGAAACCAGAGACCTGACACTCGCCGAGAAGGTGGATCAGGTGTTGACCGCCAGCGGTCTGCCGGAGCACTTTGCCAAGAGCCGCGATGGCAAAGGGATTGATCGTAAGGAGAACCTGGAAGAGCTGGTCAATGCCACCCGTCAGTTTGAATGGGGTGAGGATGATGAGCTGGAGGAGCTGGATGCCTTTCTCTCCCACGCTGCGCTGGAAGCGGGTGAGGCCCAGGGGGACCCCTATGAGGATTGTGTCCAGCTGATGACGCTCCATTCCGCCAAGGGACTTGAGTTTCCACTGGTTTTTCTTGTTGGCATGGAAGAGGGGCTGTTTCCTCACAGCATGTCGGCGGATGATCCCACCCGCCTCGAAGAGGAGCGCAGACTCTGTTATGTGGGCATCACCCGGGCGATGAAGGTACTCTATCTGAGTCATGCGGAGAGTCGACGGCTGCATGGCAGTGACAGTTATCCCCTGCCCTCCAGATTCATTCGCGAGATCCCCGCTGAGCTGATGCGGGAGGTACGGGCCGGACCGGCAAGCAGTCAACCGATCTATGGCGACTCGCCCTACCTTGAAACCACCCAGCAGTGCGGGTTTAATCTGGGACAACGGGTATGCCATGCTAAATTTGGTGAAGGTGTGGTGCTGAACGCAGAGGGTCAAGGGCAGAGTGCCCGGGTGCAGGTTAACTTTGAAGAGGTTGGTACCAAGTGGCTGGTGGTTGCTTACGCCAACCTGTCACCTTGCTAGGGCCGATTGGATCAGTGGTAACAGGTCCTGGTTATTTCAATAGGCAAAAAATAAGCAGATCTAATAGCAATAACAGACAGACCGGAGGGTTACATGAAACGTCGTGAATTTATTACAAAGGTTGGTGCCGGCGCACTGGCGACCGGTGTTGGCCTCTCCACAGCCAGCGTTGCCGAGGCGAAAGCCAAGATCAAATGGAAGATGGTGACCACCTGGCCGAAGAACTTTCCCGGTCTGGGAACCGGTGCCAACAAGCTGGCCGAGGTGATCAATGAGATGAGTGGCGGGCGGATGCATGTCAAAGTCTATGGCGCCAAAGAGCTGGTGCCCGCCTTCGAGGTGTTTGATGCGGTTGCCAGTGGTACCGCTGAGATGGGTCACGGTGCGGCTTACTACTGGAAAGGCAAGAGTGAAACGGCACAGTTCTTCTCTACCGTGCCTTTCGGTCTGACCGCCCAGGAGATGAACGGCTGGCTCTATTTCGGCGGTGGACTGGAGATGTGGCAGGAGCTCTACAAGCCGTTTGGCCTGATCCCGGCGCCGGGTGGCAATACCGGTATGCAGATGGGGGGCTGGTTCAATAAGGAGATCAACAGCGTTGCTGATCTGAAAGGCCTGAAGATGCGAATTCCGGGATTGGGCGGAGAGGTGCTGAAACGGGCCGGAGGGACACCGGTCAACCTGCCGGGTGGTGAACTCTTCACCTCGTTGCAGTCCGGTGCAATCGATGCCACCGAGTGGGTGAATCCCTACAACGACCTGGCGTTCGGTCTCTTCAAGGCGGCCAAGTACTACTACTTTCCGGGATTCCATGAGCCCGGCACCACCCTTGAGGCAATCATCAACGAGAAGGCGTTCAATGCGTTGCCCAAGGATCTGCAGGCGATCGTACTGAATGCCTGTAAGGTAGCCAACCAGGAGATGCTGGCCGAATACACCGCACGTAATCCTGCGGCGCTGAAGACCCTGGTTGAGAAACACAAGGTCGATATCCGTATCTACCCGGACGACGTATTGGCCACCTTGCGCAAGTTCTCCAGCGAAGTGGTTGAGGAACTGGCCGCCAAGGATGCCTTCGCCAAGAAGGTCTACAACTCCTATATGAACTTTCTCAAGGGCTCAAGGGAGTGGGGATCGATATCCGACTTCGCCTATTTGAAGGCCAGAGACAAAGGCTGATGTGATTGATTGCTAGCCGCGAATAGACGCAAAACACCGCGAATTGCCGCAAATGGAATGAGGCTTATCTGGCCTCGATGAACATTCAATCATTTGCGTCAGTTGGCGGTGATTCGCCTCCATTTGCGGTAATCACAAAAACCATATAACGACCTGTCAGTAGAGTCGGTAAGCCGAAAGTGATCTCCCCTCCCCTGTCACTCTATATCCACATCCCCTGGTGTGTGCGCAAATGTCCCTATTGCGACTTCAACTCCCACGCGGTTAAACAGGATTTGCCTGAGCAGGCCTATGTGGATGCACTGCTGAATGATCTGAGTCTGGACAGCGAGCTGATCGACAGCCGGCAGCTCTCATCGATCTTCATCGGCGGCGGGACTCCAAGTCTGTTCTCGTCCGCAGCCATTGCCAGATTGCTGGAAGGGATTGAGCGGCGGTTTGCCTTTACCGAGTCGATGGAGATCACCCTGGAAGCCAATCCGGGCGCCGTGGAAGCCGGCTCCTTTGCCGGTTACCGGCAGGCCGGGGTGAATCGTCTCTCGTTGGGTTTTCAGAGTCTGCAAACATCGATGTTGCAGGCATTGGGCAGAATTCACTCCCCTCAGGAGGCACAAAACGCTTTTGCGCAGGCGAGAAAGGCGGGTTTTGACAACATCAATATCGACCTGATGTTTGGCCTGCCTGAGCAGACCCTGGGGATGGCGGAAGTGGATCTGGCGGCGGCGATCGAACTCGACAGTGAGCACCTCTCCTACTATCAACTGACCCTGGAACCCAATACCCCATTTCACCATGCACCACCGGCCGTACCGGATGATGAGCAACTCTGGCTGATGCAACAACAGGGGATGGAACGGCTCGCCAATGCCGGCTACCGCCACTACGAAGTTTCCGCCTATGCACGACAGGGTCGTGAGTGCAGGCACAATATGAACTACTGGCGGTTTGGCGACTATCTGGGAATCGGCGCTGGAGCTCATGCCAAGATGAGCCTGGCCGATGGCCGTGTAAAACGCTTCTGGAAGCGCCGCCATCCAGACGCCTATCTTGCCGCGGACCAAACCTCCGACTTCATCCAGGGCGAGCGCTTGCTTGCTGAGGAGGACCTGGTGGTGGAGTTCATGATGAATGCGCTGCGTCTGCTTGAAGGGGTGGAGCTGAATCTGTTCGAGAGCCACACAGGAGTCGCTCTAGAAAAGATCGAAACAGCGTTGCAGCAGGCTGTGGCGCGGGAATTGATGCTGCCCGTTGAGCAGCGGCTCTGTCCCTCCTCGTTGGGGCAGAGATTCCTGAATGACCTGATCTCGCTGTTCTCAAGTTAACATGACTTCTTAACAAGAATTTGACCAAAGTGCCCTAACATATTAAATTTATAGGTCTATCCCATAAAATGGGGTAGGTGGCAACACCAGGAGTCAGTAGATACCTCTCGTCTAATCTGGATACGCGAGCTGTTTTGCAGGGAGCAGTGTGGAACCCTTGCATTGATAGGTTCCAGTGAATGGTGGATTGCTGTCTGTGCCGTCAGTGCAATCGCCTGATTCCAGCCAATGGTTTTGGGAGGAGCTTGAGCGCTTGTGCGCTGCGGCTGAATAATGCAACTGATTCTCAAAGTTGTTGTTTCGATTTCAGCCATTCTGGCTGTCGCGCTGCTGATGCCTGATGCCCACCAGGTTCAAGCCGAACTGTCGTTGCATGGCAACGACGCCGCACGCCACATCACGACAGAGATCCTCTCCGGCAAGACAACTCCCAAAGTAAACTACCTTCCTGAGTCAGTCAGTGGGGTGCAATCCGGTACAGTGCTGACCTGTGGGGCAGTGGTGATCGGCTTGCTGCTGATGTTCCGCTTGATCAAAGGTCGTTGGGAATCATCCTTCAAGCGATACGAAGAGATCGCCCAGTCTCTGTCGGAAGGTAACTATCTGGCCGTCACCCGTCTACCCGTGGAGGGTAAGCTGGCCCCGATCAGCCGGGTATTGCGACAGTTGGTGAGTGAGAACTTTCTCTATCAGCAGACCATCAATCAGCAGAAACGGGTCTACGCCGCGCTCTCTGAGACCAGTAAGATGGTGCTGAGGACGCCGCCTCCATTGGTCATGTACCAGCATGCCTGTGAGATTGCGGTGAACTTCGGCGGGTTTACGGCCGCCTGGGTCGGTGAGGTGGATATCGAGTCTAAGCTGCTGCATCCGGTTGCCTGCGCCGGTATCCCCAAAGAGCGGCTGAAGGTCTGTAAATTCGATCTCGACCTGACCGATCCAGAGGGTGACAGCCCGCTGGCAACGGCAGTCTATGGCAAATGCGCTTCTGTGATTGACCGAATCGATCCGGATGGGGGGAAGACCACCTGGCATCGTCTGGCTCAGACCAGTGGCGGTCAGTCGGTTGCGGTGTTTCCGATTGTGGTGAATCAGGATGTGATCGCTGCCTTCACCCTCTACGCAGACGGTCCGGACTACTTTACTCAGACCATCCACGATCTGCTCGACGAGATGGTCAGCAACTTTGCCTTCGCCATAGAGAACCATGAGCGGAGCCAGGCCCATCAGCTGGCGCATAGCTCCCTGGAAGAGTCTTCGAAACAGCTCGCTGAAGCGAACAAACAACTTTCGATGCTGTTGGAATCGACCGGTGAAGGCATCTTTGGGGTGGATGAAAAGGACAACTGTACCTTCATCAACAAGGCCGGTGCAGAGATGCTCGGCTATACCCAACAGGAGCTGATCAGTAAACCGATCCATAAACAGGTGCGCATGTTCGATGAGTCGGGTCTCTCTTTCAACAGCCGGGTGGTGGAACAGGGCGACCCGGTGAGGGTCAGGGATGAGTCTTTCCAGCGGCAGAACGAGACCCTGTTCCCGGTTGAATATTCAACCTACCCAATCATGGAGGATCGGCAGTTCATGGGTTCGGTAACCGTATTTCGCGATGTCACATCGAGCCGTTCGATGATGCGCGAGATGCGCTTTCTGGCCACCCACGATTCGCTTACCCATCTGCTCAACCGGCACGCCTTTGATCAGCGCCTGAGGCAGGCTTTTTCCGACTCCAAGGAGCACAATGCGCAACATGTGCTGCTGTATATGGATCTTGATCAGTTCAAGCTGGTGAATGATACCTGTGGCCATGTGGCGGGCGATATGATGTTGCGCCAACTCTCCCATCGTCTGCAGCGGACCATTGGTGAGAATGATGTTATCGCCCGTCTGGGCGGTGATGAGTTTGGTCTGCTGATGGAGAACAGCAACCTGCCGCAGGCGACACAGATGGCAAATCTGATCAGCAGTACGGTAAAGGCGTTCCGATTCGCATGGGAGGGCCGTAGTTTCACCACCGGTGTGAGTATCGGTATCGTTGCCATCGGACCGAAAACGGAGAGTACGCACAATGCGCTCAGTGCGGCTGATGCAGCCTGCTATGTGGCCAAGGACATGGGGCGCAATCGAATCCATGTTTATCAGCCCTATGATGAAGAGATCAATCGCCAGCAAGGTGAGATGCGCCTGGTCAACAAGATTGAAAGTGCCATCGATCAACGACGCTTCTCCCTGCTGCAACAACCGATCATGTCACTCAACAGCAGTGCCATCGGCGATGAGCATATTGAGCTGCTGGTGCGCATGCAGGATGAAGAGGGAACCATGATTATGCCCGGCGCTTTCATACCAGCGGCCGAGCGCTACAACATCATGCACAGTGTCGACCGTTGGGTGATCGGAGAGGCTTTCAGGTGGTTGTCTGAGAATCGAGAGCGTCTTGAAGAGTTGAGCCTTTGTGCGATCAATCTGTCAGGACAGTCCCTGGGTGAAGCCACACTGCATGAATATATCCTGGAGCAGTTGCGTCACTACGGTCTGCCGGCGGAAAAGATCTCATTTGAAATCACCGAGACAGCGGTGGTCAGTCGTCTCGATCAGGCGACCCGCTTCATCAGTCTGTTAAAACGTCGTGGATTCCGTTTTGCGCTGGACGATTTCGGTACCGGGATGTCCTCCTTCGCCTATTTGAAGCATCTGCCTGTCGATTATCTGAAGATCGACGGCAGTTTTGTGCGCAACATGATGAATGATCCAGTGGACCGGGCGATGGTTGAATCGATCAACCAAATCGGTCATCTGATGGGCCTCAAGACCATCGCCGAGTATGTGGAAGATGACCAGACTCTCGAGCAGCTGATCGATATCGGTGTGGACTATGCACAAGGCTTTGGTGTGGTTCAACCGATGCCGCTGAACGATAGCGGTAGTGACAGACAAAACCTGTCACCGGGAATCATCCACTGACGCCAGGTTGGCCGTCGGCCGCTCAATTCATGCGGCACTGATGCAGAAAAGTTTCCAGTCCCACCTCTTCCGCATAGGCCTTCAGGATTTTGGGGCGAGGACCCTTCTCCTTTACTTCGAAGATCGTTTCCGGCTGGTTTGGCAGTTTGCCGTATCGGCCTGCGGGTATTTTTACCGTGATGTTCGGTTTACTGGTTTTGCGGGGTTTTTGGGCGCTGCGGGTTTTACGGGTTTTCCCCGCCTGAGAGGCTGATCTGGTGCTGTTTCTGGCCGCCACTTTTTCGACGATGCGGCTGACCCTTTTAATGTGGTGAGTGATGTAGGAGTCGAAACTGACGCCGCTCTCTTTGAGCAGGGTAGAGATTTTAGCGCTGACCTCTATGAGTGCCTTCTGTTGTTGCTCAGCTCTCTGTTGTTCCTTTTCCAGGCGGGTGATTTCAGCCTTCAGGCTGTCGATCCGTTTTTGTATATTGGGCATGTTCCTGTGCTCTAATCCAGATAAAACCATTAAATTCTAAATAGCATCTCGGTATTTAGCCACCTTTGAGTGAGTAGCGTCTATGAGTGACAACCCCTATCGGCCGATCGCCTGTGGTCTGCACGAATCCTATCAATATGCCGTGATGACCCGCACCCGGCTCGATCTCAACTGGCGGGATGAATCAGGTCAACACCATCAGGCCCAGGTTCTGCCAATCGATGTGGTGACCCGCGACAAGGCGGAGTATCTGGTAGTTCGTGATTCATCAGGAGAGGAGTTGGCGGTACGACTGGATCAGATCGTCGGGGCAATCGATCTGGTTTCGGGTAAAAACCTGGAATGATCAGTGGTCAAAATGTTGGCGTTTCATGGGCAGGCGTCATAACAACTTGATAACTAAGGTAATAGCCATATAAATCTGGCTGCAACAGAGGGCATTTTAGGAATTATCATCTGAGACAGTGATCAGAGAGTATGTTAGCTTTAATAATGAAGACGCCAGAGTAGAGCCTTATGTGCCACACTGATCTAGATTTCGACCATTTGCTCAAATTGGCCGAGAGGGACCCGGTGAAATTCGAAGCACTGCGTCAGAAAACCATTGATACCTACATAGCAACCCTGCCTAATGAGCGCCAGACGCAGATGCGTCGATTGCAGTGGCGTATCGATCAGGAGCGGAGAAACCGCTCTCCCCTCAGTGCCTGTATGCGAATATCCGGACTGATGTGGGAAAACATGCTTGGACCCAAGGGTATGCTGGGCTATCTGCGCAGCATCAGCTCAGAGCCCGGAATCGGGCGTAACAGGGCCAGCCGCTGTGAAATCGTGGAATTTCCGATAGGCTCCAGCTGAATTTAAACGGATTTATGCACGATTAGTGGTGCGGGTACTTGCCTTATGGCCCATCTTGTCCTATTATTCCGCGCCTTGTCTGCCAGTTTGGGCAGAATCATTGCTAATTTCTCACGAGTGAGTCAGTCATGAAACCGGACATTCATCCTCAATACGAGGAAATCAAAGTCGTATGCAGTTGCGGCAACGAAATTGTCACCCGATCCACATTGGGCCAGGATGAGATGCACGTCGAGGTATGCTCCTCTTGTCATCCTTTCTATACCGGCAAGCAGAAGATGGTGGATACCGCTGGCCGAGTGGACAAGTTCCGCAAAAAATACAGCCGCTAAGCCATTGGGCAACTGCTGCGTCGTTGCGGCGCAACAGTCGATGGCCGTGCAAACTAATGAAAAGGCTCCGCAATGCGGGGCCTTTTTGTTTGCCCTGCTGTTCTGTTTGTTGATGCTGCCGCTCACTCTGCAGGCGTCCGGCTGTCAGCCGTGTAACGCCGACCCGCGGCCGGTTGAGCGGGTGATCGATGGCGATACCTTGTTGATGCGATCGGGTGACAAGCTGCGCCTGATTGGTATCAATACCCCGGAGCTGGGCCACTGGGGAAGACCGGGAGAGCCCGGCGGTCAGGCAGCGAAGGCCCTGTTGCAGCGACTTGTCAGGGAGAGCGATGGGCGCCTGGCACTCTGTCCCGGGGTTGAGAGGCAGGATCGATACGGTCGGCAGCTGGTACATCTCTCCAATATCAATCGACAAAGCATCGCTGCCCAGTTATTGCGCCAGGGTGCGGGCTGGGCGATCGCCGTACCGCCCAATCTGCTCAACAACCGATGCTATTTTGCAGCAGAATCCGAAGCCAGGCGTGAACAGCTCGGGATTTGGAAAAGATCTCCAGCCTCAGCCATCGACCTGGATGGAGATGAAACGGGATTTCACCATCTTCGCGGACGAATAGCCCGGGTTGGGGAGAGTCGAAGTGCCGTCTGGATGAACCTCGAAGGAGGTTTGGCACTGCGCATCACCTGGGACGATTGGCAGGCCTTCCGGATCGATGATCCACAAGCATTGGTTGGCCGAAATGTGGAAGCCAGAGGCTGGCTCTACAAGCGCAAGGACGAACAGCGTCTGAGGGTTCGTCACCCCAGCGCGTTACGCCTGCTGGATTGATGGAATCAGACACAACACCCGCTCTCCCTCCCCTTCATTTGCCTCTTTCATGATCCTGCCCATTCTGTACACTACGCTAAATCCATCGTATAGCAGGAGCTTTCATGACCAAGCATATCGGTATTCTCACCTCTGGCGGTGACAGTCCGGGTTTGAACGCGGCGATCCGTGGCGTGGGTAAGGCGGCGCAGGGCGCCTACGATATGGAGGTGATTGGGATTCGGGACGGTTTCCGTGGTCTGGTCGAGAATCGAACCATGCAGCTGGATCGAGGTGGCTTGTCAGGGATTCTGACCCGGGGGGGCACCATCCTGGGGACCAGCCGGGAAAAGCCTCACCGGATGCATTTCAACGGCAAACGTCAGGACATGACCGATGTGATCGTTGAAAACTATCACGCCCATCATCTGGATGCGCTGGTCTGCATCGGTGGTGGCGGCACCCAGAAGAACGCCCTGCAGTTGCTGGAAAAGGGTTTGAATGTCATCACGCTGCCAAAGACCATCGACAACGATGTGGCCCACACCGATACCACCTTTGGATTTGATACGGCGCTTGGTATCGCCACCGATGCCATCGATCGGCTGCACAGCACTGCACATAGCCACCACCGAATCATCGTGGTGGAGATCATGGGGCACCGGGCCGGCTGGCTGGCGCTTGGATCGGGGGTGGCCGGTGGCGCAGACGTGATTCTGTTGCCGGAGATTCCCTATGAGATCGAAAATGTTGCCGAGGCGATCAGAGGTCGTGCCGCCGGCGGCAAGCCGTTCAGTATCGTCGCCGTGGCAGAGGGCGCGCTTCCAAGGGGCGTGGCTGAAGAGGTTCAGGATCTGAGGGATAGAAAGCAGAAGGCCACAGATAAGAAGCTGCGCAAACAGCTGAAAATGGAGTTGAGTGAGATAGAGTCGCAATACTCCAACCATACCGTAACCCTCTCCCGCCAGTTGGAGGAGCTGACCGGTCTGGAGTCCCGAGTGACCATCCTCGGCTATCTGCAACGGGGAGGAACCCCCTCCGCCGCCGACCGGTTGCTGGCGACCCGCCTGGGTACTGCCTGTGTCGATCTGATCGCGGAGGAGCGCTATGGGGTGATGGTTGCATCCCGAGGTGACCAGGCTGTTCCGGTGCCGCTGGTTGATGTGGCGGGATATAAAAAACTGGTGCCCCCGGATCATCCCTGGGTGATCAGTGCCAAACGTGTGGGTACCACATTCGGCGATGAGTAGGCCCAACAGACCCTAATATCGACCTTTACCGCTGCAGGTAAGCCTGGCTGAGGATGGCCAGCCAGTTGTGCCCCGATTACCCATCTGAGTCAGCGCCTGTCGGATCGCTGTGAGTGCGTCGCGGCTTGGCTACCAGTCCCTTAAAATGGCATGAAGTTGCGCATGCCATTCATCACCGGGCTGACCGTATGAGACATGTTGCCCACGTCGTGGGTCATCACGCCCACATTGCGGTTCAGATGTCCCATGTTGTTGTTCATGCCTTTCACCTGGCTGGTCATGGATGACATGTTGCCGTTCAGTTCAGTGATGTTCTTGTTCATGTTGTTGACGCCACTGGACATGCTGGCGGTGTCCTGGCCGATGGAGGCGATATGACCCTGAATCCGATTCATATCCGCTGACATGCTGGTCATCGAGCTCTCCATCACATGCACCACATAGAAGAGATAGATCAGGGCGGCGACCGCAATCACCGTACCGGGCAGCGAAAACAGTTTGATTCGCTGGATCTTGTAGGTCTGCTCCTTTTCGATCGCTTCAAGACGCTCCTGCAACAGCTTTTCACGCTCTTCGGCTTCTTCGTGGGTCTGCTGGAAGGCGGTGGTCAGGCGATCGCTGAACTCCTCGATGATCTTCTCATGGTGATCTTCGCGAATCTGGTTGTCTTTGTGGATCTTGTCGAAAACCGACTGCAGGCCCTGCATCAGGCCGGGCAGGACGCGGTTGTCGTTGGCTGGCTTGGTGATCTTGTCCGGGCCTGCGGTTTTAGTCGGCTGAGTCGAGGCACTCTTTTTTGCCGTACTCTTCTTTCTGCTGGTGGCGCTGCTCTTTGCTTTCGGAGCGGCCTTTTTCTTGGTTGTGCTGGTTGCCATGGGTCTACTGCTCATCTGGGTATCAAGGAGGGGGAGGGTAGTTAAGTTTATAATAAAAAGCTTATTCGCTTATATGATTTTGATCACGATTCTGAACATTGTAGAGTTCAGTCGTCCCAGACTGTTGTGGCGCATACTGAAGTGATCGAGGTCGGAAGAAGTTGGTTCAGCTCAAGAAGATTAGCCGCCAATGGACGCTGATCACCGCGAAGATTCGCTCATAAAATCATCTAATGTGAGAATCTTATGCGGCATTTTGCGGTGATCAGCGTTCATTGGCGGTTTAGTCTCTAGAATAAGTGCCATTTCCGGCGTGTCGCGCCTTGCACCCCAAGGGCATTTTCTGCGGGAAATCTTGAAAAAGGCCCTAGATGGGATTGATCGCGCCTGCTTCCGTCAGGGTTCTTCAGCGAGCAGTTGGTTCAGTGTATCGACCACCTCCTGGCTGTCCCAGTTGATGGCCCGGTTGGCTGAATAGCGTATCTTGCCTTCCCGGTCGATGATGAAAGAGCTGGGGAAACTGAAGACCTGCCAGTTGAGAGAGGTCTCACCGTCCTGATCCATCAGTACTGGAAAATCGACCGGAATGCGCTGCAGAAAATCGGCCATCTCCTCCGGCGTCTCACGAAAATCGATGGAGATGATCTCGATATCCCGATTCTTGAAGATTGCTTGCAGACGATTCAGGGAGGGTATCTCCTCAACGCAGGGCGGACACCAGGTTGCCCAGAAATTGATCAATCCCACCCGCCCCTGCAGCACCCTGCTGTCGAGTCGCTTTCCCTGAATGTCTGCCAGGTCAAAGTTGGGAGCGCTGGTCGGATTATCGAGTTGTACCAGCGAACGGATCACTTGGGGCTCTGTTTCGGCGGCGTTCAATGGCAGTGGTTCAAGCGGTTTGGGGTGGTGATCCATCACTGCTGCAAACTGCTTGATCTGTTGCGGGATACGTTGTGTCGCCTTGATATCGATCTGACTCGGTTTGTGTTCCTCATCATCCATGATGAACCAGTCCCGAACCTCCGGTACCAGATAGAGATAACTTGGAGACCCGGATTGCCAGAGTGCGGAGAGCACCTCATTCATGCGTAAGCGATGGCTGCCCAAGGATGGTTGATAGATCATCAGGGGGGTATTGGTGGCATACAGAATCGGATCAAGGCTCGGCGGCTCACCGGCAATCGGCGCTGGGCCGAACAGGTTTGGGTAGAAGAGAACCGCCCCGGTGAAACGGGAATCTTCAGCTTCTGATTGCCACTGACGCACGCCCCGCAACAGAGGCAGGGGCATTCGATCATAGGCGGCCAGTAAGATCCGCTTGCTGCTCTGTTGGTGGGCGGCGCTGAGTATCGCCGCAACACCGGTGCCATTCAACGTGCGGATCTCTTCACTGGAACGGGGTAGAAAATAGGCTTCCAGCAGGTCGACGCGCCATATCTCGATACCGGCCTTGGCAATATTGTTCAGCAAACTCTCAAACAGGGGGCGATGTTCATCGTGATCGACCAGCCAGATCATCAGCAGTTCCCCGTCTGCCGGTGTAACCTGGATCGTAATGTCGTTGCCCTCAGAGTCCGTCAGGTTGATTTCATTCCCGTAGGCGTTATAACTGAATAGCGTAAATAGAAGTAAAAGCAGTCTCATGTCGCGGATGGTACCGGTTTTGTAGTAGGCAGTGCCACCCCGGCTCTGGTCTATCAGAGGCCTTGAACTTTAAAACATTCTGTATAGGCTTGGATCGACCGGATCTACGCGACGACCGGTTGCTCCCGGCTTATTCAATTTTTATCTGTAAAGAGAATCAATAACGAGGATGGAGTGATGAAACCAAGCATAATCGGAATCTTTCTGTACGCTATTTCACTGGCTGCCGGCGCTGCCGTGGTGGGTGAGCCGGTTGAGTATCGCTATGCTGGCACCATGATGAAAGGCTATCTGGCCTATGACGATGCGGTGATGGAGAAACGTCCGGGTATTCTGGTGGTGCATGAGTGGTGGGGGCACAATGAGTATGCCCGCAACCGGGCGAAACAGTTGGCCGGCATGGGTTATACCGCACTGGCGGTGGACATGTATGGTGACGGTAAACTGGCCAACCACCCAAAGGATGCGGGAAAATTCGCAGGTGAAGTGAAGAAGAACATGGCTGTGGCGACCGAAAGATTCAAGGCGGCCATGACCCTGTTGCAGAACCACAAAAGTGTCGCCGCAGAGGATATCTCAGCGATCGGTTACTGTTTTGGTGGCGGAATCGTCCTGGAGATGGCCCGCCGCGGCCTGGATCTCGACCTGGTGGGAAGTTTTCATGGTAGCTTGCCAGCGGTAGAACCGGCCGAGAAGGGTGTGGTCAAAGCCGAGGTGCTGGTATTCAATGGAGCGGATGACCCGTTTGTAAAGCAGGAGCATATCGATGCCTTCATGGCGGAAATGGCCCATGCCAATGTGAAACACAGCTTCATCAACTATGCAGGGGCCAAACACTCGTTTACCAACCCGGATGCGGATAAGTTTGGTAAGCAGTTTGAATTGCCGCTGGCTTATGACCAGCAGGCGGATCAGCAATCCTGGGCGGCTCTGAGTGAGGCGTTGAACAGCATCTACAAACGATAGTTGGTTGCTTTTGAATCAGCCCTCTTTCGAGGGCTGCGCTAGAGTGAGCAGTACGCGATGAGCTGGTGCTGGCTACTCGTCATCGCGTATCGCAATCAATTGGATCTGCGGGTTGCAGGAGATCTGTAGCGTAATGGGCCGGCAACAGACAGTGCAGTCCTCGATGTAGCTCTGTTGCGGGATGCTGCGATCGATCAGAGCCTCATTCTCCTCGCCGCAGTAGGGGCAGTGGTAGCTTCTGCTTTCAAGCAGGTTCAATGCGCTCGCCCCTAGTCGCTGCAGAGCATCCGCCGGCAGACGCTTTTCGCCCGGTTTCTGGCATGCGCCTCGATGTACTTTGCGTAGCGTATTTTGGTCGCATCATAGCGGCTCTCCTGCTTTAGTTCATCGAGCAGCGATGCGGGCAGATCGCGAAGCCAGTTGGTGATATATCGCTCCCGACCCCCCTGGATCTCGCAGCGTTCGGCATGAGCCACCTGAATCAGCAGTTTGGTCGAGATCCGTTTGGCATCCGCCTCGACCCAGCTTTTAATCGGTTCATCGGCAGAACAGTAGATTTTCTGGCAGTCGTTGAAACAGCCTTTGCTGATCGCCTGGCTGCGATGAATGGTGATCTTTTCCAGGCTGATCTGAGAGAAAAAGGTGGAGAGTTTGTTGAGGGTGGATTCCGGTATGTAGACGGTTTCCCCAAGCTGAGTCTCGACAGCACGCTCAACCAATTGATCAAACTGCTGTAACAGGCGTTGCCGCTTGTCATTGACTGTGCTCTTCTGTTGCAGGGTGGCCGGGCGCTCGTGGCGTAGGTCGCGACAGGCCATATATTCAGCGCCAGGAGCCTGGTTGAAACGCTCCAGGACCTCAAACCCCAACGGGCATCTGTTGCGTGAGACAAAACAGGGTAAGCGGTTTTTTACCCGGTAGTCGTTGCATACCGTTACGGCCTTCTGTCGGTTACTTCTTGACTCTTTGTGGCGATCCGCAGCGGCTGGCAACGAGATGGCCAGGCCGATGATGATCAAAATGAGTATCCGTCGGTACATGGTTTGTGCCGGTGCCATTGGTCAGCAGCTCTGTTGTTATGTGGCGAGAAATTATGATTGTTAAAACCTATTATGACTCTACTAATCGATATCCGCCATAGCCGATATGCCAGATGCCGCCTGTTCAGTCCGACGAGGTCTCATGCTCAAGCAGATGACGCATCTGGTTGAACTGCTGTAATTCGTCCTTATCGACCTGAGGATATTGAGGTGCCATGGATTGCAATGTTTTGCGGATGATTTTTGCAACCTGCCAACGCATATAGGGTTTGTTGTCTGCCGGTATGGCATACCAGGGTGCCCAGGGCTTGGAGGTGGCGGCCAGGGTCTCATGATAGGCCTTCATGTAGTCGTCCCAATGGGCTCTCTCTTCAACATCCTTAATGGAAAACTTCCAATGTTTGTGCGCCTCGTTGAGGCGGGAGAGAAAGCGCATCCGTTGCTCTTCCTTGCTGACATTGAGCCAGAATTTGAGGATTACCGTACCGTTAAGTGCCAGGTGTTGCTCGAATTGGCGGATCGAGGCAAAGCGCTGCTGCCACAGATCGTTCAGCTCCGATGGAATATTGATGCGCTGGGACTCCAGGTATTGGGGGTGGACCCGAACCACCAGGGTCTCTTCGTAATAGCTTCGATTGAATATACCGATGCGCCCCCGTTCGGGCAGTGCGCGGGTGGTACGCCAGAGAAAATCGTGGTCCAGCTCGAGTTTCGACGGTTGTTTGAATGAGAACACCTGACAGCCGCTGGGATCGATACCGGTCATCACAGCGCGGATGGTGCTGTCTTTGCCGGCCGCATCCATGGCCTGAAAAATGATCAGAAGTGCCCGCCGGTCCTCTGCATAGAGACGGCGTTGCAGATCATCCAGGTAGTCGATCTCTTCGGCGAGATTTTTTTTTAAACGCTTTTTACCTGGTACATCATCCGCTGGCTGGGTGGTCAGCTCTTTGATTTTCAAACCGCCATCCAGTGGCACCAGATAAGGACTGTCGATTGGGCTGCTCAATGGGCTCTCCTGGGGATTGTTAGGGCCTGTCGACACGAATCCAATACATCCTGTTGTAGTTGAAAAAGTGCCAATCAAGGCCCGACTGCTGATCAGCCAAGAAGTTGTGCCATCCGTTGTCCCATCTCTGCCGGGGAGCGCACAACCTGGGCGCCGGCTGATTCCAGCGCCTCGAATTTAGCGTCCGCGGTGCCTTTGCCGCCACTGATGATGGCGCCCGCGTGTCCCATGCGTTTACCGGGAGGTGCTGTCACACCGGCAATATAGGCAACAACTGGTTTGCTGACATTTTGTTTAATATAGTCTGCCGCTTCCTCTTCCGCAGAACCGCCGATTTCACCAACCATGATGATGCCTTCCGTCTGCTCATCCTCTTCGAACAGCTTCAGGCAGTCGATGAAACTGGTGCCATTGATCGGATCGCCGCCGAGCCCCACACAGGTACTCTGGCCAAGCCCTGCCTGAGTGGTCTGATGGACCGCCTCGTAGGTCAGGGTGCCGGAGCGGGACATGACACCGACTCTGCCGGGTTTGTGGATCATCCCCGGCATGATGCCGATTTTACAGGCACCAGGCGTTATGATGCCTGGGCAGTTAGGGCCGATCAAGCGGGCAGGATAGCTTTTGAGTGCCTCTTTGACCTTCAGCATATCGAGAATCGGAATGCCTTCAGTGATACAGGCGATGACCTGGATGCCTGCATCGGCCGCTTCAATGATCGCATCCGCGGCAAAGGGTGGTGGTACATAGATCATGCTGGCGTCTGCACCGGTTTCGGCAACTGCGTCGTGGACGGTGTCGAATACCGGGCGATCCAGATGGCTCTGCCCTCCTTTGCCCGGGGTTACGCCGCCCACCAGGTTGGTGCCGTAGGTGATCGCTTGTTCCGAATGAAAAGTACCCTGCTTGCCGGTAAAACCCTGGCAGATGACTTTGGTGTTGTTGTCTACAAGAATGCTCATCTTAATCTGATCCTGTCTGGCGTGGTTTCAGGCGGCCGCCGCGACGGCCTTTTTGGCAGCCTCGGTGAAGTCATTGGCGGTGATGAAGTCGAGTCCGCTCGAGGCGAGCATCTCCAGGCCCTGGCTGGCGTTGGTGCCTTCCAGCCTGACCACCACGGGAACCTTCACACCGATACTGCGTGCTGCGGTGATGATCCCTTCCGCGATCAGGTCGCAACGCACGATGCCGCCGAAGATATTCACCAGCACGGTCTTCACCTTCTCATCGGAGAGGATAAGCTTGAAGGCCTCGGTGACCCGCTCCGCTGTGGTGCCACCGCCCACATCCAGGAAATTGGCGGGTTCGCCGCCATGCAGTTTGACCATATCCATGGTTGCCATCGCCAGTCCGGCGCCATTTACCATACAGCCGATCGTGCCATCCAGGGTGATGTAGTTGAGATCGTGCTGAGCGGCGGCGGCCTCTTTTTCATCCTCCTGCGAGAGGTCCCGCAGGGCCACCAGCTCCTGGTGTCGGTAGAGCGCGTTGCTGTCGAGGTTGATCTTGGCGTCCAGTGCCATCAGATTACCGTCGCTGGTGATGATCAGGGGATTGATCTCGATCAGACTGATATCCTTTTCGATGTAGAGACGGTAGAGCGACATCATGATCTTCGAGAATTGTTTGATCTGGTCTCCGCTAAGCCCCAGTCCGAAGGCGAGTTTGCGGCACTGGTAGGGCAGCATGCCTGTGGAGGGGTTGATCACGGTGGTCAGAATCTTCTCCGGGGTAGAGGCGGCAACCTCTTCGATATTCATACCGCCGGCCTCGGATGCCATGAAGGCGATGCGTGAGCGTGAGCGATCGAGCAGAGCGCCGAGATAGAGCTCTTTGTCGATATCGCTGCCCTGCTCCACGAGAACCGAGTTGACTGGCAGGCCTTGAGGGCCGGTCTGGTTGGTAACCAGTGTCATGCCGAGGATCTCTCCTGCCATCTGTTCCACTTCGTCCAGGTTACGGGCCAGTTTTACGCCACCGGCTTTGCCGCGCCCACCGGTATGGGCCTGGGCTTTGATGACCCAGAGTTTGCCGCCGAGTTCCTGGGCGGCGGTGCGGGCTTCGCTCGGGCTGGATACAGCCTGTCCCTGGGGAACGGGAATGCCATAGTTGGCAAACAGTGATTTGGCTTGGTATTCGTGTAGATTCATAGATTCGCCTTGGTGGATGGTCTAGTCGCTCGCTTTTTTATTCCAGCAGTTGAAATTGGCCTGATTCAGGGGCCGTTTTAATACTTATGGGCTCATAAGTTTAATTATGGCTTGTGGTGATAAAAATTTATAGTGCTTTGCACAATAAGTGTGGGCTTAGCGTGCTGAAGTGACCTGCTGTAAACAGAGTAACTATTGCTCAATTAAGGTGCTTGAGCCTTTATATATAGTTTTAAATGCTTCATTAATCAAATATTAGATATATCTATCTGTGCTTATATTGATGGTATATGCATTAAAAACAGCAAAAAATCGATTAAAACTTATGAAAATGGTCACTTTGTCGAAATTTGTCCCATCCCTGGTTTTGCTCCGTTGCAGATTGTTTGTTAGGGTATGCGCCCCTTGAGGTTCACTCGCGTGGATCGAAGAGGAGTGCTCAACCTGGTTATCTGCGACGGGCGGTGATGATTGAAATCACGCTTTGACTGCGATAGGAGCGCGCGGGTTGGGTGGATGATTTGAGGCCATGAAGTAGATGCTGCCGTAATAATGATGGATTACTGTTCGTTGCCGTTGAACTGTCCACTGTGGAGTGGCAGCAATGCGCATTTGGAATGAATCTCTCTGCGTATCTTCGGCTTTGAAGTATAAATTTAGTCAAAAAAACAAAAATATTTCCGCCCCCGATAGAGCAAGCTGAAAGGCGTTTGCCACTTCGGCATGGGGCTTGATCCGACCAAGACAATCTCTCGTGAGACTCAGGTTAAACAAGCGACAGATCTGGAGCTGAATATGCCGCAACAGTCACCATTGACTCGAACACCTTTGCACACCGTCGATTTTGACGATGTCCCGAAACAAAAATTCAGGGTCTATACCGCCAGAGATTTAGACAAGATCAAAGAGCTGCAACAGCTGCCTGAGTCGTTACGTTTCGAAATGAAGGTGGTCTCGGCGGTATTGCCGTTTCGCGTCAATGCTTATGTAATCGAAGAGCTCATCGATTGGCAGCAGGTGCCGAACGATCCAATCTTTCAGCTGACCTTTCCACAAAAGGGTATGCTCTCGGACGTTCACTACAACCGCATGGCAATGGCGATTCGTTCTGACCTGGACAAACAGGCCCTGAGGCTGGTTGCGGATGAGATCCGTCAGGAGTTGAACCCTCATCCCGCCGGCCAGCTTGAGCATAATGTACCCTGTGACTCGGCCGGTGAGCCAATCCCGGGACTGCAGCACAAGTATCGTGAAACGGTGCTGTTCTTCCCCAGCCAGGGGCAAACCTGCCACAGTTACTGCAGTTTCTGCTTTCGCTGGGCCCAGTTCGTCGGCGACAAGAATCTGCGCATGGCGACCACCGAAGCCGACAAGCTCTACGGCTATCTTGAAGAGCACCCTGAAGTCACCGATCTGCTGGTCACCGGCGGTGATCCGATGGTGATGAAAAGCCGTCAATTGAAGAGCTATCTGGAGCCCCTGCTGCATCCCCGTTTCAGCCATATACAAACCGTAAGAATCGGCACCAAGGCATTGACCTTCTGGCCACAGCGATTCATCACCGATGAGGATGCGGATGAGCTGGTCGAGCTACTGCACCATCTGGTACTGGCGGGTAAGCACGTGGCGATCATGGCGCACTACAATCATTGGCGTGAGCTGGATACGGACATTGCCCGCGCTGCGATTCGACGCTTGCGCGCAACCGGTGCTGAGATTCGAAGCCAGGGTCCTCTGCTGGCCCACATCAATGATTGCGAAGATGACTGGGTAAAACTCTGGAACGAACAGATCAAGCTCGGGATCATCCCTTACTATCAATTTGTTGAGCGGGATACTGGAGCCAGGCGCTATTTTGAGGTGCCTCTGTATAAAGCCTGGCAGATCTACCGTCAGGCAATGCAAAAGGTTTCCGGGCTGGGTCGAACCGCACGGGGTCCGAGTATGAGTGCCGACCCGGGCAAGGTGGAGATTCAGGGAATTGCCGAGATGAACGGGCAGAAGGTGTTTGTGCTCAGGTTCATCCAGGCCAGGGATCCCTCCTGGGTGCAACAGCCGTTTTTTGCCAAGTTCGATGAGAAAGCGACCTGGTTCGACCAGTTGCAACCAGCAGACGAACACTCAGAGCGCTTTTTCCGTAAGCCTGCTGTTTAAAAGCGGGCAGGTGCACTTGGGTGTAAACTCAATAGTTATCATTTACATAATCTGATGCTGCACGGCCGGCCTTCAAGCTATAATTTCTGGGCTTATAAAATTATTATATGAGGCGTGTGGAGATTTTATAGCAATCTCAATTCTGCATGCGTAGGCGATAGTGGGTCCTGGAGGGCGTGTGATAACTCCCGATATAGACTTGAATCTCCTGCCATCATCAGTCAGGATTACTGCTCCCGCCCTACCATGGGTAGAAAAATTTATAATTAATTCACAGAGTTATACCTGTTTTAACTGTAACTGGCCTTTTTACTCAAAACGGCATATCGTGGCGTGTATCAGGTTGGTTTGCAGTACTTTACGGAGTTCACCATGGCGGTTAATGAGAAAACTTATACCTTGACGAATGATGAGACCGGCGTATCGATCAAATTACCGGTTCGGGAGTCGGTTCAAGGCCCACCTGCAATCGATGTTTCATCACTCTATAAGGATGCGGGTGTTTTCACCTATGATCCGGGCTTTATGTCGACAGCCAGCTGTAACAGTAAGATCACCTTCATTCAGGGTGAGGTCGGCATACTCGAGTATCGAGGTTATCCCATCGAGCAGCTTGCCGATGGCGGGGATTTTCTGGAAACCGCTTATCTGCTGCTCAACGGTGAACTGCCGAGTCAGCAGGAGCTGGGCGATTTCAACAAGCTGATCAGCCGTCACACCATGCTGAATGAGACCCTGAAGCACTTCTTCGGCGGTTTTCACTATGACGCCCATCCGATGGCGATCATGGTTGGGGTGGTCGGCTCCCTGTCCGCGTTCTATCACGACTCCCTCGATATCAACGACCCGGTTCAGCGACAAGTTGCCGCGCATCGACTGATTGCCAAGATGCCGACCATTGCGGCCGCCAGTTACAAGCACAATATCGGTGAGCCGATCATGTACCCGCGCAATGATCTCTCCTATTGCGCGAATCTGCTGCACATGATGTACGCGACACCCTGTGAAGATTACGAGTTGGATCCGATTGCCGAGAAGGCGCTCAATCTGTTGTTCATCCTGCATGCGGATCATGAGCAGAATGCGAGTACCTCAACTGTACGTCTGGCGGGCAGCTCGCTGGCCAACCCTTTTGCCTGTATCGCCGCAGGTATTGCCTCTCTTTGGGGGCCGGCGCATGGTGGCGCCAACGAGGCGGTGCTGGATATGCTGGCGGAGATTGGTGATGTATCGCAAATCGACAAATACATTGACAAGGCAAAAGATAAGGATGACGGCTTCCGGCTGATGGGATTCGGTCATCGTGTCTACAAGAAATATGATCCTCGTGCGGGCATCATCAGGGATGTCTGCCATCAGGTACTGGAGAGGCTGGCGGACGACGACAACCCAATGTTCGAGTTGGCTCAAAGGCTGGAAGAGATTGCGCTCAATGATGAGTATTTCATCGAACGCAAACTCTATCCGAATGTGGACTTCTATTCAGGCATCATCTACCGGGCATTGGGTATTCCGAACAATATGTTTACCGTGATGTTTGCGATTGCCCGTACCGTCGGCTGGGTTGCTCACTGGTTGGAGATGATGGATGATCCGAGGCAGAAGATCGGTCGCCCCCGGCAGATCTACAAAGGCTATCCTCGCCGGGATTATGTGCCGATCGACAAGCGCTGATCGCTGCTTGTTGGATCGAATAGCGGGATAACACCAGACTTGTTTTGCTGCCCGATTTCAGCGGCAGTAAAGCAGGCGCTATCCGCGGCTGGTTTCCCTGCTCAGTGGAAACGCATCTTCATAATAATCCGATTCCGCAGAGTGTTCTTCGTCGAGCAGCGCTTGAAGCTGCTTGATGTTGGCACTCTGAAAAGGCTTGTGGTCGAAAGGATCCAGTGGGCGTTTACGGTTTTTCCCGTTTGGGAATACCATCAGCAGGTATTGAATCTCATCTGCGGAAAAGCGAAAGCAGGGGATGGTTTCGTGGCTACCGTCACTGAAGTTCAGTTGGCGCTGCTTCTCCTGCCAGGGAATGTGTAGGTCACTCAGAGCGAACAATACCTCTTCAGGTGTATCCGCCTGCAGGTGGAGCTCAATGTGGCTGTTGTCATCGGCTGTTCCCTGCAATACAGGACCAACCAGCAGCGGCTGAAACTGCTTCAGCGCCTGCATCGCGTCGAGTGCGCTCTCCCGCAGCTGATTGAGTGCGGTGTGTTGTCTGTCACCCAGCACCAGACGTTGCTGCTCCTTCAGTGCCTGTTCGATTTCGTCCCGGCTTGGCATCAGTTGCTGTTTGGTGATGCCGTGTTTGGCAGCGGCCTTGCGACAGGCGTAGGCCAGGTTATCGGTACGCAGCTCGGTTAGAATTTTTGCCGCTTCGTAAGCGATGCGTTTTTGTAATGATCTTTTTCCGCTGCTCATAGAGGTCTGCTAGTCGGTGCCATTCGCTTTGCTGCTGCTGGCGAGATTTTCTTTACCAGGATTGTGGCATTATTTCAGAAGCCTGTTAATGCTTTCGTGATAACAGGCTGCAACACGACTAGCTTAGGCCATGGTTTTGCCGATAAATTCAATTTCTGAACAGTTTCCGGCCCGTTGTAGCGGGCCTCAGGGTCAAAATGGGTCTTCTATCGGATTGACACTGCTTTCGTTTTGTCCGCGACGCGTTGTGCTGTTGAGGTCGTGTTTCGGCGGCTTCGGCGCCTTGTCCACTTCAAACACTTCAAAGATTGCATTGGGGTGGCCTACATTGACCGGTTCACCGCTCTCTGAATCGATGCGCATGGTAAGCATTCCCGCAGGCATGTCAGGTGACTTCTCCTCGATGCCATTGAGTGCCACCTGCATGAAGTCGATCCAAGCCGGCAGTGCCGCCCGCCCGCCAACCTCACCTCGGCCGAGCGGGGAGACATCATCAAAGCCGATCCAGGTTGTAGTGGCCAGATAGTGGTTGAAGCCGTTGAACCAGGCATCTTTCTGGTCGTTGGTGGTGCCGGTTTTGCCTGCGATATCTTTGCGGCCGATTACTCTGGCCTTACGCGCCGTGCCCAATTGAATCACATCCCGCAGCATTGAGTACATGAGGTACTGGTTCTGTTCGGTGATTGCCTGCTTGGCGCAGCGTGGCACGACAGGAAGCGCCTCTTCGCTCTGCTCCGGCAGTGATGCCAGTGCCTGGAGCTTTTCGTTGGCCTCATCCACAGCCAGCTGCATGGTCTCATCGCAAACCTGCAGCGGATTGGCCCGATAGAGTTCTTCACCCTTGTCATCACGGATGGTGTCGATGATGTGCGAAGAGACATAATAGCCGCCATTGGCCAGCACACTGTAGCCTTCGACCATCGCCAGCGGGGTGACCGCGCCACTGCCCAGCGCCAGTGACAGGTCGTAGGGCAGCTGGTTTTTATCGAAGCCGAAGCGGCTGGCGTAGTTGATCGCATGTTTGATTCCCATCTTGCGCAACAGACGGATCGAGACCAGGTTGCGCGAGTGGGTCAGGGCATATCTCAGGCGGGTGGGCCCGAAAAACTTTCCGCTGTAGTTTTCCGGGCGCCAGGTGGCCTCCAGGCCTTCGTCATCGAAAACGACGGGCGCGTCATTGATGATACTGGCCGGATTGAATCCCGCTTCCAGCGCAGCAGAGTAGATAAAGGCCTTGAAGCCGGAGCCTGGTTGGCGTTTGGCCTGAGTGACCCGGTTGAATTTGCTCAGATAGAAATCGTAACCACCCACCAGGGCCTTGATTGAGCCATCGGCCGGTGATTGTGAGACCAATGCGCCGGAAACCGTCGGGATCTGTCCAAGTCGCCAGTAGGCCTCCCCCTTTTCATCCCTGTCGCTGAAGAGATAGATCAGGTCACCCGGCTTGACAATTTCACTGGCCTGTTTGGGTTCAGGCTGCTTGCGTTCGCTGTCTATGTAAGCGCTGGCCCAGGAGAGGCCTGGCCAATCGATGGTGAGTTCTTCGCCTTGCCCGGTTAGAACTGTGATCGACTTCTCATCTAAAGCAATTACCATCCCTTTTTTTAGGTCGGCTGCGCTGGGTATGGCGGTTATGATCTCTATCAGTTCCGCCTGGTCAGGCGCTTCAGTGAGTTCATGATAGCCGGCGGGACCCCGGTATCCATGCCGTTTGTCGTAGGCCTGGACCGCATTCCGTAAAGCGACATTTGCTGCTTCCTGAAGGTGGCTTTCGATTGTGGTTGTGATGGTGTAGCCACTGGTATAGGCTTCCTGTCCAAAGCGCGAAACTGCTTCAGCCCTTGCCATTTCAGCAACATAGGGAGCTTCGATCTCGCTTGGCGCGGTGTGAAGTTCGGCAGTGATCGGGCTTGCTTTGGCTGCATCAAACTCAGCCCGGCTGATCTGGTTCAGATCCAGCATTCGGCCGAGAACATAGTTTCTGCGAATCAGTGCCCGTTGCGGATTTGAGATCGGATTTAAGCGTGATGGGGCCTTAGGCAGACCGGCAATCATGGCGATTTCGGAAAGCTCAAGTTTTTCCACTGGTCGGCCGTAATAGACTAAAGCAGCGGCACCGACACCGTAGGATCGGTGACCGAGATAGATTTTGTTAAGGTAGAGTTCGAGTATCTCCTCTTTGGACAACAAGCGCTCTATCTTGAATGAGAGAAAGATCTCATTGAGTTTGCGAGTGTAGGTCTTCTCGCTACTGAGGAAAAAGTTCCTCGCGACCTGCATTGTGATGGTACTGCCGCCCTGCCGTCTTTCGCCGGTCAGGAGCAGTTGTACGGCTGCACGTATGATGCCGTGATAATCCACCCCAGGGTGTTGAAAGAATCGGTCATCTTCGGCGGCCAGAAAAGCTTGTATCATGCGAGGTGGAATGTCGTCATAGCCAAGGGGCTCACGGCGTTTTTCACCGAACTCAGCGATCAACAGGTGGTCGCTGCTGTAGATACGAAGGGGAACCTGCAGACGCACATCCTTGAGTGTTTCAATGGATGGCAGCTTGGGTTCAAGATAGAGATAGGCGCCATAAAGGCTGCAGGCACCTATCACGGATAGGCCGAATAAGAAGTAAACGAGGTATCTTAAGAGTCTGTAGAACGACTTCATGCGCTGGTTCACAGAATTGGTTGATCCGGGGAGACCAGAATGGTCCCATGCGAAGTCCGATAGTCTAGCAAATAAAATGCGAGCTTTTTGAGCTCTTTTGTGAAAAAATGTCTTCACAAAAAAATCATTTGCTGCTATATAGTTACTTACTCTAGTTAAAGAGAATCCTAGTTAAGTTCTGCGGCATAAGGATCGTTTGGGTAAACCGCATGTCACTATTCGGAAGAAAAAAGCCGCCTTTGATAGGCATCGACATAAGCTCTACAGCTGTGAAGCTGCTGGAGTTGTCGCAAGCCACGGGGCGCACCGGTTCGACTTATCGCGTCGAGTCCTATGGCGTGGAGCCGCTCCCCGGAAATGCTGTCGTGGAGAAGAATATTGCTGAAGTCGACGCTGTCGGCGAGGCGATACGCACAGCGGTCAGGCGATCAGGATCCAAGGCCAAGCATGCTGCTGTCGCCGTTTCCGGCTCTGCAGTCATCACCAAGGTGATATCGATGCCGGCCACGCTCTCTGATCAGGAGCTGGAAAGCCAGATTCAGTTGGAAGCCGATCAATACATCCCCTACCCCCTGGAAGAGGTAAACCTGGATTTCGAGGTTATCGGTCCTTCCGAGAAGAACCCGGAGCTGGTGGATGTGCTGTTGGCGGCCTCACGAAGTGAGAATGTGGATGACCGGGTAGAGGCGCTGGATATCGCCGGGCTGACGGCCAACATCGTGGATGTTGAAGCCTACGCCATGGAGAACGCCTGTTCCCAGCTGCTCGATCAGTTGCCGGAGCATGGTGAAGACCAGACGATCGCAATTGCGGACATCGGCGCCACCACCACCACACTGAATGTGCTGCACAACAACAAGATCATCTACACCCGTGAACAGAATTTCGGTGGTCGCCAACTGACAGAAGAGATTCAGCGTCGCTACGGACTCTCGATCGAAGAGGCCGGAATGGCGAAACGTCAGGGTGGGCTACCCGATAACTACGTGCCTGAAGTGCTTGAGCCGTTCAAGGAGGCGATGGCACAGCAGGTCAGTCGCTCGCTACAGTTCTTCTTCTCTTCCAGTGCCTACAACAGTGTTGACCATATCATCCTGGCCGGCGGCAGTTCGTCCATACCGGGAATCGACGATCTGGTGGAGGAGAAATTGGGAACCCCGGCATCGGTGGCAAATCCATTTGCCAACATGTCGGTATCATCCAGGGTTAAACCCCAGGCCTTGAGTGCGGATGCACCTGCACTGATGATTGCCTGCGGTCTTGCACTGAGGAGTTTTGACTGATGGCGCGCATTAACTTACTCCCCTGGCGGGAAGCAGAACGCAAAGAGCGCCAAAAAGAGTTTGGGATGATGGTGCTCGCTGGGGCCCTCTTCTCTGCCCTGGCTGTATACGGTGTTCACAGTATCATTCAGTCCCAGATCGAGGCGCAGAATCAGCGCAACAACTTTCTTAAGCAAGAGATCAAGACGGTAGAGAAGCAGATCAGCGAGATTCGTGACCTGGATAAGACCAAGCAGAATCTGCTGGCCAGAATGAACATCATCCAGGAGCTGCAGAGTAGCCGTCCCCAGATCGTGCATCTGTTCGATGAGGTCGTGACCACGCTGCCGATGGGCGTCTATCTGGATGAGATTGATCAGACGGGCAATCAGGTGACATTCGAAGGGCAGGCCCAGTCCAACGCCCGGGTATCTTCCATGATGCGGAATATCGACAATTCAGAGTGGCTGAAGAATCCGACACTCGACTTCATCGAGAGTAAAGAGAAAACCGGTACCGGTTACAGCCATTTCAAGCTCACAGTGAAGCAGACCTCCCAGACCGAGGAGGTTGAAGAATGAACTTAGAAGACCTCAATGAATTAGATTTCAGCAATGTCGGAATCTGGCCAACACCGGTCAAAATGGTTGCCGTTGTGCTGGTCGCCATTGCCGTAATGGTCGCAGGTTACTATCTGGTGATCGAAGCTCAGCTGACACAACTGGATAGCGTCGAGAGAAAAGAGCTGGATCTGCGCAAAGAGTTCGAGACCAAACAGGCCAAGGCTTCCAATCTGGATGCCTATCGCCAGCAGCTGGAAGAGATGAAGCAGTCATTCGGAACCATGCTTCGTCAGCTGCCGGACAAGACGGAAGTGGCTGAACTACTGGTCGATGTATCGCAGACTGGGCTGGCCTCAGGCTTGGAGTTTGAGCTCTTCAAGCCACAGGAAGAGTTACCGAAAGACTTTTATGCTGAGCTGCCGATCCAGGTTATAGTGAAAGGTGAGTACCATGAGTTTGGTAACTTCATCAGCGGGCTGGCAGCATTGCCCCGGATTGTAACCATTCATGATATTAAGATTAAGCGGGGAGATCCCAAATCTGCAGATCCCAAGCTGACACTGGAGGCTACTGCCAAAACCTACCGCTATCTCGATGAAGAGGAAGGAGAGTGAGTGTGAGTATTGTGCAGCTTAAATACCGGTACTTAGTCGCGCTACTGCCTCTGCTGATCCTTGCTGGGTGTGCCAACCCGAATCTGGCAGAGCTGAGGGGCTATGTGGCTGAACGAAAAGCCGCTCCTCCTGCCCGTATCGAACCGCTACCAGAGATCAAGCAGATCGAGACTTTTCTCTACTCTGCAACTGGGCGACGTAATCCATTCATCGATATGTCTGGAGAGGAGGCTGAGACCTCCAGTATCTCCGGAAATGGATTAACGCCTGATTTCAATCGTCGTAAAGAAGAGCTGGAGAGCTTTCCGCTCGATTCAATTCGAATGGTGGGAACTTTGGAGCAGACTGGCGTTGCTTGGGGGTTGGTGAAAACCAAAGAGGGGACGGTTCACAAGGTGAAGTCTGGCAACTATATGGGCCAGAATCATGGCCGCATCATGCTGATTACAGAAGACAGAATCGAATTGAACGAGATTGTCCAGGATGGTTCTGGTGGTTACATTGAGCGTCAGGCTTCGCTAGCGTTGGCGGAATAGTCAAGAGGATTTCGAGATGAGGGGTTTGCCAATGGCACTCAGACACTGTGGGATGGATCAATCTGGGCTGGTTCGCGCACTCGCGCACAGGTTTTTAGGATTGGCGTTGCTGATGATATTTACTGGAACGCCATTGGCTGTCATGGCTGGGCCTGCTCTGCAATCCATAGATTTTTCCGCACTGCCCGGAGACAGGGTTCAAATTGCTTTGGAGATGTCTGGTCCGGCCAGTGAGCCAACCAGCTTTGTAACTGATAATCCTGCCCGTATCTCCTTCGACTTTTCCGGTGTGAGCAGCACACTTGGATATAAAACAAAACTGATCGGTGTGGGACCGGCACATAGCATTACTGCTCTGGAGGCCGGTAACAGAACCCGTTTGGTGATCAACCTGTCATCGATGGTGGGTTATAAGACTGAAGTTACTGATTCCACCGTATTGATCACCCTAGATGTGAGTAATCAGGGAATTGGTTCCAGTGCCAGTGTTGCCGAGCAGCCCACTACTTCCAGTATGACCAATGAAGCGCCGGAAGTTGTCTCTACCAGTGGCGGCAGTTACGATGTTGCGAACATCGATTTTCGCCGTGGTGAAGCGGGTGAAGGGCGCATTTTGGTTACACTGGGAAATCCGTCCGTACCTGTGGATGTGCGGGAGCAGGGTGGCAAGATCGTTATGGAGATCTTCAAGGCCACCATTGACAGCGCCCTGGTACAATCCCTTGATGTAATGGATTTCGCCACGCCAGTCAGCAAGATCGAAACCAAACCTGTGGGTGAGAATGTTGTTATTGAGATCAGCCCTACCGGTGAGTATGACTATCTTGCCTATCAGGCAAACGAGGTGTTTGCCGTCGAAGTCCGCTCACTCTCCAAGCAGGAAAAAGACGCCTTGCTGAAGGAGCGGCTGGTCTTCACCGGTGACAGGCTGTCACTCAACTTTCAAGATATCGAAGTCCGCGCTGTTCTGCAGCTGCTGGCTGATTTCACCGGCCTGAATCTTGTCACCAGTGATACCGTAGATGGACGGATTACCCTGAGATTGAAGAATGTCCCCTGGGATCAGGCCCTCGACATCATTCTCAAATCGAAAGGCCTGACCAAGCGCCAGATCGATAACGTAATCATGGTGGCGCCGACAGAAGAGGTGGCCGCGAGAGAGCAGCTGGAGCTTGAGTCTCAGCAGAAGATTGAAGAGCTTGCGCCTTTGAGATCCGATTTCATTCAGGTTAACTATGCCAAGGCCCAGGATCTGGCGGATCTGTTGAAATCTGAAGAGAATCGTCTGCTTTCGGAGCGTGGCAATGTCACTGTGGATGTCAGGACCAACACTCTGTTGATCCAGGATACGGCCGCCAAGCTGGAGGATATCCGGCGCCTGCTGCAGAGACTGGATATCCCGGTCAGACAGGTATTGATCGAATCCAGAATCGTCATTGCCAACAACGACTTCGCCAAGGACCTTGGTGTACGCTTTGGCGCCAATTTCGATGGCTCGTTTGATGACAACTTCACCCTGACAGCTGGCGCCATGCCTGGCCATATCGATAACTCATTTGGTATTGCCCCTGGCATCGAGAACAATGGTGATGACACTCTCGATGCAAACCGTGAATCTTTAATGGTCAATCTGCCAGTGAATTCTCCATCCGGTGGTCTTAACTTCCTGGTCGGCAAGGTCGGCAGCTATCTGCTGCAGCTTGAGCTAACCGCGATGCAGACGGAAGGCCGGGGTGAGCTGATCTCCAGTCCACGAGTAATTACCTCTGACCAGACCCAGGCTTCGATCAAGCAGGGTGTTGAAATCCCCTATCAGGAAGCAACCGCGAGTGGCGCAACCAAGATCTCTTTCAAAGAGGCACTGCTGAAGCTGGATGTAACGCCGCACATTACCCCGGATGACAGGGTCAGAATGGATCTGATCATCAACAAGGATAATCCGGACTACACCCGCTCCATCCTCGGTGTGCCGCCCATCGATACCCGTAAGATTGAAACCACGGTCCTGGTGGACAATGGTGAAACCGTGGTGCTTGGTGGTGTCTTCGAGAGAAACAAGACCAAGGCGGAAGAGAAGGTTCCGTTCTTTGGCGACATCCCCTACGCGGGAGTACTGTTCAGACGTAACGAACAGGTTGACGACAACAATGAGCTGCTGATTTTCGTCACCCCGAAAATCCTCAAGGAGACACTCACCGTTCGTTAACAAGCGACTTTACCCGGATCAAAAGGCGTGCCTTAGTTGCACGCCTTTTTTTGTATGAAAACACTGGTTTAGCATAAATTCCAAGCGGCTTCTGAGGCCGCTTTGCAGTTCACCTATAGAATAAAGCTTTTCTGTAGCGACAAATCTGCTGTATAAACTCAGCTTAACTGTACCGCCACTTCGTCTTACCGATGATAGTATGCATGTTCAAAATCTTTTTTTAATTGGCCCGATGGGTGCTGGAAAGACCACGGTCGGCCGCCAGCTGGCTGAGCATTTCCGCAAGGAGTTCATCGACTCCGATCTGGAGATCCAGCGGCGTACCGGTGTGGATATTCCAACCATTTTTGAGTTTGAGGGTGAGCAGGGATTCCGCCAGCGCGAGCAGGAGGTGATCGACGAGCTGACTCAAAGAGAAGAGGTGGTGCTTGCGACCGGTGGTGGCGCGGTGATCAGAGAGCAGAATCGCAAAGTGCTCTCCTCCAGAGGGCTGGTGATCTATCTCCATTGCACGGTTGAGCAGCAGTTTGAGCGAACTCACAGAGATAAGAACCGGCCGCTGCTGCAGACCGATGACCCAATGGCCAAGCTCAAGTCGCTGATGGCTGAGCGTGACCCTCTCTACCGCCAGACCGCTGACCTGTTGATCAGTACCGAGGGCAGAAACACCCAGGCCGTGGTGCAGGATATTCGCAAGCAGATCATTTCACTAAATTCGTAGGGTAGAAGTCTTGAGTAATTATGAACAACGATTGGATGTGGATTTAGGCGATCGCAGCTATCCGATCTACATTGGTGAAGGGGTGTATGCCGAGGCCAATCACTATAAAGAGGCGATACCAGGGCGCCAGGTGATGGTGGTCAGTAATGAGACGGTCGCCCCGCTCTATCTGGAACAGACGCTGAACGCATTGAGTGATTTCGATGTGGCCACGTGTATCCTGCCGGATGGTGAACAGTACAAGACGCTGGAGATGGTAAACCGGATCTACAGCGCCATGCTCGAACAACGTTTTACCCGTCAATCCACCCTGGTTGCGCTGGGTGGCGGTGTGATTGGCGACATGACCGGTTTCGCAGCGGCGACCTATCAACGGGGTGTCCACTTCATTCAGGTGCCCACCACGCTGTTGGCCCAGGTGGATTCCTCCGTGGGGGGCAAAACCGGTGTCAATCATCCGCTGGGTAAAAACATGATTGGGGCCTTCTACCAGCCCCGTCTGGTGCTGGCGGATACCGCAACGCTGAGAACCCTGGATGACCGGCAGTTTGCCTCCGGACTGGCGGAGGTCATCAAATACGGTTTGATTGTGGACGAGCCTTTCTACAGCTGGCTTGAAGCGCATATGGATGGTCTGCTTGAACGGGATCCGGAGTTGCTGGCGTACGCCATCCAGGTCTCCTGTCGTTGCAAGGCGGACGTGGTTGAAGCGGATGAAAAAGAGGCTGGACAGCGGGCGTTGCTCAACCTTGGACATACTTTCGGTCATGCGATTGAAACCGGTATGGGTTATGGCGAATGGCTGCACGGCGAGGCAGTGGCGACCGGTATGTGTATGGCCGCAGATCTCTCCTGTCGATTGGGCTGGATGCCGCAACAGGATTTTGATCGTACGGTTAAACTGATCGAGCGGGCCAAACTACCGATTACACCGCCCAAGGAGTTGACCCCTGAGCGCTTTCTTGAGCTTATGGCCGTTGATAAAAAGGTCATGGATGGCAAGTTAAGACTTGTTCTGATGAAAAAAATCGGCCAGTCTTTGGTTACAGACGATTTTGATCTGAAAAAATTAGAGCAAACATTACAACACTACGCTGACTGATCTCATTTATAACGGAAACAATAGTGTCTGATAACAATGAGTTCTTTTCGACCCCGGAAGTCACCGCCCATCTCGATCTGATCCGTCATCTGATCGAGAATAGCGAGCTGGTGCCATTGGTCAGGGGTGCCGAGGGGAGTGGTAAATCACTGCTGGCATCCCGCTTACAGGAGATGGCGCCTGAGAACTGGATGGTCTGCCATTTTTCTGCTGAGCCAACCTTGCAACCTGAACGGCTGTTGGCCTTCATTGCCCGTTGCAGCGGTCTGCCGGATATTGCCGGTGATCTTATGCAGCGCCTGGCGGATCGCTTTGAGGTGTTGAGAAAGCGCGGCAGAACTCCGGTGCTGTTGGTCGATGACGCACAGATGCTGCCACCCACCAGTCTGATGACCCTGTTGCGGCTTTTTGAGCGACAGGTTGAAGGTGATCGACTGGTCAGTATCGTGCTGTTTGCCGATGAACAGATCGATCTGTTGCTCTCCACCCCCCAGTTGCAGGTGATGACTCCGCAATCGATTCAGGCGATCGATATGCCTGTACTGACCCGGCAGGAAGCGACAGGTTACATGGCGCACCTGCTGAAGAATGAGGGGTTATCCGACAACTTTGTCCTCGATGAGTCCAAGCTGAACCGTCTGCACAAAGAGACCGGCGGGGTGCCCGGGCCTCTGGCAAGCGCGATTCTGAGTGAGGTTGGTATACAGGGAGAGGCAAAACCGGAGCCTTTGAGTGGCTACCGAAAACAGCTGCTGATGATCGGTGTGCCGGTGGTGTCGTTGATTCTTTTACTGTTGCTCCTTCAGGGGCCGATCAACTCCCTGTTCGAACCGGCAGTCGAACCACAGGCTGAAGCCACGGCAAGTCAGCCGGAAAAAGAGCAGATCGTGCTCCCACCACCGGATGCGGTTGCGCAAAATCTCGTACCCAATAAAAACACGCCAGAAGATTCAAGCGAATCCGCTGACCTGGCCACGATGACCCCGGCGATGGATGATCAACCGGTGGTTGATATGTCTGAGCCGAGCCTGGCGGACGTGAACCAAAGCGAGTTGGCAGGGCAGAGTCAGGAGCAGGTGACCACAGTCGATCCAGTCTCGATGGACTACTCGGCAGATGCGGCTGCCCCGACAGCTGTTGAGCAACCGGCCGTGGCGGACGTTGCCGAAGCGGTAAAGCCGGCGGAAATGGTTGTCGAGGCAGTTGAGCCCACTGCATCTCCTGAAACGGCGTTGAGCGAGCCTGCTCCTGTGCCGGATCAGACGCCAGTTGTGGAGCAAGCGGAGGCTGGCCTCACGTCAGACACTCCACCAGCCGTGACAGCAGCAGTAGACACAACTGTCGAGGCAGAGCCGGCTGAACCGGTTCAGTCACCTGCTGCGGTTGAAAAGGTCGCCGCAGCGCCGGCTGAGGATGCTGCGCCAGCCGTGGAAACCAAGGCCGAGACGGATCCATTTGCCGAATCGGCCGCCTGGGTCAAGTCTCAGCCGGGGGAGAACTACACGCTGCAGCTGATCGCGGTCGAGAATCTCGCCTCCTTAAATCGTTATATTTCACGAAATTCTCTTGATAATCAGGTTGTTACGGTAAAAACCCTGCGCAAGGGCGCGCCCTGGTATGCGCTGATCTGGGGATCCTTCGCCAATCGTGACCTGGCACTTGCCGCACAGGGCAATCTGCCGGCGGCGGTACGCAAGGGGGGTGTCTGGGCGCGAAGTTTTGCTTCCCTGCAGAATCTTCCTTAACTCAGCAGTTGCTCTGCTGATAAGGCAACTGTTTGATTTTTAGACGATAACCCAGGAAGAATCTGGGTGCCCGGTAAAACCACGTTTGAATAATGGTCTCATTTTGCCTGGACTGTATAATCTAGGGGCCAGTACACGGCGGTTTAGAATTGAAAATCCGGTAGGCAAACTAAAAAAGCCTTAAGCTCTGGTCTGAGACGTAATTCTCAAGTATCCTATCGAGTTCTGCGACACCGGGCGGCTTGATTCGCCGCCGTGAATTCCTTATTTCAGGTTATTTGCAAAACCTTCGGCGCGATCTAACAGTCTGCCGGGGGCGGGCAAAATGAGGTTTGTGAAATGAGCCATGGTGCTTTACCACCAAAACAGGGACTCTATGATCCCGCAAATGAACATGACGCCTGTGGTGTTGGTTTTGTTGCCAACATCAAAGGGGTTAAAAGCCATCAGACCGTCCTTCAGGGACTGGAGATACTGGAGCGGCTTACCCACCGTGGCGCTGTAGGCGCTGACCCCAAGGCCGGGGACGGTGCAGGTATTCTGTTACAGATTCCTGATGCTTTTTTCCAGGCCGAGACCGGCTTCGACCTGCCGGAGAGTGGCGACTACGCCATCGGTATGGTGTTCCTGCCACAAAACAGCGACAGTCGGGCGGTAGCCGAAGATACCATCGAGGCGATGATCGCCGCCGAGGGTCAGACACTGCTTGGCTGGCGTGAAGTGCCGGTCGACAACAAAGACCTTGGCCACAGCGTGATTCCAACTGAGCCTGTGGTAAAACAGGTGTTTGTCGGACGTGGTGAGAACTGCGCTGATCAGGATGCCTTCGAACGCAAACTGTTTGTCATCCGTAAGCAGATCGAAAACAAGATCGAGCAATCGGAGATGGAAGGAAGCAGTGATTTCTACTTCACCTCTTTCTCCTCCCGAACCGTCGTCTACAAAGGGATGCTGCTGGCAGATCAGGTGGGCGACTACTTTACCGATCTGACCGATGAGCGGATGGTCTCAGCGCTTGCCCTGGTGCACCAGCGCTTCTCCACCAATACCTTCCCGACCTGGGATCTGGCCCATCCGTTCCGTATGATCGCCCACAATGGTGAGATCAACACCCTGCGTGGTAACGTCAACTGGATGCGGGCGCGTAAGAACTCCATGGCTTCGGCGGTGCTGGGTGACGATCTGGACAAGATCTGGCCGCTGATCCCGGAAGGGCAGTCGGACTCTGCCTGTTTCGATAACGCTCTGGAACTGCTGGTAGCCGGCGGCTACAGCCTCTCCCACGCCATGATGATGCTGATCCCGGAAGCCTGGGGCGGCAACAAACTGATGGACGCGCAGCGTCGCGCCTTCTATGAATACCATGCGGCGATGATGGAGCCCTGGGACGGTCCAGCGGCAGTTGCCTTCACCGACGGTCGCCAGATCGGCGCTACCCTCGACCGCAACGGCCTGCGTCCCGCCCGCTACCTGATCACCGAAGACGATATGGTGGTGATGGCCTCCGAGATGGGCGTACTGGATATCCCGGAAGAGAAGATCGTCAAGAAGTGGCGTCTGCAGCCAGGCAAGATGTTCCTCATCGACCTGGAGCAGGGGCGCATCATCGACGATGCCGAGATCAAAGCGGAGCTGGCGAAAGCCAAACCCTATCAGGACTGGCTCGATCAGACCCAGATCCACCTGGATTCTCTGCCGGCGGATGTGGCGCCGATGGCGCCGAGTGACGAAGATCTGTTGGATGCCCAGCAGGCCTTCGGCTACAGTCAGGAAGATATCAAGTTCCTGCTCACCCCAATGGTGGTGACCGGACAGGAAGCGACCGGCTCGATGGGTGCGGACAACCCGCCTTCGGTGCTGTCGCTGAGAGCCAAGCATCTCTCCACCTACTTCAAACAGAACTTTGCCCAGGTAACCAATCCGCCGATCGATCCGATTCGTGAGGAGCTGGTGATGTCTCTGGTCAGCCTGATCGGGCCACGCCCGAATCTGCTGAATCTGGGCGACGCCTGCGATCATATGCGGCTCGAAGTCAGCCAGCCTGTGCTGACCAACGAAGACCTGGAACGGGTTCGTCATATCGAAGACAACACCGGCGGCGTGTTCCGTACCAAGACACTGGATATCATCTATCCGGTGATGAACGGCGCCAAAGGTATGAAGCCCGCGGTGAAAGCGCTGTGCGAACTGGCCGAGCAGAAAGTCAGAGAGGGTTACAACATTCTGATCCTCTCCGACCGGAAAGTGGATGCGGACAACATCGCCATCCCGGCCCTGCTGGCCACCTCGGCGGTGCATCACCACCTGATCCGTAAAGGTCTGCGGACCGAATCGGGTCTGGTGCTGGAGACCGGTGGCGCCCTGGAAGTACACCACTTCGCCACCCTGGCCGGTTATGGCGCGGAAGCGGTCAACCCCTATCTGGCGTTCGATACCATCCAGGCTCAGCTCGCCACGCTGCCTGAAGCGCTCTCCTTCCATGAAGCGCAGAATCGCTATATCAAAGCGATTGGCAAAGGCCTGAAGAAGGTGATGTCGAAGATGGGCATCTCAACCTACCAGTCCTACTGCGGCGCACAGATTTTCGACGCGGTCGGTCTCTCCAGCCAGTTTGTCGATGATTTCTTCACCGGTACCACCACCACAATCGAGGGTGCCGGCATGAGTGAAGTGGCAGCTGAAGCGGTGAAGTGGCACGACAAGGCGTTTGGCGATCAGCAGATCTACAAGAAGCACCTCGATGTGGGTGGTGACTACGCCTACCGTCTGCGCGGCGAGGACCATAACTGGACCCCGCAGACCATCGCCAAACTGCAGCATGCGGTGCGCAGCAACGATTGGGACACCTATCAGTCCTACGCGGATGCGATCAATCAGCAAAATGAGATTCTGCTGACCCTGCGCGGTCTGTTCGAATTCAAAACGGCGGATCAGCCCCTCTCCCTGGATGAGGTGGAACCGGCGAGCGAGATCGTCAAGCGGTTCGCTACCGGCGCCATGTCGTTCGGCTCGATCTCTTACGAGGCCCACTCGACCCTGGCTGTCGCGATGAACCGCATCGGTGGCAAGTCCAACACCGGTGAGGGTGGTGAGGAGCCGGAGCGCTTCAATCCGCTGCCTGACGGCACAAGAAACCCGGAGCGTTCCGCCATCAAGCAGGTGGCTTCGGGCCGTTTCGGTGTCACCACCGAGTACCTGGTCAACGCCGACGACATCCAGATCAAGATGGCACAGGGCGCCAAGCCCGGTGAGGGCGGTCAGTTGCCTGGTCACAAGGTCAATCAGCAGATTGCCCGGGTGCGTCACTCCACACCAGGTGTGGGTCTGATCTCACCACCGCCGCATCACGACATCTACTCGATCGAGGATCTGGCTCAGCTGATCCACGATCTGAAGAACGTCAACCCGAATGCGCGGATCTCCGTGAAGCTGGTCTCCGAAGTTGGGGTGGGTACCGTGGCGGCGGGCGTCTCCAAGGCCCATGCGGACCATGTCACCATCTCCGGTTACGACGGCGGCACCGGTGCCAGCCCGCTGACCTCGATCAAGCACGCAGGCTCCCCCTGGGAGATCGGCCTGGCCGAGACCCACCAGACGCTGGTGCTGAACAAGCTACGCGGGCGTATCGCGGTGCAGGCGGACGGCGGTATGCGTACCGGCCGGGATGTGGTCATCGCCGGCCTGTTGGGTGCGGATGAGATCGGATTCGCCACCGCGCCGCTGATTGCGGAAGGGTGTCTGATGATGCGCAAGTGTCACCTCAACACCTGTCCGGTGGGCATCGCCACGCAGGATCCTGAGTTGCGCAAGCGCTTCACCGGTACCCCGGATCACGTGGTCAACTTCTTCTTCTTCGTCGCCGAAGAGGCGCGTCGCCTGATGGCCGAGCTGGGCTTCCGGACCTGGAGTGAAATGGTTGGTCAGAGCGATCGACTGGATATGCGTAAAGCGATCAACCACTGGAAGGCCAAAGGGCTCGACTACAGTCGACTGCTGAAGAAACCTGAAGCGACCGACGATGTGGCGATCTACAACTGCGAAGGTCAGGACCACGGGCTGGACAAGGCGATCGATCACGAGTTGATCAAACAGGCCCAACCGGCCATCGAGTCCGGGCAGCCGGTGAAGATCGATATCGATATTCACAACTACAACCGTACCTTCGGCACCATGCTCTCCGGCCGGGTTGCCGAGAAGCATGGCCATGCAGGTCTGACCGACGACACCATCTACATCAAGGCCAAGGGTACCGCGGGACAATCCTTCGGCGCCTGGGTGGGCAAAGGCATCACCATCGAGCTGGCCGGTGAAGGTAACGACTATGTGGGTAAAGGTCTCTCAGGCGGCCGCCTGGTGATCTATCCGCCAGAAGAGTCGGCGATCGGCAAAGCGGAAGAGAACATCATCGTGGGCAACACCGTGCTCTACGGTGCCATCGGCGGTGAGTGCTATTTCCGCGGTGTGGGTGGCGAGCGTTTCGGCGTGCGTAACTCCGGTGCCACCGCAGTCATCGAAGGCGTGGGCGATCACGGTTGTGAGTACATGACCGGTGGTATCGTGGTCTGTCTCGGCCCAACCGGTCGTAACTTTGCCGCAGGCATGTCCGGTGGTATCGCCTATGTGCTCGACGAAGTTGGCGATTTTGGTGATCGTTGCAACATGGCTCAGGTCGAGCTGGAACCGATCGAGGAAGAGGATCAGGCGCTGGAAGCACTGGATCACCAGGGTGGCGATCTGGAGAGCCACGGCTTGGTCGACCTCAGCCACGATATGACCCGCTTCGATGCGCTGCGTCTGAAGCAGCTGATCGAACGTCACCACCACTACACCAACTCGGATGTGGCGAAGAACATTCTGGATAACTGGGAGACCATGTTACCGAAGTTCGTCAAGGTCATGCCGGTCGAGTATCGGCGTGCGCTGAAAGAGATGCAGGCAAAGAAGCGTGGTAGTTCAGCTGCCAGCCATGGGAGTCACTAAGCATGGGTAAGCCAACTGGATTCAAAGAGATTGATCGTCAGGACCGGACCTATGCACCGGTGTCAGACCGGATCACCCACTACCAAGAGTTCGTCATCCCGCTGACCGACGAGAATGTCAGCCAGCAGGGTGCGCGCTGCATGGACTGCGGCATACCCTTCTGTCATCAGGGCTGCCCGGTAAACAATATCATTCCCGACTGGAACGATCTGGTCTACAAGGGCGACTGGCAGGCAGCCATCGATGTGCTGCACACCACCAACAACTTTCCCGAGTTCACCGGTCGTATCTGTCCGGCGCCTTGTGAAGCCTCCTGTACCCTGAACCTGGAAGATACTCCGGTCACCATCAAGACCATCGAATACAGCATCATCGAAAAGGCCTGGAGCGAAGGCTGGGTGAAACCGCAGATTGCCGATCACAAGAGCGGCAAACGGGTTGCCGTGGTCGGCTCCGGACCGGCTGGCATGGCCGCCGCCCAACAGCTCGCCAGGGCAGGGCATGGCGTGGTGCTGTACGAAAAGCAGAACCGCATCGGTGGTCTGCTGCGCTACGGCATTCCCGATTTCAAGCTGGATAAAAAGATCATCGACCGCCGCATGGCGCAGATGCGCACCGAAGGTGTTGAGTTCAAGACCAGCACCCACATCGGTGTGGATGTGGCCGGACGGCAGCTGCTGGACGATTTCGATGCGATCGTACTGACCGGTGGTTCGGAAAAGCCACGGGATCTGCCAATCCCCGGCCGTGAGCTGAATGGCGTCCATTTCGCCATGGATTTTCTGCGCAGCAACAGCCACAGAGTGCAGGGCGACCATGTGGAGGATTTCATCTCCGCGGAAGGCAAGCATGTGGTGGTGATCGGTGGCGGTGATACCGGTTCCGACTGCATCGGCACCTCGAATCGTCATGGTGCTGCCTCGGTCACCCAGCTGGAGATACTCCCCAAACCTCCAGAAAAAGAGGAGAAGGGCACCACCTGGCCCAACTGGCCCAACAAGATGCGCACCTCCAGCTCCCAGGAAGAGGGTTGCGAGCGGATGTGGCAGATCGCCACCAAGCGTTTCATCGATGACGGGCAGGGCAACCTGGCCGCTGTCGAGTGCATCAAGGTCGAGTGGGAGAAGGACTCCGCCGGTAACTGGAAGATGAGCGAAGTCGACGGTTCGGAGTTCGAACTGAAAGCGGACCTGGTCACCCTCGCCATGGGCTTTGTCCATCCGGTGCATGAAGGCCTGCTGGAAGAGCTGGGTGTGGAACTCGATAATCGGGGCAATGTAAAAGCGGCCACCGAAGGGGGAACTGCCTACAAGACCTCCATCGATGGCGTATTCAGTGCCGGCGACATGCGTCGCGGTCAGTCCCTGGTGGTCTGGGCCATCCGAGAGGGTCGTCAATGCGCCCGTGCAGTTGACGAGTTCCTGATGGGAACCACCGACCTGCCATTGTGGTAAAACTTCATCGGCCCGGGTACTCATCCCGGGCCGTTTTCGTTGATTGAGCTTTTCCCCTCGTTATTGATGCGGCTGATATTCTGATCAGCGGCTACCTTTTCTCAGATACCCTGATATTCCTTACTTCAACAATACGCCTTCGCAGAATTCGCTAAGTGTCTTGAATAAAAGGAACCTGCCATGCTGATACGTGAAGCGACCGAAGCGGATTTTGAAGCGATCTGGCCAATCTTCAAAGAGATAGCCTCCGCTGGTGACACCTACGCCTACCCAACCGATACCAGCAAAAGCGAAGGCAAAAGGCTCTGGATGGATCTGCCAAGTAAAACCTATGTCGCGGTGGAAGGTGACAAAATCGTAGGCACCTATTACATCAAAACCAATCAGGCCGGACCGGGCAGTCATGTCTGTAATTGCGGTTATATGGTGCCATCCTCATCCAGAGGCAAAGGCCTGGCCACCGCCATGTGCGAACATTCGCAAAAAATGGCCCGCGAAATGGATTACAAAGCCATGCAGTTCAATTTTGTCGCCTCAACCAACGAAGGCGCCGTGCGTCTGTGGCAGAAGCTCGGTTTTGAGATTGTAGGACGCCTGCCGGAAGCCTTTAACCATCCAGTAAAAGGCTATGTTGATGCATTGGTCCTGTACAAATGGCTGGATTCTGAAAAGTAGCTCAACCTTATTGGTGTTTAAAGGTTGCTGCTACACGGCAGCCATCCACTGACTATAAAAGTCCAGGTCACTATAGCCGGTCCAATGGACTTCTGGCTCCATGGCTACCGACCCCGGTGATATGGGTATAAATCATGGTAGTAGAGACATCGGCGTGTCCGAGCAGTGCTTGTATGGTTCGGATATCTGTACCGGTCTCCAGCAGGTGAGTGGCAAAGGAGTGTCTCATGGTATGGCTGGTTACCCGTTTGTTGATCCCGATCTGTTCCGCGGCCTGTTTGATGCAACGCTGGATGACAGACTGATGTATATGGTGTCGGCGTACAGAGCCCGTGCGGGGATCTTGTGCAATTCGGCTGGCGGGAAAGAGATATTGCCAACGGAGCTCTTTCTCTGCGTTAGGGTATTTTCGAGCGAGTGCACCAGGAAGATAAACTGACCCATATCCGGCAGCCAGATCCTCCTCATGGATCTGCTTTACCCGCTCAACCTGAGCATGAAGTGCATCTGACAAACTCCCAGGCATCGGTACGGAACGATCTTTGTTACCTTTGCCGGAACGCACCAGGATCTGTTTGTAATCAAAATCCAGGTCGAGAATACGCAAACGAACACACTCCATAACGCGCATACCGCTACCGTACATCAAATAGACCATCAGACGATTATTACCCGTCAGATTACGCAAAAGCGCTTTCACCTCCTGAGAACTCAAAACCGTCGGAAGACGTTTTGGCTTCTTTGGTCTTTTGAATGGTCCAATATCTCCTAAGGGCTGTTCTAACACGCGTGCGAAAAAAAAGACTAAAGCATTGAGTGCCTGGGCCTGAGTTGCCCCGGAAACCTTGCGTTTCAAGGTCAAATGTTCTAGAAATGAAGCAACGTCAGATTCCATGCAATCACAGGGATGCTTCTCTTTATGGAAATAGAGAAATCGATTGATCCAGCCAAGATAGCAACGCTCGGTGTTTACCGAATAGTCGGGAAGACGGATCGCAACAAGAAATTTTCGGAACTGCTCAGGGAATTCTCTTCCCAGAAAGTTTTTAGGATCCTCCACAGCCTTATCAATCATCTCATAGGTGCGCGAGATGGTAGGGTGGCTCTGCTCCAAGGCCATGGATCCCGCCGACCAGTGCTGCCAATCAAACTCACTACTCCAGGGCCGCTTCAACAGGTGGCTGAACAGCAATCTGAGCGCATCGACCTTCTGGCGAAACTGCCAATCAGAGATTCGGGGTTCTCTAGCAAGCCGTTCAAGCCACTTTGTGAGCGTTTCGGCCGTATGATTGCGCAAGCGGATATCGGGATGGTCCGCAATATAGTGTTCAACATGTCGTCGATACCAGTGTTTGGACTTATCAGAGATCCGAAAAAGCGACAATATCTCAATATATTGCGACCAAAAACGCGCTACGCGTGGGTCTGCCGTACGTTCTGCCAGATCCATGGCTCTGTGTACTCCATATTGAGTTACTCACTTCATGAGTACATTTATAGAACATATTACACGATATTGCAATATCAGCGCCAGCAACATATTCCAATATCGGCGGCAGTAAGATAATCAACTGTTAACTTGTGAAAATGAGAATCTTCTATTCGGCAAACTCAGATCCAATGATTCTAGATTCTGTTAAGAATCTAAATGAAATCTATAAAACATTGGTTGAGTTCACTGAGTCTGATAAAAAGAAAGTAAAAATTAATGCAATTGTGAAGGGGAATCCTGAACCATACAGTGAGTTTCTACCCTACATTGAGCTAACAAAATCTGAAGGTAAAGTGTTTGTTAAATTCAACGAAGATAGAGGTTTGCTAATAACTGGCTCAAAAGCAAAGTTAATCAAGTATATTGAGGCCTTCAGGTTCAGCGCTAATGAAGATGGAAATCACCATCATCCAGAGTTCGAGCTGGTCAATGAAAACAGTTTTAGTATGGGTGGTTTATGGCCATTTATAGAGGCAGATAACGACTATGTTGCAGAACATCAAGCGTTTGCAAGTTAACCAGGCCTTACAGCGGACACAGTCGCTAACGCGCCTGCTCCGCTGAAGGCAACGTTATGCATAAGTAGAAAATGGATATCACAGAAGACATAAATTTGTTCAGAGAGACTGCAAGGCATCTATGGAATTTCTCAATTCGTTCTAATGCAAATTGGGATAGTGCTGATGCATTTGGTGAAATATGTAAAGAATTATTTACCGAGTTGGTCTTGTCTCGCAATGATTTAACTATTTCCGTAATCCCAATGGATGATAACGCTAACTATTTGTCAGAGTATCGTATTTATAAAGAAGGCGATGGCAAGCTACCATTAATGGTAAATAGAGAAATCCCACCTTCAGGATACTGGGATCACCCTGTTGATTGGATTTCTCCAGAACATGATAATGATATTCGACCAATCTGTTTTTTTGATTTTGATCTATTAGGCTGGAGAGACTTGGAATATTTACGGGTGAAAGTATTAAAATGCCAATCTAATCCTGAAATAGAAGGTAGAGAGGCATTAATAGAGTGTAAGCATGTTAGCGTAGAGGCAATAAATGCATAACAAAACATTACAGCGGACAAGCCGCTGAATGCGGCGTTATGTGAAATGAGTAATAGCAACTGACAATGATATTTGCTGAATTGCAATATGATGAACATTACGAGCTTATGCATAAAAAGTTATTAAGCTATATAAAATCGAATTTTGGTTTTGTTAGGTCGGGATTGCAATGTGACTCATGGATATGGATTCAAGAAGATGGAGAAAAGGTAGAGATAGATACTTTTTCAGCAATGGTGCATCAGGTTAAGTCTTCTAATAAAGAGAGTAAGTTGGCTCAAAAGGTTATTGAGATACTAAAAAATAAATACGAGGTTAAGGTTTTTGATAAACCCATACTTGAGCCCCATGAAGATATTTAAGTGTGTTCACATAACAAGTCATTCCAGCCGACCGCTAAAGCGGACGGCTGAATTCAAGCGTTATCGCGCTGGGCAAAGCCCAGCGTATCTTACAGGGTGCAAGTCCCTGTCGGGCAAGGGCTAGCCACCCACCCGTATCGCGTGTTGATCTCACTGCGGAGCCAGTAATGGTGAACAAAGAAGTGAGGTAAGCGTACACAGAGAAACCTGTAGGCCGTAGGGGAGGTCGCGCTCCCTGAAGAGCTGGTACAGCTTCGACATAATCAGTTCCGGATGCCGAGGGTTTTAACGCACACCGAAGGCAACACAGAAGCAACCGCGAAGGCGATGGTTGTGGAGATCCGGCGGAGTCATCAGGCCGTGGCATGCAAGTAGAGATACGTTGAGGAACCCAGGAAGCCCCAAAAGCTCCTGATCGAGGTAAGCTGATGAAACTGACAGCGTTGGGACACGTAAGGGTGAAGAGCCCGGACACGGTGTGGGCGCGGGAGGCAGCATCGAACACGGAGCGATCAGGTAGGCGCAAGCCAATGCCCAGGGGTGTCTTATCAAGCATAGTACTCAGGGGTGGGGAAAGCCTGCCACAAGGGGAAGGACTTGACGGAAGTACGTAGCCCGCAAAGGAAACTCGCGCCGGACATCGTAGGGCTGGAGCAACGCGAGACAACCTCACTGTGGGGAATAGCCAAGCGGGCGCAAGCCTGCAAAGACCATCGTTTTCAGAACCTCTACCGGTTGCTGGATGCCAACCTGCTACTCGCCTGCTGGGACGATCTGAACAAGAAAGCCGCCAGTGGCGTGGATGGAGTAACGGCAGCGGCGTATGCAGAGGAGCTCATCGCTAATATCCAAGGCCTGGCCGAGCGTCTGAAGACGAAACGTTACCGAACCAGACTGGTTCGGCGCTGTTACATCCCCAAGGACAACGGCGGAGAAAGGCCGCTGGGGATACCCGCCCTGGAAGACAAATTGGTGCAGTCCGCCTGCGCCAAGATCTTAAGCGCCATTTACGAAGCCGACTTCCTGTCGGTCAGTTATGGCTATCGCCCGGGTCTCAGTGCCAAGGACGCCGTCGGTGACTTGGGATTCAACCTGCAATACGGCCGCTTTGGTCATGTTGTCGAAGCCGACATCAAAGGCTATTTCGACAGAATCGACCACGACGGGCTGCTGCAGATATTGAGTCACAGAATCGACGACAAGGCCTTTCTCTCCCTCATCCGCCAATGGCTCAAAGCGGGTATTATGGACATCGACGGGCAGATACTGCACCCGGTGACCGGCAGCCCACAAGGCGGCATTGTCTCGCCGATTCTGGCCAATGTGTACCTGCATCACGTAATCGATCTCTGGTTCGATCGCGAGGTCAAGGCACACAGCCAAGGCCAGACACTGCTCATCCGCTACGCGGATGATTATGTCTGTGCCTTTCAGTATCGACGTGATGCCGAACGGTTCTATCGGGTTATGCCGAAACGGCTGGAGAAATTCGGTCTCCAGGCAGCCCCCGATAAAACCCGTATACTGCGCTTTAGCCGCTTTCATCTTGGCCTGCGTCGACGCTTCACCTTTCTGGGTTTCGAGCTCTACTGGGCCAGAGACCGCAGAGGTGATTTGCGCGTAATGAAGCGCACGGCGCGCAAGAAGCTGGAAATGGCCAAGCGTCGGATGAAGCAGTGGATCAAAAGCAATCGCCACCTGCCAGGGCGGCAGTTCATCAAAGGGCTGAATCGCAAACTGGTGGGACACTACAACTACTTCGGGATACGCAGTAATGGCGACTCGGTGAATAGCTTTTACCACCATAGCATCGGCTGTGCCTACAAATGGCTCAATCGACGCGGTGGGAAGAAAAGCAGTTTCACCTGGGCGACGTTCAAGGTAGCCTTGAAGAAACTAGGTGTGGCATTGCCCAGATACGTAGAGAGGAAGAAACAGCATGCAGTCTTTGCCTGAAAACGCACCCGTCGCGAAAGCGAGTATAACCGAGGAACCGGATGCGGGAAAACTGCACGTCCGGGTCTGTGCGGGGGGTGCCCGGTAACGGGTGCTCCTACCGTGAAATGTGTAAGAAAAGAGCTGCTTTATACTAATGACCAAACGAAATAGAAAAGTAGGTTCAATAAAAACTGAACTCCTGACGAAGTCAAGAGAATCCATGTTGGCTGCGGTACAAATATTTAACAATCCTAACATTCTGTTTAAATCTGAAACATTTATCGTGTTGTCCATCATCTCTTGGACGTACATGCTTCACGCATACTACCGATCTAAAAAGATCGAGTATCGATATTATGAAATGCATGGAACAAGAAAACGATTTGATAAGACGAAGAGAGGGGCTTTTAAATATTGGGAGCTTGAAAGGTGCTTAAATGATAATACTTGCCCTATTGATAATGTAGCTAAGTCTAATTTGAAATTTCTAATCGGTTTGCGCCATGAAATAGAGCATCAAATGACAACTAGAATTGATGATTATTTGAGCGCAAGATTTCAAGCATGTTGTCTAAACTACAATCACTATATAAAAAAGCTATTCGAGCGGAAGCTAGGCATAGATAAACATCTTTCGTTTTCATTGCAATTCTCGTCTATAGATGAAAAACATGCAGCTCAATTACGGGAGTTCAGTGACTTACCGAAAAATATTTCGGCATATATAAACGATTTCGATTCGGGTCTTCCTGATGAAGAATACAACGATATGAGGTATTCGTATCGTGTCTTATACGTACCAAAATCAGCAAATCGTAAAGGCCAGGCGGATAAAGTGATAGAGTTTCTTCCGGCAAACTCGCCTGAAGCAGAGCAGCTCAATAAAGAGTATGTGCTTATAAAGGAAAAAGAAAAACAAAAATATCTCCCAAGTAAGATAGTGCAACTATTGCAGGAAGAGGGCTACACTAACTTTAAACAGCACCAGCATACGCTTTTATGGAAAGCAAAAAATGCAAAAAGTAATGGAAAGGGGTTTGGGGTTCAAGTAGCAAAAACGTGGTACTGGTACGATACATGGCTAAACGAAGTGAAGAAGCACTGTGAAGAAAATAGTGAGCAATACGGCAAAAACACATAACCATCGGCTCCAGTGGATGCTCGCGACCGCTCGCCCCACTGAGCCGGGGCGTTATGCAAATCAATGATGCTGAGAGACGCAATACAAATACAGTTTCCTCAAAACCCAGATCCAAACATAAGGAATAGGGCCTTAAATTACATTGAAGATATATATAGGTATCTAGAAGATCACCAACTAGGCACTATCGAAGAAATTGATAGCTATTCAAATGGAGAGTTCATTGTAAGAATAAAATCAAAACGAAGTCTTGGTGAAATAAAGCGTGAAATTATTCGTATCTTGAATCAGCACAATCTCTCAAAAGAAGGTACTATAAATTTAATTGCAAGGAGTTCTAGTAGTCTATGACCATGCATAACAATTCGTTCTTGTCGCCCCTTCGGGGCTGGGACGCCCGGCTAGCGCCGGCCGCCCCAAAACTTGGTCGTTATGGTTAAAAGAAGATGACACTTCGCAAAATACTTACAGCACTCGTAGTTTTAATGGGTTTTGTAGGTATTATATTTGCGTCCTATCCATTCATTGACTCATTAAATCCTACAGAAACATCGCTAAATAAATGGAAAATTGAAATCAATCTATCAGCGATTAAAGAAGGTGAATTAAGAGAATATATTGATGCACTTGGAAGGCCGATATGGGTATATCACAGAACCGATGAGCAAATAGATTGGATCAATAACTACTCACCTGTTAAGCCGCATGAATATGTTCTCGAATATGCAGACTCTGAGGAATTTGGGGGCAAATATAGGTCATTGGACCCAGAGTATTTTATATTTACAGAATGGCGTCATAGAGGAAAAACCTACCTCAAACAAGAGCGCTCTTGGTTTTCATGTGGCACTATTCAGTATCACAGTGGTGATATAGATGTAGGTAATAGCCGCATATACAAGGGTGCAATTGCCTGTTTACAGGATCATATATTAAAAGATTATAATTATCATGCACATATTTACGATGTAACAGGGATGGCATCATATGAATATACACCGCCCCTCCAAGTTCCATATTACGAGTTAAGAGATGATGGATATATTGTTGTTGGTCCAAAACCATAACCAGGGGCTCCAGTGGATGCAGTCGCTATCGCGCCAGCCCCACTGAGCCAGGTCGTTATGTTTTAAAATCATGAGCCCTGAAGAACTCATAAATAAAGCTCAAAAAGAGCGCTTTGAAGGCAACAATCTTATCGAGGCAGAACGACTTTTTCTGCAAGCGGCGAACATGGGGAGCGGCCATGCTGCGCACGAACTAGGAGTTCTATATATAACCGGGGGAAGTGGTGTCATTCAAGACAGCACTAAGAGCCAATATTGGCTAGAAAAATCATTGGATTCTGGTTTTGAAGAAACGGTTGCAACAGATCCTACTTGGTTTAGAAAGGATGTAAGCGAACTAAATAATAGGCTATACATTGGCAATATAACTCTCCATTTTTCAACGTTCGAAGAGGCGAAGAACGAAGCAGAAAAGCTTATGCATGGCAAACCGGAACTAAGAATCGAAATATTAACTGAAACTGAAGGCGCTGACTTTTGGGCGTATGAATACGAAAATAAACAATGGGTGCCCTCTTGATGCGCGGTGAAATAAAACATAACAAACGCGTAAACTCGGATCGCCCAAAGCTGCGCCGCTTCGCTCTGCAGCTTTGGGCGCCCGGTTACGCGAAACGTTATGCATAAAAGATCATGACATGAAGTTGAAGGTGCGAATAAAGAGTCAAGTAACCGATCGTGTTCTGACACCTCTCCGAAATGAGTTGATGCAGTTAATCGATGAAAACTCAACCTTGCTAGAAATTGGGTGTGGGACTGGTGACCTTATATTTAAGTCACAAGAGAAGATCCGCAAAGCCCTTGGTGTAGATCTAGACCAAGATATGATTGCATACGCTGAAAGCAAGCGCACAGAGCAAGCTTTAGATCACATAAGCTTTACTTGTGCGAATGCATTAGAACTTCCGAAGTCAAGGTTTGACGTGGCAACAAGTACATTATGCCTCCATGAAATGCGAGAACAGGACGCATGTGAGTTGCTTAAAATGATGGTTGAAAACTCAAAGAGGGTTTTAATAGCGGACTATACAATTCCTAAAACTTTCGCTGGTAAGCTAAGCACTGAAGTTGATGAGATGTTTTCTGGTCATTACCTTAATTTCAGGCGCTATCGAAACGCGGGTGAAATAACTTCCTATGCCTTGAAAATTGGAGCAAAAACCCGAAAAGTGATTAGTAGCTCATTGGATGGGATATCAATTTGGATTATCGAGGGTAAATTAAATGCATAACAAGTGAATGCAGTCGGATCAAAAAATCGCTACGCGCTTTCTTGTCCGCTGATGCAGGCGTTAAGTGTGAAAATGATGCGTAAGATAGCACTTTCAGCCCTCATAGGGCTTTGCGCGGTACTTGCTTCTATTACAGCATTATGAGTTTTACAGAAATGGTGAATGGACCATCGGAGATCGTAACTACTGTAGGAAAGTCAGGGGCAAGCTCTTTCCAATTTTGGCAAATGTTATCTTTACTAGCTTTTATTGTTGGGCTGGTACTTGTTGCATTTCTTAAGTATTACTGGAAGTCCAGATAATGGAAATATTAATATTGTTTCTAATTGTCGGACTATTGCTTGTTCTAATATTAATAAAGTCGTATTACATGGCAAAGGCAGAAGAATTAGAAAACAACCAACAAACAGGGTTTGTAAGTCGCTATTGGTGGGTCTTTCCGTTATTTCTATTAGCAGTAGTTGTATTCATATAAAAGTAATATCACTTAACCAGGCCTTTCATCGGATACAGTCGCTCACGTGCGTGCTCCGCTGAAGGCAGCGTTAGAGCAAAAAGAATATGAAAACATATCACGGTAGCTGTCATTGTGGACGAGTAAAGTTTTCTGTCACTACTGACATAGATAAAGTGGTTCTGTGTAATTGCTCTATCTGCTCAAAAAAAGGCGTGCTGCATCACAGGGTTTCACCAGAGCAGTTTAATTTGCTTCAAGGAAAGGAATATTTGTCTCTGTATCAATTTGGCACTAAAGAAGCAAAACATTTCTTTTGCAAGGAATGTGGCATTCATCCTTTTAGTAATCCACGTGCCGCCCCGGATATGTACAGTATTAACGTAAGATGTTTGGATAATTTTTGTCTTGAAGATGATACATATGAGGTAGTTAAATTTGATGGTAAAAACTGGGAAGAAGCTGTGGCTGAACTAAATAAGAAATTAAGCTCTGCAAATTCACTCAGCTAAATTACTCATAAGCATGCATTATCCTGGTGCTGCAAAGCGTTATGTGGTTTACAATCAAATATTTTGATTTGCGTTCAGATCGAAATAAACTATCTTTGGTTTAATTCAGTACACGACTTTGTTGTGGTGTGATGACTGTGGGATCTGCTTTTTCATCCAATAACTGAGTAAACACTTTCAATCGTTCGGTGACCGTGGGTGATTCAAGCAAGAGTTGTTTACTCTGCGCGTCAAGGTTAACAACCAATACTAAATTATTCACCACCTGTTCAATGGGATTCTCACTCAGAACTTTCCAATCCACTTGCATGTTATGCCGATCGAAGTAGAGTCGAAGTTTTTGTTTGAACTGGTCGGCCAAGCTTCTCTCAACCTCTTCGTTCATATAGTCATTGGCAAAATCTTGCCAGCTAACACTAACCATATCACTACTGTCGCTCTGATGGGATTCTTCAATGATCCTGAATCGACAGACACCTGTGAGCATGACATTCAAGCGACCATCTTTTCGCTCACGGTATTGGCGTATTCTTCCTGCACAGCCGACCTGATATGTTTTGAGGTCAGTCTGTTTCCGAGGTTGTACAATGCCAATCAGTTGATCACTCTTAAGGGCTTTGAAAAAAAGCAACAACTCGTCAGATTTATCTAGTTCCAACGGGAGTTCTCCCCCAGGAAGCAAGGCGTTACTGTAACTGAAGATTGGTATTTGATCCGGTAGATCGTCAAAGCTTTGGGTGAACGGATATTTGGGTTTCATGTCACGTCACTCCAGTGCGGTGAATGTGCAGGAGTCTCCAGTCAATTTGATCTTGATTCTCAAGCACATATTGCTTTCAATTGGAAAGCCCGGTACATATGCCTAACCATAGGACTTGTGCGAAAAGATATAAACCTAGGGTTAATAACCTTTATCTGTGGTTATTATAATTAAATCTTCCATCGGAGAGATAAAACAGAGCTAAGTGGAAACCAATAACTCTTATGCAATCGCTCCAAGTCTGTGGTTATCGGGATGAGGTACCCATTTCTGTCAATTTTATCTGACGAGACTCGCCAAGCTCGCGAAACACGATCTCCATGTTGGGAATCCAATAGTCCCAGCTGTGATTACCTGGGGCTGGAAAGTAACGGTCATCCGGAAGTATCTCACCAAGCATCTTAACAGCTGGGAAGAGTCTGTCTTCATCTCCGCACATGAGCCATACCCGTTGAAGTTTATTGTCGTCACCGATCCAATTTTGTGCCATCTGCCAAACCAGCCGATCGTAGTTGTCTTTATGCATTACCTTGGCCGAGTCACCGGAATTCCAGGATACGAGACCACCCGCCTCACGAATTGAATCGGTTACATCGCCGCTACCCATGTAGGGGGAGATCAACACCAGCCCGTCCACTTCACCCGGATGATTCCATTCATACATCAGGGTGCCCATCCCCCCCATGGACCCACCCGCAAGCCAGATCTCAGAATAACCCTGCTGGCGCGCTGGTCGCACAATCTCATCATGCAGTCGTTTAACCACCTCGCCTTTGCGGTAGTAATTGATGGTGAGGTCGGCCATCAAGATATCCGCTTCAGGCCAACCGCGGTGGATAGCATCAGGCACTCCCTCATTCTGCATGTGTTGTGCATCACTGAGCATCCCCGGTAGCAATATGATCAGAAACTCTCTGTTTTGCTGGGTACCCTCCACCAGCGTTCGCTCTATTCGATCAGGAAGCGGACCAAACACAGAACAGCCTGACAGCATCGATGCAGAGACCAATAGAAGGATTATCAGTGACATGGAATTGGGTGTCTTAAGCTTGCTGCGGAGGTGTTTCATAGCATTCTTCGTCCGATCGAATATGTTCACACAATCTGTAATGTTAAGTAGAGTGATTCATCGTGCCGGTGGTGCAGACCGGAACTCATGGGCTTCCGAAGATCGGTCTGGCGAGTCGATAATCTACAATAAAAAATAACAGGAGTCAGATGGATATCAATCTCATAAAATAAGGGGGAGTTGACAAGACGATTGAGCAACTGACGGTTAGTCAATCTTGGCGTCCATGAACCAAAATGGTGCGGACAGACTTAAGATCACAATGAATTGGTTCGTTATTCTGTACAAAAACAGACCATTAAAATGGAACGGCCAAGCTGACATCTGACCGGGAGTTATTTGTTTGTCATAGCCATTTACTCCGAAAAGAAGAAACTCTTCTGATTGATTTCAGATTCAATGGTCTATTGGAGTCGAGCACTGTGTTGCGCTATCGAAAGAGGGCTTGCGCCTAACTCAATCGCTGTGAACCTATGAAGTTGTTTGATGGCAGTCAAAAACTGTGACCTGTTTTGTGCTGGTATAGACCTACAGTTTTCAGGCGGACTCGGACTTGGTGAGTTGGGGGCATGAAAGCACAGGTTACCTTGCTGATATGGGGACTGGCTTTTGCACTAGTCAAGAAAATAAGCAGGTTTCTGCTTTGCTCCCCAATTGGATAATTAGCAGCCACTCGTTTACTTTATTACTTCCTCATTTTCTCCTTAAACAACAAATTCGATATGAGCGCTGCGATCCAAGGCGCTGGGAGCCAAGAGAATTAAAGGGCTTCTCAGGCAGGTATTCTCACCTAGCCTAAGGGAAGGCGCGCTAATAATGGTGTTAAATTCGATTATCAGATTGTACAATCTTGGATAAGCATCTACTGCTGTAAATAAGAACAATAATTATTCGAAACAAAGGAAGGAAGAGTGAAGAATGTGGGAATCGCGTTTATTTGGCATGCCGTCTAATCTTAATACCACGGTTATCGTGAATCCAAACCAGCGATTTAAGTTCGTTCGCTATCGTTCGCTGGGACAGGTCGCTTCGCTCCACGCCCCATACCCAGGTCGGTAGGTCGCATCATGGATGCTATAAGTCTACGGCATCAAACGGATTTCCATCTCAAATCCACGTTTTGGCTTTCTGTTACCGCCGCAACCCTGATATTACCGTTTGCTTATTATCATCTTACTCATGAGCATGGGGGTATCGGTTTAGGCGCTTTGATTACCTCGTTGAGTCTTTACTTCGTTGCCTGGGCTTGCCATAGAAAAACATACAAAACCATCTATACGTTTATCTGGCTGACCCCTTTCACGACTTTTTTTGTAGCCTATCTCACTAACCTGGTTGGTATCACCGGTACCTATTGGTGTTACTCAACATTAATTTTGTATTACTTCATGATGTCGGAGCGCCAGGCATGGATATCAAATATCATATTTGCACTGGTTAATATTCCACTCGTGTGGCACCTTTTTGAAACACACGAAGCCATCCGATTCACCGTAACATTCTCACTGGTCAGTGCCTATTCGGCTATTTTCCTCCACATCATAGCCCTGCAATATAATGAACTGCATAAACAGGCGATCACTGACAAACTGACCAATCTTTACAATAGAACTCTGCTTAAAGATTCTTTGGAACAGGCAATACATCAAGCTAATCGAACAGATACACCCTTTACGCTGATCATCATGGACGTTGACCATTTCAAAAAGATCAATGATGAACTGGGCCATGAGATTGGCGATCAGGTTCTCAAAGAGTTGGGCATCTTCTTAAAGAATTTTCTTCGAGGCAGTGACAAGATATTCAGAATCGGTGGAGAGGAATTTTTGGTACTGCTCTACAATACCGATGAATCCAATAGTATCGATATCGCTGAAGAGATTCGAAAGGGTATCGAGAAACTTTCGTTAATACCAGATCGAGCCGTAACGGTCAGTGTCGGTGTGGCTGGTCTAAGTTCAGTAGGTGACTGGAAGCAGTGGATGAAGCTCTGCGATAAGAATCTCTATGAGGCAAAGAACCGCGGTCGCAACAGGGTGATTGCTTGTGAACCAGAGTATGTCACCGAAATGATATAAGAATTGTCTAGACACAGCTCCGGGGGTTGTGGCAGGTATGGACCGAATCGAAGATTACAACGCCCCATTATTATTAACGTCTTTATTGTCTGGTCAGATGGAAGCACTGGCGTACCATTGGCGGTATAAAAATTACCGGGTAGATAGAGTGGCTAAGAAAGCGACCTTTCGGGCATAGACTACACCGACTTCTGTTTGCACCGCACAACTTAAATGATGCTGCCATCATGTGGTTTTTTAATGATCTGTTAGTAAGCGCTTATATTGTGTCTCTATAGGAAATCAACTCGTTGCTCTCTAACGCCATCCTATTGATCGGGTTTTTGGCGCCTGCATCCAAGATCAGGTCATAATTGAACGGTTCTCTAAATCCAACCTCTCGTCTACAATTCTCAAGACTAGCCGTAGTTTGATAGTAAAAAGTAAAACCTGTATCCCAGGAGGATAATAACAATGTCAGATAACGACACTATGACTGATCGCCGTGAATTTCTCGTTGGAACCGCTGCAGCTTTGACCATGGCTGCGATTCCAACCACAGCCTCAGCTATGAAAGACCATCATGAACACCACCATCACCACCACGGTAAACATAAAGCTATCGTGGATGCGGCCGAGGAGTGCATCGCGACCGGTAAGACCTGCCTGAACCACTGCCTGGATCTGTTGGGTGATGGCGATACTTCGATGAAGGCGTGCTCGAAGAATGTCAATGAGATGATTCCAGTCTGTGAGGCAATGGCAACATTGGCTTTATCCGATTCAAAAAATTTGAAACTTATTGCGCAAGGTTGTCTGGCTGTCTGTAAGGATTGTGCGGCCGCCTGTAAGGAGCACATCGACAAACACCAGGAGTGTAAGGATTGCTATGGGGCCTGCAACAGCTTTATTAAAGTCGTCGAAGCGTACTTAAAGGCAGCTTGATCTGTTTCAGATCTTTAGGTGTTTCCAAGGTGCTTGCCCAATCTAAGTGGTATACCTGCTTAGAGAGACTCAGTGCCTGATATTTACCTATGAACCAAGCAGTAATTCATACCAATCTGTAACTATAGTCATATTATCGAATCTCACCTGGCTGGTTGCAATTGCACTGGCTCAGGTGAGCATATGGCTTTTATTTTCATCAGTTGTATTTTAACCGGATACGGTCAGATGGTGAGTGCACATGGGCAAGAAACAGGTATTTCGCTACAAAGGCACAGAGATCGATGTCACTTGGGACGAACGACTCTGTATACACATTGGTGAGTGTGGCTATTCCCAGGGTGAGCTCTTCGTCGCTGGAAGAGACCCCTGGTGTCAGCCCGACCTTTCATCTCCGGCTGAGGTGGAGGAGGTCGTCGCGCGCTGCCCCAGTGGTTCCCTGGTTTGTCGAAACAGACAGGACCAGGTGACTGAAACCGCGGCTGCGGAGAACACGGTAACGGTCAGTTACCAGGGCCCCTATTTTGTGACGGGTGATCTGGCCATCGAAGGGGCGCCTGAGGATATGCCCGGCGTTCGGTTTCGCGCGGCCCTGTGTCGTTGCGGTCTGTCGAAAAACAAACCCTATTGCGACAACAGCCATGAAGGCAACTTCAAGGATTACGGTGCTGTTGGTGAAACCGGAGAGCCCCTGAAGCAGAGTGGTGGGGAGTTGAAAATCACGCCGCTGGAGGATGGTCCCTTGCTGCTGTCGGGAAATGTTACCGTCAAAGCCAGCAGTGGGCGCACGGCCTGGCAGGGAGAGAAGCTGGCCTTGTGTCGATGCGGTGCCTCCAAGAACAAACCGTTCTGCGATGGCACCCACAATGGCATCGGCTTTAAGACAGAGTAGTCGGCTGTCGCCCTAGCTTGCGGCAACCTTGTCGACTTCGTTTTCCCGATCCGCTTCCTCTTCTCTCAATACCTTGAGGGTGATCTCAGCGGTTCTCATGATGTGCTGTTCAATCGCATCGCAGGCCCGTTGCTTATCCCTCGCCAGGGCTGCGTTGCGTAACTCTTCATGCTCCTGGTGGAGATCCCGAGGGATCTCGGTGCTCAAAGCGATATTGCGATAGCGTTTGTGCTGATCATAAAGAATGCCATAGAAGCGGCGTAGCCATTTCGAGGTACAGGCGGCGATCAGCGCCTCATGAAAATCGTGATTGCGGATCTCCCACTCGGTCTTGTCTCTCTCCTCGGACTGCTCAACCTTCTCCAATTGATAGAAGGTCGCCACGATCTGTGACTCCCAGGCATCGTCGCCATGCTCGATGCTCTGTGAGAGGGCCTGCTTCTCCAGCAGGATACGCATCCGGGTGATGTCGGCCAGATCTGCCTCCGACATGGGTGCAACCCGAAAGCCCCGTTGACCTTCCGCAGTGACAAAACCGTCTGCCGTAAGGCGGCTCAGTGCTTCCCGCAACGGGCTCGCACCGACCCCATACTCCTCTCTGAGATGCTCGATACGGAGTTTCTCTTCCGGTTGCAGCTCACCGTGAATGATGTCGGATCTGAGTTGCAGATAGGCCTGATCGGTCAGTGTCCTGCTGCCGCTCGGTGAGTTCTGATCTTTGTAAGTTCTTGGCATACCTGCGTTTTCCACTTTTTGGCTGTTGTTTCGGCCGGGTCTTATACCCTACCCGCTATTTATATGATCAACAGTGACTTTTATCAATATTCTAGACGTTAAAAATACATTTACAAAAAATATCGATAATTTTCTTGCATATCGACAGAATATCGCTATTCTTGAGTTTATCGATATTTTGGAGCGATCACCATGTCCTACCAATTAACCATTGAACCCACCGGCGATGAGCTGGAGGTCGAAGAGGATCAGAACATTCTTGATGCCTGTCTGCGGGCCGGTATCTGGATGCCTCATGCCTGCTGTCACGGTCTGTGCGGTACCTGCAAGGTTGAGGTGATCGATGGGGATGTGGAGATTGGCGATGCCTCGAATTTCGCTTTGATGGATATGGAGCGGGATGAGGGCAAGGTGCTGGCCTGCTGCGCCACGCTGCAGTCGGATGCGGTGATCGAGGCGGAGATCGACGAGGATCCGGATGCGCGGGTGATTCCGGTGCGGGATTTTGCGGCCGAGGTGGTGCGGCTGGAAAACCTGACCCACGATGTGAAAGGTGTGTGGCTGCAGCTGGATGGCGAGGGTATCGACTTCCAGGCGGGTCAATACATCAATCTGTCGGTGCCCGGCGTGGATGTACCGCGGGCCTTCTCTCTGGCCAACAAGCCTTCCCAGGGCAACCTGATCGAACTGCACATCCGGCTGGTGCCCGATGGCGAAGCAACTCCTGTAATTCACAACCAGCTGAAAGTCGGTGACAAGCTGAATGTGGCCGGGCCTTACGGTCGCTTCTTCGTGCGCAAGTCGCGCACCGATCCAATGATCTTCATCGCTGGCGGGACCGGTCTCTCCAGCCCGAAATCGATGATTCTCGATCTGCTTGAAGAGGGCTGCAGCGCACCGATCACCCTGCTGCACGGGGTGCGGGCGAAGAAGGATCTCTATGACGACGAGCTGTTCAGCAACCTGGCGCAACAGCATGAGAATTTCAGCTACGTGCCGGTGCTCTCCCAGATGGAGGATGGGGATGACTGGTCGGGTGAAACCGGCTTTGTGCACGAAGCGGCGCAGCGGATTTTTGATAACAGCTTCAACGGCAACACCGCCTATCTGTGTGGTCCCCCGGTGATGATCGAGGCCTCGATCCGCGCCCTGATGCAGGGGCGTCTGTTTGAGAACGACATCTTCACCGAACGCTTTCTCACCAAGGATGAAGAGAGCCGTAAGCGTAGTCCGGTATTCAAGCGGTTGTGAGCATGGCGCAGCGTTTCGAGATCTACGTGGAAGACAAGGACGCCCGTTTCCATTGCGCGGCGGAGCAGCGTCTGCTGCACGCCATGCAGGCCCAGGGGCTGGGTTCCATTCCGGTGGGTTGTAAGGGCGGTGGCTGTGGTGTCTGCCGAGTGCAGATCACCCAGGGTGACTACGAGACCCGAAAGATGAGCCGCAATCATGTCTCTGAGGCGGAAGAGGGCCAGGGCATCGTGCTCTCCTGCCGGGTCATCCCGAAGAGCGATTTACGTTTGAGGCTGGCGCCAAAAGCGCACCAGACAAATTCCGAGAGCGCAGCATAGCGTTCCGTTAATACAACAAAACTGAAAGCACAACATCAACGAAATCGGGCATTGGCCCGGCAGGAGGATTTCATGGCAGTGACAACGAGCGATCAGGCAGTCCGATTTATCCAGATCACCTTTGGTGAGGTGGGTGTCAGCCGGGATCAGTTGAGTGTCGATGGTTTCATCGAGACGGATCGTCAGGATAACGCCCGCCACTTCATGAAGAGCTGGAGCGAGTTTGAAGGCGGTAGTGATAACCGCTTTGAAATTAACAAGAAGAGCTGACGATGGCTGAGACCACTGTCGGCGTTAACCGGTCCGTATCGAGCAAGCGCTCTGTTAAGCCGGACTGATCGCAAGCGGATTGCTGAGAAACGAACGAACCCCCGAGACAACAACGGGAAAACTTAGGACATTGGCGTAATGACGGTGAATTAAATGAAAGAGGTCAAACACTTCATCAATGGTGAATTTGTCGGCTCTGCCTCAGGCAAGCTGTTCGACAACATCAACCCGGCAACCGGGGAGAAGATCGGCATCGTACATGAGGCAGGGGCGCCGGAGGTGGATGCGGCAGTGAATGCAGCCCGCGCGGCCATGCAGGGGGATTGGGGGCGTATGCCTTTGGCGGAGCGGGCCAACCTGCTGCACAAACTGGCGGATGGCATCACTGCCCGTTTCGATGAGTTTCTTGAGGCTGAATGCCTCGATACCGGCAAGCCGCAGAAGCTGGCCTGCCACATCGATATCCCCCGGGGCGCAGCCAACTTCAAGATCTTTGCCGATGTGGTGAAGAACGTGCCCACCGAGAGCTTCATGCTCGATACACCGGATGGTTCAGGCGCGCTCAACTATTCGGTGCGCCAGCCCAAGGGTGTGATCGCGGTGATCAGTCCCTGGAACCTGCCGCTGCTGTTGATGACCTGGAAGGTCGGTCCGGCGCTGGCCTGTGGCAACGCGGTGGTGGTCAAACCTTCGGAAGAGACCCCTTTCACCACCACCCTGCTTGGCGAAGTGATGAACGAGGTGGGCATTCCCAAAGGGGTCTACAACGTGGTGCACGGTTTCGGCCCCAACTCCGCCGGTGAGTTCCTGACCCGCCACAAAGGGGTGGATGGCATTACCTTCACCGGTGAGACCGGAACCGGCGCGGCGATCATGAAGGCCGCTGCGGATGACATTACCGACATCTCGTTTGAACTGGGCGGTAAGAATCCGGCCCTGGTGTTTGCCGATTGCGATATGGACAAGGCGATCGAGGGCACGCTGCGCTCCGCCTTTGCCAACTGTGGACAGGTCTGCCTGGGTACCGAACGGGTCTATGTGGAGCGTGAGATCTACGACACCTTCGTCGACCGCCTGAAGAGCGGCGCCGAGGCTCTGAAGCTGGGGCAGTGGGACGACCCGGAGACCGACATGGGTCCGCTGATCAGTGAAGAGCACCGTAGCAAGGTGCTCTCCTACTACCGCAAGGCGGAAGAGGAGGGGGCCACTGTGGTCACCGGTGGCGGCAGCCCCGAAATGCCCGACGGCCTTGCCGGAGGCGCCTGGGTTGAGCCCACCATCTGGACCGACCTGCCTGACGACGCCGCCTGTATCCGGGAAGAGATCTTCGGCCCCTGTTGCCATGTCCGCCCCTTCGACAGTGAGGAGGAGGCGATCGCCCTGGCCAATGACACCGACTACGGTCTGGCCACTGCGATCTGGACCGAGAACAGCTCCCGCGCCCATCGGGTGGCGGCACAGGTGGATGCGGGTATCGCCTGGGTCAACTCCTGGTTCCTGCGGGACCTGCGCACGCCCTTTGGTGGCTCCAAACAGTCCGGCATCGGCCGCGAGGGAGGGGTCCACTCCCTGGAGTTCTACACCGAACTGAAAAACGTCTGTATCAAGCTTTGAGGAGTAACCGATGCTGAATGAACAACGCATCAACGAACTGGGTGACGAGCTCTACCAAGCCCTCAGCCAGCGACAGATGATCGATCCCCTGACCGAACGGGAGCCGCAGATCACCATCGAGGACGCCTATCACATCTCCCTGCGGATGGTGAACCGGCGGGTGGAGAACGGCGAGTCGATCATCGGCAAAAAGATCGGCGTCACCTCCCAGGCGGTGCAGAACATGCTGAATGTGCACCAGCCCGATTTCGGTTATCTCACCGATCGCATGGTGTATGGCAACGGCGATGAGATGCCGATCAGCGAGCAGCTGATCCAGCCCCGCGCGGAGGGCGAGATCGCTTTCATGCTGAAGCGGGATCTGATCGGTCCCGGGGTCAGCAATGCGGATGTGTTGCGCGCCACCGAGGCGGTGATTCCCTGCTTTGAGATCGTCGATTCGCGCATCCGCGACTGGAAGATCAAGATCCAGGACACGGTGGCGGACAACGCCTCCTGCGGGCTCTTCGTGCTGGGTGACAAAGCGGTGGACCCACGCAAGGTCGACCTGGCCACCGCCGGCATGGTGGTGGAGAAGAACGGTGAGCTGCTCTCCACCGGCGCCGGTGCGGCCGCACTCGGGTCACCGGTGAACTGTGTCGCCTGGCTGGCCAATACCCTGGGCAGCTTCGGCATTCCCCTGAAAGCGGGCGAGGTGATCCTGTCCGGTTCCCTGGTTCCCCTGGAACCGGTGGTGGCGGGGGATTTCATGCGGGTGGAGATTGGTGGTATCGGCTCCGCTTCGGTCCGTTTCACCTGAGCCAACAACGAGGTGCCGATATGAGTCGCCTAACTCCCTTGCCAATCGATCAGCACGAAGCGCTGGCCGAACGTTTTGCCTTCTTCGAGCAGACCCTGGGTTTCGTACCCAACAGCCTGCTCACCATGCAGCGCAAGCCGAAGCTGGTGGATGCCTTCATCCAGTTCAGTGCCGCGGTCTACGACCCGGACGGAGAGGTGGATCTGGGTTTCAAACGGCTGGTGGCCCATGTGGCCAGCAGTGCAGCGGGTTGCCAATACTGCAAGGCGCATACCGCAGTGAGCGCCAAACGCCACGGGATTCCGGTGGAGAAGCTGGAGGATGTCTGGAACTACCGGGAAAGCCCTCACTACAGCGAAGCGGAACGGGTGGCCCTCGATTTCGCCCTGGCAGCCGCCTCCCAGCCGAATGATGTGACCGACGAGCTGTTCGCCCTGCTGCGGACCTACTGGAGCGAGGATGCGGTGGTGGAGATGCTCTCGGTGATCGGCTTGTTCGGCTTTTTCAATCGCTGGAACGACAGCCTGGCCACACCCCTGGAGGTGTTGCCCATGGAGACCGCACAAGTGCACCTGACCCAGGGTGGTTGGGAAGCCGGTAAACATATGAACAAGGGCTGAGGCCCGGTTAAATCTACGAGGTTAGGATTCATGAACAAAATCAACGCCGCCCTGATCGGCTCCGGCAACATCGGAACCGATCTGCTCTACAAGGCACTGCGCAGCGACTGGATCAATCCGGTCTGGATGGTGGGCATCGACGAGGCTTCCGAAGGTCTGGCCAGAGCCCGCGATCTGGGTCTCAAGACCACCCATGAGGGGGTCGACGGTCTGGTGCCGCATATGCGGGAGGACAACATTCAGATCTGTTTCGATGCCACCTCCGCCTATGTGCATGGGGAGAACAACCGCAAGGTGCAGGCGCAGGGTTCGATCATGATCGACCTGACCCCGGCGGCGATCGGCCCCTTCTGTGTGCCGCCGGTCAACCTGAAGGATCATGTGGGCAAGCGCGAGCTCAACGTCAACATGGTGACCTGTGGTGGCCAGGCGACCATTCCGATGGTGGCGGCGGTCAGCCGGGTACAATTGGTGGCCTATGGCGAGATCGTGGCCACTGTTTCATCCCGTTCCGCCGGACCCGGTACCCGCAAGAACATCGATGAGTTCACCCAGACAACCTCAGGCGCGGTGGAGAAAGTCGGCGGCGCCAGGAAGGGCAAGGCGATCATCATTCTCAACCCGGCGGAACCGCCGCTGATGATGCGTGACACCGTGCACTGCATAACCGAAGGCGAGCCGGATCAGGCAGCCATCACCGAGTCGATCGAAGCGATGATCAAAGAGGTGCAGAAGTATGTGCCCGGCTATCGCCTGAAGAACGGTCCGGTGTTCGACGGCAACCGGGTCTCCGTGTTCATGGAGGTGGAGGGGCTGGGTGACTACCTGCCCAAGTATGCGGGCAATCTGGACATCATGACTGCGGCCGGTCTGCGTACCGCAGAGATGTTTGCGGAAGAGATCATCAACGGCACCCTGACTTTAGAAGCGGCATCGGCCTGAGGTAGAGACAATGAATTTATCCGGAAAAGAAATCATCATCCACGACATGAGCCTGCGTGACGGCATGCATGCCAAACGCCATCAGATCACACTGGATCAGATGGTCGCTGTGGCCTCGGCGCTGGATGAGGCGGGCGTGCCGATGATCGAGGTCACCCACGGCGACGGTCTGGCGGGCGCCTCGGTCAACTACGGCTTCCCTGCCCACACCGATGAGGAGTATCTGCGTGCGGTCAGGCCCCATGTTAAGAATGCCAAGATCTCTGCGCTGCTGCTGCCGGGGATCGGTACCGTGCCTGAACTTGAGATGGCCGCAGATTGCGGGGTGGATACCATCCGTGTCGCCACCCACTGTACCGAGGCGGATGTCTCCGAGCAGCACATCACCAAGTCCCGTGAACTGGGGCTCGATACGGTGGGCTTTCTGATGATGTCCCACATGGTTGGCCCTGAGAAGTTGATCGAGCAGGCCAAGCTGATGGAGGGCTACGGCGCCAACTGTATCTACGTCACCGACTCCGCCGGGTACATGCTGCCTGAGGATGTGACGGTTCGACTGGGTGCGGTGCGGGATGCCCTGCAGCCGGAGACCGAGCTGGGCTTCCATGGCCATCACAACCTCTCACTCGGGGTGATCAACTCCCTGGCGGCGGTGGAAGCCGGTGCCAATCGCATCGACGGATCCGCTGCCGGCATGGGTGCCGGCGCCGGCAATACCCCGCTTGAGGTGTTCGTCGCCGTGGCGGAGCGCATGGGTGTGGAGACCGGGGTCGATCTGTTCAAGCTGATGGATGTGGCGGAGGATCTGATCGTGCCGATGCTGGATCAACCGATCCGGGTCGACCGGGATGCCCTCACCCTGGGTTATGCCGGGGTCTACTCCTCCTTCCTGCTGTTTGCCAAACGGGCCCAGCAGCGTTATGGCGTCTCCTCCCGGGATGTACTGGTTGAGCTGGGCAAGCGGGGCATGGTCGGCGGTCAGGAGGATATGATCGAGGATGTGGCGATGGAGATGGCCAAGGCACAGGGGGCGAACTGATGGGAACCCTGACACAAGCACAGGTCGCCGAACTGGCGGAGTACCTGGAGAACAGCGAGCTGGAGGCGAAGGACGCCACCAAGATCACCGATCGGTTCCCCGAAATGGATTTTGACGATGCCTACGACATTCAGTTCGAGATCCGTCGGCGTAAGCAGGCGAGAGGCAACAAGATCATCGGTCTGAAGGTGGGCCTCACCTCCCGGGCGAAGATGAAACAGATGGGGGTCGAGACCCCGGTCTACGGCTTTCTCGCCGACTACTTCGATCGTCCCGACGGCGGCGAGATCGAGACCGACCAGCTGATCCACCCCAAGGTGGAGGCGGAGCTGGCGTTCGTCACCAAAGCCCCTCTGAAAGGTCCTGGCTGCCATATCGGCAATGTGCTGGCGGCCACCGATTTCGTCATCCCGGCGGTGGAGGTGATCGACTCCCGCTATGAGAACTTCCGTTTCGACCTGATCAGTGTGATCGCCGATAACGCCTCCTCATCCCGCTTCGTGCTGGGTGGGCAGATGGCCGATCCGGCGGATGTGGATATGCGCACCCTGGGTGTGGTGATGGAGAAGAACGGCCAGGTGGTTGAGCTGGGCGCCGGTGCTGCGGTACTGGGTCATCCCGCCGCCAGTGTGGCGCTGCTGGCCAACATGCTGGGTGAACGGGGTGAGGAGATTCCAGCCGGAACCCTGATCCTGACCGGCGGTATCACCGCCGCTGTCGCCATGGAGAAGGGCGACTGTCTGAATGTGAGATACCAGGGATTGGGCAGTGTGGGGATGCGGTTCGTATAAGACGGCAACAGACCGTTGAAACCGAATCTCCTGATCCTTGGGCAGGGCCCTGGCTGCCCTGTCCATAAGAACATGCCAACCGTCCCACCGGGATGGAGATGAGAGGATGAGCAGATGAGTAACCATCATCGACCTGAACAACGCAACCTCTGGCGCTATACGCCCTGGTTGCTCCTGGCCCTTTTGATCAGTGGATGTGAAGCACCTCTCGATCTGACCCTGGTTGAGCGGGAGATCAAGAAGCCGATCTACCGTTTCGATCAGTTGAAAGCAGCGGCCTCCAATCACCGCCGGATCATCGCGGTGGGGGATTACGGTACGGTCCTGACCAGTCTCGATAAAGGGGAGACCTGGCAGCGTACCCAGTTACCCACCAAGTCCTCTCTGGTGGCGGTGGCGAGTTGTGAGGATGGCAGTTTTGCCGCCATCGACACGGTGCGCAAGGTCTGGATCTCCGACGCCAAAGGCAGTGAGTGGCAGGCGACCCAGCTGGAGACCATGGAGAGTCCGATGGCGGTCACTTGCGACCCGCGTGGCCGCTTCTGGATCACCGCCAGTTTCAGTACTCTGATCCACAGCGATGAGAACCAGAGCAACTGGCAGGAGGTCTCCCAGCAGGAGGATATGCAGTTCACGGCGATCCAGTGGCTCGACCGGGACAATGGGGTGGTTACTGGCGAGTTCGGCTCCCTCTACTTCACCCATGACGGCGGCGAGAGCTGGGAGCGGGGCAACGACATCCCCAACGAGTTCTATCCGATGGCGGCCTGGTTCCGCTCTCTGGATGAGGGTTGGGTGGCAGGCCTCAGCGGTACCATCCTGCATACCAAGGACCGGGGCGAGACCTGGCAGCGCCAGGAGTCGGTCAGTAAGGCGCCGATCTACAATCTGATTCCCCAGGGTGAGCGGCTCTACGCCACCGGTGACAACGGCACCCTGTTGCAACTGCAGGGAGATCGTTGGCAGCGGGTGCCGGAGGCACCGCGTCTTTTCTCCTATCTGATCACCGCCATCCCCCAGGATGATCGCCTGCTGGTGATGGGCGGGCGGGGCACCATCAGCCCGATTGAGACCCCAGCCGAAGGAGCTGTCCAATGACCATTCATGCCTTCTCCCACTGGTTGAAAAATGTCGACAATCTGGTCTTCAGATTTCCCAAGATCTTTCTCGCGGTGATCGCGGCGCTGACCATCTTCTTCGCCTTCCAGGTGCCGAAGGTGCAGATGTACTCCGACTTCGCCGATCTGCTGCCCCAGGAGCATGAGTACATCAAGCTGCACAACTCGATCCGCGACACCTTCGGCGGCGCCAACAATGTGGTGATGGCGGTGGTGGTGGATGAGGGTGATATCTTCACTCAGCAGACCCTGGCGCGGATACATCGCATCACCCAGGCGGTGGATAACGTCAGCGGCGTCAACCATAACCTGCTGGCCAGTCTGACCCACCGCACCTCGCGCAAGGTCTGGCTGACCGACACCGGTGATGTGAACTCCCAGCCCTACTACGATCCCCTCAAGGAGAGCTGGAGCGATACGGAGCTGAACAAGCTGCGGGACGATGTGATGAGCAACCCACGGGTGTTCGGTCTGCTGGTCTCACCCGATCTCAAGGCGGCGCTGATCAAGGCCCAGTTCAACGAGGGACAGCTCAACTATGGTGAGATCTTCAATCAGCTGCAGCAGATCCGGGAGTCGGAGAATGCGCAGGGTGTGTCGATCTACGCCACCGGTCAACCCATGTTGTGGGGCTGGGTCTACAGCTATCTGGATCAGCTGTTTCTGATCTTCACCACCACCGTGGGGATCATGCTGTTCCTGCTGATCATCTATTTCCGTCGTGCCTACGGTATTCTGCTGCCCCTGTTCGGCATCACCATCTCGGCGATCTGGGGACTGGGTATCCTCTCCCTGCTGGACTACAACCTGGATCCATTGACCCTGGTTATCCCCTTCCTGATTTCAGCCCGGGCGATGTCCCATGCGATCCAGTTGGTGCAGCGCTTCTACGGGGAACTGGAAGAGGTGGACGACCCGAGGGAGGCGGCCCATCGAACCTTCGACTCCCTGTTCCGGCCCGGCAGCCTGGGTATCGTCTCGGATGCCATCGGCCTGCTGCTGATCGCGCTGGGCTCGGTGCCGATCAATGTAAAGCTGGGTATCTATGCTTCACTCTGGGCGGTCTGTGTGGTGTTCACCGTGTTGATCGCGGTGCCCCTGATGCTCTCTTTGCTGCCAAAGCCCAAACCCGCAGCAAAAAGACTGGCTGCGGAAGATGCCCTGTTTGGTCGGGTAGCCTCGGTGGTCGCCAACCGACATGGTGGCCTGATCATTCTGAGTCTGGCCGGTGTGATCCTGCTGGTCGGTGCCCAGTTGAGCAGCCGGGTACAGATCGGTGAGTCGGAGCCCGGTTCGCCGATCCTCTATCTGGATCACGACTACAACGTTTCATCGAAGGTGATCAACGAACGCTTCCCCGGTTCGGAGGAGCTCTATATCGTCGCCCGCACCGATGAGAAGGGTGGTATGAAGCGGCCGGCAGTGCTGCAGGCGATCGAGGCGTTTCAGAACCATATGCTGCTCGATCCTGAGCTGGGCGGCGCCAAGGCGGTACCCGATCTGGTGAAGCAGGTGAACCGGATCTTCCACTCGGACGATCCCCGCTGGGCGATCATTCCCGATACCGAAGCCTATGTGGGTGGACTGATGTTCGCCTACATGGCCTCCAGCCCGGTGCCGGGTGCCCTGAAGGAGTTTGTCGATACCGACGATCAGGTGGCCAACATCGTCTTCTTCTACAAGGATCACCAGGCGAAGACCATCCGTCGTGCGATCCATCGCGCCAAGGAGTGGATCAATGAACCCGCCAACCAGGTGGATGGTCTGCACATCGAACTGGCCGGTGGATTGGTGGGCGTTACCGCAGCGATGAACGAGTCGGCTTATGAGAGCAACATGCTGATCATTCCACTGGTACTGGCCCTGATCTTCGTCTTTGTCACCTGGTTCTACATGTCCCTGCACGCGGGTCTGATCATGTTCCTGGCGATGATGTTCTGTACCGTCTCCACATACGCCTATATGGGGCTGGCGGCGATCGGCATCAACGTCAATACCGTGCCGATCATTGCGGTGGGGATCGGTGTCGGCATCGACTACTCGATCTACATCATGGACCGGATCCGTGAGGAGACCGCCAAGGCCTCCGGGGATCTGCAGACTGCCGTACTGAGAGCCATCGCCACCACCGGTAAGGCGATCGGTTTCACCGCCGCCTGTCTGATCGGCGGGGTGATCATGTGGGTCTTCATCTCCGATCTGCGCTTCCAGGCGGATGCGGCTCTGCTGCTGGTGGTGATGCTGATTCTGAATGCTCTGGCGGCGATGTTTCTGGTGCCCTCCTGGGTGATGATCTTCCGCCCCGGCTTCATCGGCAGTGCCCGTTACGACGAAGACGGCGTGCTCTATGCTGACAAGCCTCAGAGTGGCCTGGCGCATACTTAACAGAATAAACCGCTAATGAACGCCAATCTCTTAGGTGAGGCCTGACTCCTAAAGCAACATTGGGGCGAGTAGCCTTTAGTAAGCTCCATTCGTCTCAGGCGGCATAGATCACTGAAAGCTTTTTGATCCCTCCCTCGGCCGGAAATGATTTCCGGCCTTTTTTTTGTCTGTTAAGAATTATCGAAATAATAACAAATTATCATTTGATCAATTAAAATATCGATATTTTTATGATATCCGTAACCGGCTCTTTTGGGCTTCAAATATAACTAATAAAAACAACTACTTACAACTTGGCACGCCTGCTGCATTAACAAGTCTTGCTTACATAATTCAGAATGAGGAGGAGGCTAGGATGTTCCTAGACAGTCACAAACAACAACCGGGAAGGACGCATCCGGTCATTCAAGCCACACTGCTGGCGGCTGCGATTGCGGCCTGTCTGAGCGGAGGCCAGGCCCTGGCCTACACCTCCGAAGACGGCACCACGCAGGTCAACGGATTTGTTGAAAACGCCACCTACAGTCGCCGTAACGTAGGGCTGAGCAAAATGCGCAATACGGTGTTGATTGAAGGCTCCAAGGATTATGGGGAACAGGGGGCATTTTCCAACGTCAGCTTCGTCGGTGCGTTCCGCGCGACCTACGACGGTGTCTACGATCTTAATGATGATGAGTTCGGCGAGAACGCCGGTGGTGCCATCAACATGCAATCGGTGGGTGGTGCTGGCAGTACCGCCTGGGGTCAGTCCGACATCTCGACCGGTGTGTTGGGATTCGGGTTCGATACCACGGAGAATCCAAACGAAGGTATGGTCAATCTGGGCCACGCCCTGCACGACACGGATGGGGGTGTCGGCCTGGGTGTGCCGGTGCGTCCCTGTGATGTGGACTCCCGAGGCTGTATCGACGACTATCTCGATTTCGACGAGAGTGATCTGAAATATCCGGAGTTCAACGACCGGCTCGATTTTCTGCGCGAAGCCTATCTGGATGCCACTCTGCCGACCGAGAGCGCGGCTACCTGGAATTTCCGCCTTGGACGCCAGCAGGTGGTCTGGGGACGTACCGATCTGTTCCGGGTTCTGGATGTGATCAATCCGGTGGACTACTCCCGTCACAACATCTATGACGAACTGGAGGATATCCGTATCCCGATGTGGATGGCCACCGGTGAGTACCGGATGGGCGCCACCGAGACCTTCGACGACCTGAACATGCAGTTCGTCTGGAACTTCGACAAGTTCCGTCCGAACAGTCTGGGTCAGGGCGGCACACCCTATGCGATTCTCGATGCGGGCAGCTTCTTCCGCGCGATGAAGAACTGCTGGGATAACGGCTGCTCCGTATCCAACTTCGCCGGTGGCGCACTCTCCACCGACTTCCCGAAACATGTGATCGGTATCCGCGATGTGCATCTGCCTGACTGGTCGCTGAGCAACTCCCAGTTCGGCCTGAAACTTGAGGGTGACTATCAGGGCGTTGGCTTCTCGCTGAATGCGTTGACCTACCGTTCCCAGCTGCCTTCACTGCGCGCCGTGGTGGATAATGCGGACAATCCGTTTACCCCGGAGATCGAATCCCAGAGCTACGACTATCTGATCGCCTTCGATATGTACTTTCCCAGGGTCAACCTGATCGGTGGTTCGCTCGACTTCTACGTGGATGACATCAAGTCGGTGTTCCGTGTCGAAGCGGCCTATACCGACGGCGAGGAGTTTGCCAACACCCTGCGACCGGAGCTCTACTCCGAGTCTGATGTGTTCCGTTACGTCATCGGTTGGGATCGTCCAACCTTCATCCCCTTTCTCAACGAGAAGCGTGCCTTCCTGATCTCCGCACAACTGTTCGGCGAGTATCTGGTCGACCACGAGCGGGAGACGGTCAACGGTATCGAAGCGGGTAATCCGAACTGGGAAATCAACCACGTGGGTACCCTGCTGCTTAAAGGCTGGTATCAGAACGACCGGGTCAGTCCCCAGGTCATCATGGCGCACGACTTCAAGGCCCATGCCAGTGTCATTGCGCCCTCGATCGACTGGTTGATCAGCGACAACCTGAGACTGACCGTCGGTGCGAATGTGAAAGTGGGTGACGGCGAGCAGGAGTTTGACGACTGCCGTGCCTGTAACCCCTTTCCCCCGTTTACCGGTGCAGGCGAGCCGGGTGATACCGCCCTGCGTAATCTGGCGGGTTATGAGCCCCTTGGTCGTTTCCGTTCCGGGCCCATCGGTATGGCCCAGGCCGAGGATGAGTTTCAGATCACCCTGCGTTATCGCTTCTAAGAATTTGAATGGAGGTTTTGAACATGCGTTTGCTTAATACAACGCTGGTGGCGGCACTTTTGATGGCTGCCAACCTGCCCGCTCAGGCGGCAACCAATGAAGATGTGGATAGCAGCTTCTTCCCTTATAAGAACGGTGTCCCCACCCAGGACGGCCTGAACGCCGGGGTGGTGATCGATCAGTCCAATGTCGGACAATTCAAACAGGTCATCGACCCGGCGATGTTCGAGTTCATCAGCCAGGGGTGGACCAAGATCACGGTAGGTGAGACCACCTCCTTTGATCTGCATCCCAACTATATCCAGGCGACCCGTGACGGTCTGGGTAAGGTGAAACTGGGTGAGAAGTCTGGTGAGATTGAAGGTTTTATCGCCGGTCGCCCTTTTCCCGAAGAGCCGTCGATGGACGATCCCCGTGCCGGTGAAAAGCTCGCCTGGAACTATAAGTATGGTTACAACTGGGGTGACAATGCGGCGATCTATCCCTTCTACTGGAAGTACAAGGATATGAAGTCGGGCAAGCTGGAGAGAACCATCAAGTTCAACTTCCACTTTCTCAACTACATGCATCGGGTGAATCAGGAGCCGTTGCCGGAGATCACTCCGAATCCGTCAAAGCTCTACCGTGCCATCTATGTGCAGGCATTGGAGCCGTTTGACGTCAAGGATACCCAGCTGCTTATCCATCGCTATGAGAACGATCTGAAACGTGACAGCGCCTGGCTCTATCTCGGTTTCCAGCGTCGGGTGCGTCGTCTGGCTTCAGGTCAGGTCACTGATGCGTTCCTCGGTTCCGATGTCATGATCGAGGATTTTGAAGGCTATAACGGTCGCATCAACGACATGGAGTGGACCTTCAAAGGAGCCAAAAACATACTGGTGCCATTCTACAACCACAATGCGTTGCCGAATCTCTCCGAAGAGCACAAGGAGTCGGATGGTTACCAGTTTGTCGAGATGGGCGACAAGGGTGACTGTTTTCCACAGATCACCTGGCAGTTGCGCAAGGTCTATGAGCTGGAGAACAAGCCGAAGGATGCCAACCATCCGATCAGCAAGCGTGTCCACTACATCGATGCGCAGACTTTCACCATCCCGCGTACATTGACCTATGACCGCAAAGGGGATCTGTGGAAGAGCTGGCAGATCGGTCAGGCTCATCCGGATCACCACCTGCCGAAGAACAAGGGTACCGGTGTGGCGATCGATGACTCATTCACCATGATCGATGTGCAGGCGATGCACTGCACCACCGGGCAGTTCAAGGGACAGGTCGATCCTTCTCTGAACCCCGCCAGAAAATTCACAGTACAGAACTTGAGAGCTTCCGGTCGTTGATACCGTGCTTTTGTCTGGCGGCGCCAGCCGCCAGACATTTTTTGGTTCTATAGGAAAACCGCTGGTAATGAGTGTGCTCTTATGACTCTAAACGTTTTCCCATATGGCTAAAGTTATGAAGTATTAGTTTGAGTGGCGGTTATCGAAGATTGAGTGAAACAAATATCGCTGTTGGGAATAGCTATCTTATAGTTGGCGCAAAGCTTTGGGGTCCTTGAATTTGAAGAGAATATGATATGACAGTAAGTTGAAACCAAAGATTCTTAATCTGCAGAAGGTGATTTTTCATAGGATTCGAGGACGTCATTGTTAGTAAGATCCAGAAAACAGAAAAACGTGATGTCAAGGATTTTACATCAACATGGTGCGGCAAGCCGCACCCTACGATCCTAACTAGTGTGTAGGGTGCGGCTTGCCGCACCATTAAGGGTAGATAAGTAATATAAATTATCTTGTTGCTGCGGATTTTTTTGCAACGTTAAGGGTAACAATGATGTCCAGGTCAATAGTGAATTTGTTCCTGGCAGGAATAGGCAGGGGTTGGGATGAAGAACAGTTGATAAAAATAATCTCTCAAATTAAGGAGCTTGATGATGGTTGAGCCAGTCGATGTCTACTTTTACTTCAACTTCCGCAGCCCCTACTGCTATCTGGCGAGCAAGACCCTGTGGCCTGTTTTCGAGGATTTTCATACCCGCCTGGTGTGGCGTCCCCTGGGTGGCTGGGATGGCCGCTCGCCGCCGGAAGTGGCGCTGAAGAAACTGCCAATCGCCAGGCAGGACATGGCGCGCTTTGCCAGGCGACTGGGGATACCGGTCAATCCGCCCCCCAAGACCACCGATCCGACACTGGCCGGTGCGGGGTCGTTGTTGGCAGAACGAAAGGGCCTGTTGAAACCCTACATCAATGAGGTGATGCGCAAGGAGTGGGCGGAAGGCGCCGACATCGGACAGCTCGATATCCTGTTGCAGGTCGGTGAAAGCATTGGGCTCGATCGGGAGGAGTTGGCTGAAGCGGCAAATGATGCCGATAATCAGGCCCAGCTGATGCGTAACTGGCATGAGGCGGATGAGAAAGGCGCCGTGGGTGTGCCGACCTTCATCATCGGTGAAGAGATCTTCTGGGGTCAGGACCGGATCGATTTCGTCCTCGAACACCTTCGGGAGCTCAGGCTCTCCCGCCTATGAGTTCACAAACTCTGCTCTATGATAAAGAGGAGTGCCCGTTTTGCTGGCGGGTGCGGATGGCGTTGCACCACTGCAAAGTTGACTATCAGCGTCTGGCCTATCATGAGTATGAAGACGAGTGGAGCCGATTGACGCCAAGCGGTACGGTACCGGTGCTTAAGGCAGGTGAGATGGTCCTGCACGACTCATCCGTGATGCTGGAGTATCTCGATGAGCGATATGGTGGTCTCTGGCCAACTTTGCCTGAGCAACGGGCTGAGGCGCGGGGGATCGCCCTCTACGCCGACAGTGCGGTGGGCAGGCCGGTAAGGGATCTGGTATTTCAGCGTCGCGACAAACCGCCTGCAGAGTGGGATGAGGAGGTGATTGCCAATGCGATGGGCGCCTGGCATCAGGCGATGCCCTATCTGGAAGAGCGATTGGCACAGCGGAGCCACTTTGTCTCCGCTGGCGGTATCACCGATTTTATCCTGGCAACGCGCTTCGGACTGGCGATGGCCTACGATATGCCTTCGCCGCGCGTTCCCGGTTTAATGGCTTGGTTCGATGGAATCGCCGAGTCAGCGGTGTTTAGCGAAACGGCACCGAAGATCGTGTTGGATAGATTGGACAGGGGTTGGTTGAGATGACAGAGAGCAATACGCTTGCAACGGGTGACAACCTTGAGGGTGATCCACCGGTTACCGTGATGGTGACCCGTAAACCCATCGAGGGTAAAGAGTCGGAGTTCGAAGACTACATCATCGGTATCACCAATGCGGCCATGCAGTGGCCGGGGCATATGGGCACCAATGTGTTCAGACCGAACAAACCGGATGGCAGTTACCGTATCGTATTCAAATTCGACCACCTGAGTAATCTGGAAAGCTGGGAGAACTCACCCGAACGGGCCGAGTGGCGAGAGATTGCGGAGCAGGTGAGCCAACCGCGGGAGATTCAGACCATCACTGGACTCGAGGCCTGGTTCACTCTGCCGGATTGTGCCATCAATGTACATCCGCCCAAATATAAGATGGCTTTTCTGGTCTGGTTGGGGGTGTTCACACTGGTGACGCTGCTGAGTCTGTTGATCGGTTCCTACATCGAGGATCTGCCGTTGGTTGTCAGGACCTTTACCCTGACCATTATCGTCGTGCCGACACTGACCTATTTTGTGCTGCCTTTTCTGACCCGGTTGTTTTCCCGTTGGCTCTATCCTTCCGGTTCGAGTTGACGAGTAGATTTTTTTGTCCGCAAATGAACGCGAATAAACGCTAATGGATATTGTGAATCAGAACATCTGGCGTGGTTGTTTCAAGCAGAATAAAATCCTCCATCCAGCTTAACCTTTAGCGATCATGCGTCATCCTGGCGTATGCCCACTACTGTACGGATTAAATACGGTTTATCTCGTGGGAAGCGATATGGCGCTTGATATTGAATGGTGCTTACTCTAACCCTATTTGGTGGGGCATGGCTCCACCCTACACCCTGATGTACTCTGCCATTCGTTATTGTCATCTAGTCGGAAAGTCCCTGTTTCGCCCTCCTGGGCGAGTCACTTTTCTTTTCTCGCCAAAAGAAACGGCGCCCGGCCGTCACGCCCCTTCGGGTCCGCTGCGATGCTCGGCGAAAACCGGCGTGCCTGAAACTCGCTGCGCTCAAACAGTCAGGCCCGCTGATCGGTTTTTGCCTGCGCTTCTCGCTCGTGCCGGAACGGGGTTACAGAGGGAGTGGCCCCAGGTTCATCACTCGAATCTAGTGTGTGGATTGTTTTTTCACGTATAGAATCGGTATCTCTGAGAATCACAGCTATAGTTTTTAACAGAGTGGGGTTGTGATTGGGGGATTGATTGGGCATGTTTAAATTTATCAAAAACCTGTTGTCTTCAGGCGAGCCGCATGCTTCTGCCTACTCCCGTGATGAGTTGGACAAGCACATCGAGATGGCTGTGGAGCATTTCGACGCCCGTCTGAAACTGATTCCGGGCTATCGTAAAAAACTTGCGCCGGTGGTTGAAAATGCCCTCAACCATACTGATGGATTGATTGCAGAGCTTCCTGGTCCAATCGATTTGAGTCGCCAGGCCTACTCAAGTGATCCCCGTGTGAATGCCTATTTCGGCTCTGCTGATCAAATCGAACATCTGTTCAGTCACTCAGCCGATTTCCGCGAGTTTGTGAAAAGACCGGAGAGTTTTTCTTTGACCCATGGCTATGCCCTGATGGTGATGAGCCGGCAGGAGAAAAGTGTTCTGGGTCATGCGCAGGTCGGGGACATGATCCAGAGCGAGGTGATGCAGCAGGTGGTCAATTTTACCGGTCACCAGCTGGTGAAGCCGGCAGACTCTGAGGAGCGTGTACGCTACGATTTGCGCGAAAGAGCCTTTCGAAATCTGATTGCAGAAGCGGTACTCAAATTGGCCAGGCACACGGAGGAGAAGGCGGATCTCAATCGTGAGCGGATCCATTTGAGGATGGAGTTGAAGACTCTGCAGGCAGAAGCGGGGGCTCTGGATTTTGTCGCGGAAGAGGCAGATCAGTCCCGCAGCAGAGCCGATCAGTTGAGAAAACAACTGGCCGAGGTTGAGTTGAAGCACGATAAAGCCTCCAGTGGACTGAAGACCATCAATGACTATTTCGAGTTATTGATCGATGTCCTCAATCACTCGGATAACTACTGTGGCCTGGAAAGGAGAACAGACTGTCTGGGGCAGCATAATGTTGTGGTCGATTCGGATGACGGCAGCGAAGTCCCCTATGCGGAGATTCGTATCGGACAAAAGCAACGTTATGGTGTGATCGTGAAATACCCTTTGAGTGAACTGAAAGAGCAGAGCCGTATTGCCAGCCAGATGAATTCGATCTATGGGCAATAAAGACGATTTCAGATCTTACATAGATGACAAATTTATATTCACAGCTAAGCCGGAACTAATCAGGAATCAGTACCGTACTGCCGGTTGTCAATCTGTTTTCCAGATCTTCATGTGCCTGGCGCGCCTCGCTTAAAGGGTAAGACTGGCCAATATTGATTTTCACTTCGCCGCTTTTATAGATATCGAAGAGTGACTGAGCGCTGCGCTGAAGCTGATCGCTGCTTTTCACATAATCCATCAGCGTGGGGCGGGTGATATAGAGTGAGCCCTGCTGGCTCAGTCTGGTGATGTCGAATGGGGGTACTTTACCGGAGGATTGGCCGAAAGAGACCAGCAGGCCTCTGGCTGCGAGGCAGTTCAATGAGGCATCAAAGGTATCCTGGCCGACAGAGTCGTAGACAACCGGCAGGCCTCTACCCTCGGTAATCTCCATGACCCGCTTTTCGATGTTCTCATTGCGATAGTTGATGGTGTATCTGCAACCGAGTTTTTCTGCCAGAGCCGCTTTTTCATCACTTCCAACGGTGCCGATCACGCTGGCGCCGATCGCGGATGCCCATTGGCAGAGAATCTGCCCAACGCCACCGGATGCCGCGTGCACCAGGATTGTCTCACCCGCTTTGACCTGGTAGGTGCGGCAGATCAGATATTCAGCTGTCATGCCTTTCAACATCATCGCGGCCGCTTGCTTGGCGCTGATCCGGTCGGGAATTTTCACCAGCCGTTGCGCCTCTATGTTACGCGCCTGTGCATAGGCTCCCAGCGGACCGGCGCCATAGGCAACCCGGTCGCCGACTGCAAATCCATTAACCTCTGAGCCAACCTCTTCAATGACGCCGGCCCCTTCCATGCCGGGTATGAATGGCAGTGACGGAGGTGGGTAGAGGCCGGTACGGTGATAGACATCGATGAAGTTCAAACCGATTGCCTGGTGCGCGACACGCACTTCGCCGTCGGCGGGTTTTTGAAGCGGGATATCTTCATAGTGCAGCTTGTCGCTGGCACCATGTTCGCTGATCAGGATCGCCTTGCTCATCGCTCTCTCCGTATTAATGCATCAAGCACAGTCGAGTAAAAACCACGCCTAATGCAGTCTGTATATGTCGTAAAGATTCAGAACCAGAATCGATAACAGTACCATCACTACCCCATACAGCCCGTTCCACTTCAGGCTGTCGCCACTCTGTTGCGCATAGCGGCCCTGCATCGCCAGATTGATGCCGGAAAAGGGGCTGGTGCCGGTACCGATCGCCCAGGAGGCGATGAAGGTCATGGCCAACAGGGAGGGTTCCGGGTTCAATGGCGCCAGCAGGGTGCCCAGAGCCGCAATATTGATCACCGGATGGACCCCCAGAATGGCGGTCGCGACCATGAACAGCAGTACCAGTGCTGCTTCGGTTCCGCTGAATTGATCAAATGGAAGCCAACCGCCAAACACGGCAAACACCGCATTCAGCCCGGCTGCCATGACACCGGCCGCGAGAAACAGAGTCAGTTCATTCTGCATGCCGGGAAGATCCGTAGCGATGTGTTGAAGTGCCCTTGAACGGGGTTGTGGATGGCGCAGAAACAGAACGCTCAGCGATAGTCCGGGCGCCAGCAAGGCGATGATCCCAAGGATATGCCAGTCGCTGTGCCACTGGTGCAGCAACAGCACGCAGATCGCCAGTACCCCGGGTAGCAGCAGTGCCTGCGGGTGCATGGGATAGCCGGTGAACTGTTGATTGCGCTGGCAGCCGAGGGCGGTAAACAGCAGGGCAGCGACCGCCAGGGGAATGCCCATCAGCCAGATCTGCGGCAGTGATGCTCCAGGGGCATAGGTCAATGCCGCCGCCATGGCGGCAAAGAAGGGTGACCAGAAGGCCGCTGCGGTAAAGCCACGAGTGAGAATCACGGTTTGTGCCTGGTTAAGGCGACCCTTACGGCTGATCCGGTCACCCATGATGAAGACCGATGAGAGATTGATCACGGCGCCGAACAGATGTACCCCGAGCAGGGTCGACCAGACAGCGCGTTTTCCAGAGGGGAGGCGTTCACCGGCCTGGGTGTCCGGTCTGGTGATCAATCGGAGAAAGCTCACCGCAGCCAGCATACTCAGCAGCAGGGCGTTGCCTGACAATATCAACCGCCAGTCCGCTGAGACCCCCTCAACAAAACCCCAGCCGATGCCGATCCCGCCGATGCCGATCAGGATCAGGATCTGTCGCCGGGTCTGGGGTGAGATGTCTGTTATCAGCAGCAGCCCGGCGCCCCAGGTGAGCACTCCAATCAGGGTTTTGGGAAAGCTCGGAATCAGGGTATGGATGACTGCGCTAACGATGGCGGCTGAGAGCAGCCAGCCGGCCAGGGCGCGCCGGTTCACAGGATGAAGGCCAGAGCGAGGGGAATCACCGCCAGACTGGCAAGATTACCAAAAGCCACCATCGCGGCCACTTCGTCTGCGGAGCGTTGATAGCGTTCCGCCAGAAGAAAGTTCATCACCGCAGGAGGCAGTACGGAGAACAGCAGCAGGATCTTGCTCATCTGTTCGGAGGGTTGCAGCAGGGCAATCGCCACAAGGGCACTGATCACACCGCTGGCGGGACAGAGCAGGGCGCCGGCCAGCCCGGCCCGCCAGTGGCTCAGATCCACCTGGATCAGGCGAACCCCCAGGGCTACCAGCATCAATGGAATGGCGACCTGGGAGATCATCTCCAGGCCTGGTAGAACGATTGCCGGAGTGTGCCAGTCGCCAATATGGGCAGCGATACCGGCGACCGTTGCAAGAAACACCGGATTCTTTAGCAGCACCATCGGATGCAGGCGGCCGCTGACCAGCCAGATCCCGAGGCTGAAGTGGAGGCTGGTGGAGACCACGAAGGCAACCACCGCAAAGGGCAGCATCTCCTCGCCAAAGGCCAGCGCAGCCAGGGGTAGGCCCAGGTTGCCCGAGTTGTTGAACATCATGGGGGGAAGGATCACCCGCGAGCGAAAATTGAGCAGCCGCGCCAGAGGCCAGCTGAGCAGCCCGGAACCCACTACGATGATCACCGTACCGAGCGCGACAGAGCGCCATTCAGGGGAGTCAGGGATCTTCTCCGACAGGACATAGAACAGCAGTGCCGGCACGAACAGATTCATGTTGATGCGATTGGCCGAGTCCATGTCGCTGCCGTTGAGCCGTCCATACAGGTAGCCGAGCAGGGCAATGCCAAATACAGGCAGGGTGACTTCGAGTATCTGGCTGAACATTCAGGCTGTCTCGTTATGATTGAGGTGGCGGCTCTGGGTTTGTGAGTGCTTGGATATCATTTTTTATCAAGTCCGCAAATGAACGCTAATGAACGCAAATAAGAGGCGCAAATTGAAATGGTGCAGGGGATTGTGTACGACTTGCGGCGCGGTATGTGTTGTGATTCTTTGCGACCGTTTGCGGTGATTGGCGTCCATTCGCGGCATGAATGATGACTCCGATCGATCAGTAACAATAAAACCATTAGCGTTTATTCGCGTTCATTTGCGGACTTAAAAATCCAAATAGCCCTAATCCCCATCCCGCTTTTTCAAGCGATAGGCCAGTTGAGGTCGGGTCATGCCGAGCAGTCTGGCGGCCTGGCTGAGATTGCCGTTGGCCTTCTCCACTGCGGACTCCAGCATCAGTGTCTCCACCGCTTCCATGCTGCCGGATTGATCCAGTACCTGGGCGACCAGTGAGCCGAGTGGCAGGGCCTCCTGAGGGTTGCCGGGCATCAGATTTGGCGGATCCTTGCTCATGTTGAGACAGGGGAACAGATCCTTGAGATCGATGGCTTCGCCATTGGATACGATGATCACACCCCGCTCGATCATGTTCTCCAGTTCGCGGATGTTACCCGGCCAGTTGTAATCGTAGAGGGATTGCAGTGCCGGTTCGGTTACACCGCTGACCCGCTTGCCGTGTCGTGCGGTGTACTTTTCCAGGAAGCGCTCCACCAGCAGCTCGATATCATCCTTCCGCTCTCTCAGGGGCGGGATGATCACCGGGTAGATATTGAGTCGGTAGTAGAGGTCGGAGCGAAAGCGTCCGGCGGCCACCGCCTCCTGCAGATCCACATTGGTGGCGGCGATCACCCGCACATCCACCTTGCGGGTTCGGGTGTCACCGACCCGCTCGATCTCCCCCTCCTGTAGAACACGTAGCAGCTTCGCCTGGGCATTCATCGACAGATCGCCGACCTCATCCAGGAACAGGGTGCCCCCATGGGCGCGCTCGAAGCGTCCGGGCCGGGATTGCAGGGCGCCGGTATAGGCCCCTTTCTCCACACCAAACAGTTCCGATTCGATCAGCTCTTCCGGGATGGTGGTGCAGTTGATGGCAACGAAGGGATTTTTCTCCTGGGGACTGATGCTGTGCAGCGCCCGGGCGAACATCTCCTTGCCCACGCCGGTCTCACCGAGCAGCAGTACGGTGACATGGCTCTCCGCCACTTTACGCAGCATGTCACAGGCATCCTTGAAGGCCTGGGAGCTGCCCACCATATCGCCGATGCCGGTCTGCTCCTGCAGGGAGTCCCTCAGGTGGCTTACCTCATCCTGCAGCGCCAGCAGCTGCTCCGCCATGGGGTCGGGGCGGTAGTGACGCCGCTCTTCGTCCGCGTCCTCCCACTCTTCGATGGGCTTGCCGATGATGCGGCAGTGTTTGTCCCCTTTGGCATGACACTCCACCTCCCGGTAGGCGATGAAGCGTCCCATGATCTCGCTGGTATAGCCTGAGGCATAGCCGATCTGGGTCCAGCAGACCGGTTCCGGATGGATGCCGAAAAGCTTCAGATGCTCCGAGGCCTCGTGGGAGTTCTCCCACAGGAACTCACCATAGAAGTGTCGTTGACGGATATCGATATCGATTTTGATCGGTTTGACATGCACCACCCCCTCCAGGGTATGCAGTCGCGGCCCCATCAACAGCAGGTCCTCGTCATTGGATTCCGGCAGCAGTTTGCGCGCCAGATCCGCATCCTTTGCCCCTGAGGCATAGCCCATGCGGGTCAGCACCCCCCGCGCCCGGTCGTGACCAAGGGTGTCCATCAGCTCTTTGCGCAGAGCCCCCATGGCGTGGGTATGCATCAAAACCATGCGGTGGTCGTTGAGCAGGATCTGTCCCGCGTCGAAAGTCAGGTGCAGGTTCCGCTCTTCCATGGGAAGACCGGAGATACTCAATTGAGATGACATCTATCCTCCGCCCCGCCTGTCCTGATCACCGGGGAGTAGCAGTTGGTATATAAAAATCATCCCTGAAAGCGTACGGCTTCTATTTGTGTTTGTTGGAAACTCGGTGGCTTCCCCCATACGCTCTTATTTTTATAGTGCCAACTGGAAATTTAATCAAATAATAAATTTCTGGGCGGTTTGCAGTGACTTGAGCATATTTGACATGGGTTGGGCGTTCAGATTGTGCAGTTGCAGCATTTTTACTGATAAAGGCTGCATGATTTGATCAAATTTTCCAAATGATCAAACGAGTTTCACTGAATCATCAATTTTTTTCCCGCCTCTAATCGAGTGAAAATCGAAGAAATATAGAAAAAACAATGAGTTGTTGGTTTTGGCATAGCTTCTGCAATCTCCTTTTGACCAGAAATTGAGAGAGACCGTTTTAGAGGTCTCCATTTGAGAGAACAGGAGGATGTCATGCGGGAATATGTCCCGAAAATTGGCCAGGCCTACATCAGAGTCACCGGCGAACGGCTCGGCAAGTTTGTCGAGTTCGAGTTCTCCATCGACGATGAGGATCTGACGGTTGAGCTGATCCTCCCCCACGAAGCATTCAAGATCTTCTGCGACAAGCACCAGGCCAGACTGGTTCGCAGTTCCGATGAGATCGGAACCGAGGACGGTCAGACCAAACGACCCGGTCTCTACCGGGAGTCGCCAAGCCTTTAGTGGAAGATCCGCTATCCCAGGAGGAATAGAGCAACCATGAGTATCGATATCAAAACCATGAACGTGGAGCCCAAGCGCCACACCTTCGCCCATGTGGCAAGGCGTCTTGGTTCAGACGCCCCGGCTTCCCGTTATGAAGAGGGGGTCTACGACCTGCAGGCCACCACCCATTTCCACTATCGTCCCCTGTGGGGACCGGAGCACTGGCATTTCGATGAGGGTCGTACCCAGATCAAGATGTCCGACTGGTACAAGTTCAAGGATCCCCGTCAGTACTACTACGGTACCTACACCATCGCCCGGGCGAACATGCATCAGACCACCGATCGCAACTTCGCCTTTGAAGAGAAGCGGGAGATGCTGGCAAACATCGAGCCGGAATGGCGGCAGATGATCGTCAACTATCTGATTCCGCTGCGTCACTATGAGTGGGGCGCCAACATGAATGCCTGTTCGATCAGCGATGCAGGATATGGCACAGCCATCACCTCAGCGGCGATCTTCACTGCCGGTGATCGTCTGGGTATCGCACAGATCCTCTCCCGCATCGGTATCTCTCTGGGTAATGGCACAGGCGATCTGCTGGATGATGCCAAAGCCCAGTGGATGGATGGTGAGGCCTGGCAGGGACTGCGCAAAAGCGTGGAAGACAGTCTGGTGGTGAAGGATTGGTTCGAGGTCCTGGTGGCCCAGTTCCTGGTGATGGATGGTTTGATCTATCCCCTGGTCTACAACCACTTCGATAGCGAAGGCCAGAAGCATGGTGCGGCGGCGATCTCCATCCTCTGTGAGTTCATGGTCGACTGGAATACGGAACACAACCGCTGGGTCGACGCGGTGATCAAGGTGGCGGCCAAGGAGTCGGAGGAGAACCAGGCGTTGCTCTCCAACTGGTATGGCGAGTGGCGGGATGAGATCCATAAAGCCCTACAACCCCTGGCAGCCATGGTGTTGGGTGATGGTGCTGATAGTGCTCTCGCCGATGTGAAAGAACAACTTGATAAGCGGGCCGGCAAGCTCGGTTTGAACCTTTAACAGGAGGCCGAGATGGCTGGCATCGTATCCATAACCCTGCAGAACAATGATGAGGCTCGTCCCGTGATCGAGTCGATTCTGGAAGACAACCCCAGCGCCAACGCCAACTACATGCCCGGTGCGGTCAAGATCGATTGCCCGGAGCGTCTGGTGGTCAAGGCGGAGTCTGTATCCGAGCGTATCGGTCGCGACTGGGATCCTCAGGAGATCCATCTCACCATCGTATCCATGGGCGGCAGCCTGGATGAGGACGATGATGAGCTGGTCCTCTCCTGGGGCGCTTAAGCCGAATAATTCAATTGCGTTCCCGGATGAGCCATTCGGGTTAACACCGGAGGAGACATTCTATGACACCCCCACGCAAGAAAAAGATGAACCTGAAACAGCGCTATGCGCTGATGACCCGAGGTCTCGACTGGGAGACCAGCTACCAGAAGATGGATGATGTGTTTCCCTACGATACCTTCGAGGGGATCAAGATCACCGACTGGTCGAAATGGGAAGACCCATTCCGCCTGACCATGGATGCCTACTGGAAATACCAGGGAGAGAAGGAGCGCAAGCTCTATGCGGTACTCGACTCCTTTGCCCAGAACAACGGCCAGCTCGGTATCTCCGATGCCCGCTATGTGAATGCGATCAAGCTGTTCCTCACCGGCGTGACCCCGTTGGAGTATCAGGCCCATCGCCACTTTGCCCATCTGGGCCGGCATATCCGCGGCGCTGGTCCCCGGGTTGCGGCGCAGATGCAATCCCTGGATGAGCTGCGTCACGCGCAGACCCAGATCCATACCATCAGTCACTACAACAAGTACTTCGATGGCTTTGCCGAATTCCCCCACATGCACGATCGGGTCTGGTATCTGTCGGTGCCTAAGTCCTTCTTCGACGATGCCTGTACTGCCGGTCCATTCGAGTTCTTTACCGCGATCTCTTTCGCCTTCGAGTATGTCTTGACCAACCTGTTGTTCGTGCCGTTCATGTCCGGCGCCGCCTACAACGGCGATCTGGCCACAGTGACCTTCGGCTTTTCGGCCCAGTCCGATGAAGCACGTCACATGACCCTCGGTATCGAGGTGATCAAGTTCATGCTCGAACAGCACCCGGACAATCTGCCGATCGTGCAGAAGTGGGTGGACAAATGGTTCTGGCGTGGCCACAAGATGCTGGGACTGGTGGCGATGATGATGGACTACATGCTGCCGAAACGGATCATGTCCTGGAAGGAGGCGTGGGAGATCTACTTTACCGAAGCGGGAGGCGCCCTGTTTGAAGATCTCTCCCGTTACGGTCTGCGGGTTCCCAAGTATGCGGATATTGCCACCGAAGAGGCGGAGCATATCTCCCATCAGAACTGGGCGATCTTCTATCAATACACCCAGGCAGCCGGTTTCCATACCTGGCTGCCAACCGATGAAGAGATGGCCTGGCTGTCGGAGAAGTATCCCAACACCTTCGACAAATACTACCGTCCACGTTTTGAGATGTGGCGGGAGATGGAGGCCAAGGGTGAACGTTTCTACAACAACGCCCTGCCGCAGCTCTGCCAGACCTGTCAGATCCCGATGGGTTACACCGAGCCTGGCGATCCCACCAAGATCGGATTCCGCAGCACCGAATACAAAGGCGAACGCTACCACTTCTGTTCCGACGGCTGTAAGGACATCTTCGAGAACGAGCCTGAGAAGTTTGCCCAGGCCTGGTTGCCGGTGCACCAGATTTTCCAGGGCAACTGCGGCGGAGCGGATCTGGGTGATGTGTTGAAGTGGTATCGCATGGATAACGGTACCGACAATCTGGACTACAGCGGTTCGCCGGATCAACAGCAGTGGGATGCCTGGCAGGCGGCGCGCAAGAAAGTGGCCGGTTAAGGCCTTAATCCACCCGCCATCGGATCGTGATGGCGGGTGGCATCAATGAGATCAATAGAGAGGAGGTTCAGATGGCTGTTGTAGCGCTTAAACCCGGTTACGAAGAGGCGGTCGATTTCCGCGACAGACAAGAAAATTTTCACGGCAACCAGGTGGTCTACCTGCATTGGGAGGAGCACCTGAGCTTCTGTTCGGCAACCGCTTTTCCGCTGCCCCCGGAGATGCCATTCGGTGCGCTGATTGAAGAGCTGATACCCACCTATTACGGCATGCACCCGGACTACCAATCGGTCAATTGGGAGCAGGTGGAGTGGAAGATCGATGGCAAACCGTCAACTCCCGATCTGAGTAAAAGCCTGGCGGACAACGGTGTCGGACACAAGTCACTGGTCTGTTTCCGTACCCCTGGGCTTAACGGATATCGGGGTTCCTGTTCATAACGAAAAGCCGGCAGATGCAGACCGGTTGGATTGATTTTTATATATACCGGCCGCACCGAGATGCGGCAACTATAGGAGGCTTCACTGATGGCTATTAGAGGTGTTTTACGCCCGGGACATGTGTCCCTGCGGGTACTCGATCTGGATGAATCCCTGCTTCACTACAAAGAGCGGCTCGGTCTGCTCGAGACCGACCGGGATGACCAGGGGCGGGTCTACCTTAAAGGTTGGGATGAGCAGGACTGGTTCTCGGTGGTGCTGCGTGAAGCAGACTCCACCGGCATGGATTTCATGGGTTTCAAAGTCGACAGCACGGAAACCATGAATGAGCTGGAACAGAAACTGAAGGATTTCGGATGCAACGTGGAGCGCATTCCTGCCGGTGAGCTGAATCACTGCGGCGAACGGGTTCGTTTCGATTCACCCACCGGTCACATGTTCGAGCTCTATGCGGACAAGGATGTGAAAGGGACCGATATGGGACGGGTCAACCCGGAACCCTGGCCCGACAACCTGAAAGGCATGCAGGTGCAGCGTTTCGACCACTGCCTGCTGTATGGGGATGACCTGGATGGCAGTGTCAAACTGTTCAAAGAGGTGTTGGGTTTCGATGAGACGGAAAAGGTGGTGGATGGTGATCTGCAACTGGCCTCCTTTCTGACCTGTGGCATGAAGGCCCACGACCTGGCGATCATCCGTCATGAGGAGAAGGGCAAGTTGCACCATGCCTCATTTCTGCTCGGTTCCTGGGAAGAGGTATTGCGTGCCGCCGACATCATCGGTAAACACAAAATCTCCATCGACATCGGTCCCACCCGTCATGGGATTACCCGGGGTCGTACCATCTACTTCTTCGATCCCTCAGGCAATCGTAACGAAGTGTTTCACGGCTCCTACGACTGGTATCCGGATCATGAGCCGATCACCTGGACCGCCGATGAGTTGGGGGGCGCGATCTTCTACCACGATCAGAAGTTGAACGAGCGGTTCCTTACCGTGGTTACCTAAGCCGCCACAGATCTTTTCTTTGGCTTTGATCCCGGCGAAAGCCGGGATCCATGATGTTTGTTTGCCAGATCCCGGCCTAAGCCTGCAAAGTCCGATACACCTCAGTAAGGCGTGAGAGTCTGATTTCGTGGTTTGTTGATAACGTCTAAAGCCTTAGCCGCAATTGGACGCGAATCACCGCAAACATTCGCTAATATCTTAAAAGGGTTTGATACTCAGCCTTCCATTGTGCTTGGTGGTTAAAACTGCATACACACAGGATGATTATTAACATCGGCCCCGATCGATATTTCGCGTATTTTTGCGGTGATTCGCGTCCATTTGAGGTTTTAAATCTCAAACAATCAAACAGCCCCTAGGAAGGCGGTACCAAGGATCGATAGGCGTGCCAGCTGGCATGTCCAATCAACGGCAGGGCGATCAGTAAGCCGATGTAGTAGGTGATCAGTCCGAGTCCAACGATCAAAACGATCAGAAAGGCCCACAGCATCATGGCCGGCATGTTTTTCAGTACCGATTTGACGCTGAGGCGAATGGCGGTGAAGCCGTCGATCTTGCGGTCGATCAGAATGGGTACGGTGATGACACTGATCATGTAGGCCCACCAGGCAAAGAAAAAGCCCACCATGATGCTAGCGATGGTGAAGTTTCTGCCTTTCTCCGAGAGAAAGACATTTGCAAAGAAGTTGTCCAGTGGTGGCGAGATACCCTCATAGAGCAGGGAGAAGAGCACATAGTTGGAAGCGATCCAGAGCTGCATGATGATCAGGAACCCCCCGGTGATCATGCTGATATGGGTATGGTTGCTTTTCCAGGCTTCCAGTGCGTTGCAGGTTTTCAGTGACTCTCCCCGTTCCAGGTGGGCGCTCATCTGATAGAGACCAATGCCCAGGAACGGTGCGATCAGGAAAAAGCCGGCTACCAGAAAAGGCAGCAGAAACTGACTCTCAGTCGCGTACAGAAGGTAGGTTATCAGGGCGCTGATCGCTACGATGGCGGCGCCATAGGCGAGGCTGTACATGCCCGCATCCCGCATGTCTCTCCAGCCTTTGGATAACCATTGCAGGGGTTGGTTGATTGCAATTCGGTTAACTACCAGTTCATCCCAGCGAGTGCTGCCTGTATACGCTGTACTCTCCATCTTATCTCCTCCGTAATCGGCAGCAGGACATACCTTGAGATTGCCAGGGTGGCTGTCGGGCTAGCTGATGCCTGATTGTTTTATATTGTTGGAACCTCTTTATGGGGCACGGATTCCTTGATCACTTCGGTGCAGCTCCGTTTGTGTCAGTGGGGCTGCACTTAGAAAGATAGATAGCTTTAATCCTTTTATCCAGGGTAGTGTGAATCGATGCGATGCCTACCAATACGTCAATATGCTGTTTGCCGGTCTGTTGATACCAAGCGGTTTTCAACAAGAAGTGATGCCTACTCACAGAGGAATCAACGAATTCTTGCCGGAATTGGAGAAGGGCTGGTGTGGATTTGACTCTTTAACCTTGCAATAAGTGCAGTTTATCTGAGGTATTCAGCTATCGTTTTGATTTTTATATGAAATCAGTAGCAAAACTGCCGCTTGGTGTGTTGAATGACAAACCTTAAGCGGCTCATCTGCAGGTGGCTTTTCGGTCTAACCAGTGTAACTCCTAGGATTGATTGTTTAGAATTGCCCGGAATCCATTAAGGTTTCACTTTAAATAAAGATACCGATCCCGTTTCAGGTGTGTGGCTGGGAGCGGCGTCTATTTTTCGTCAATTCAGCCGCACCAGTAACAAATTCTCAAGCTGAGAGTAAGAACAGGACAGTGACCATGTCGAAAGACCAAGCCGGCTCCAGAAAAAAAGTAGAGCATATCTGTAATCCCCTGGCGCCTCTGCCTCCTTTGGGGATGGACTCTGAGGCCATCTCGTTTGATTTCCGTCGTTACTTTGCCCATACCCTGGGTAGAGATGATCACTGCACTTCGAGCCACTACCCCTATAAGGCGCTGGCTCTGACCGTTCGGGACCGGCTGATTGAGAGATGGAAACTGACCCGCTCACACTACGAAGAGTCCGATTGTAAGCGCACCTTCTACCTCTCGCTTGAGTTTCTCATGGGGCGTACCCTGAGTAATGCGATTCTCAATCTCGATATCAGCAAGGAAGTCGATCAGGCCTTCATGGAACTCGGCATCAATCTGGATCACATCAGAGAGAGTGAGCCGGATGCGGGTTTGGGCAATGGGGGTCTGGGACGTCTGGCTGCCTGCTTTCTCGACAGCTGTGCAACCCTGCAGCTGCCGGTTCGGGGATATGGACTGCGCTATGAGTACGGCATGTTTCGTCAGCATATTGCCAATGGCCAGCAGATCGAGGATCCGGACCATTGGCTGAGGGATGGCAATCCCTGGGAGCTGGAGCGACCTGAGTATACTCAGCAGATCAAATTCTGCGGGCGCACCGAACACATCAACGGCCGAGTCCGCTGGGTGGATACCCAGGATGTGCTGGCGGTGCCCTACGATCTGCCGGTGCCCGGATATCGTAACGGTACGGTAAACACATTGCGTCTTTGGAAGGCGGCGGCAACCGATGAGTTCAATCTGGATGAGTTCAATGCGGGCAGTTACACTGAATCGGTGGAGGCGAAAAACGATGCAGAGCATATCACCATGGTGCTCTATCCGAACGATGCCAGTGAAAATGGTAAAGAGCTGCGTCTGCGGCAACAGTACTTTTTAGCTTCTGCCAGTATCATGGATGTGATCCGGGAGTGGAATGAACACCATTCCGATTTCAGTGATTTCGCAGAGAAAAACTGCTTTCAGCTGAACGATACCCATCCCAGTGTTTCTGTCGCTGAGTTGATGAGACAGTTAATGGACGAGCAGGGTCTCTCCTGGGATAAGGCCTGGGAGATCACTTCGAAAACCATGGCCTATACCAATCATACGCTGCTGCCGGAAGCACTTGAGCGTTGGTCGGTGAAGTTGTTTGACTGTCTGCTGCCACGGCTGCTGGAGATCATCTATGAGATCAATGCCCGTTTTCTCAGTGAGGTGGCACTGAAATGGCCTGGTGATTCCGATCGCCTGCGGCGGATGTCGATCATCGAAGAGGGCCCTGAGCCAATGGTCAGAATGGCCTATCTCGCGATTGTCGGAAGTTTTTCCATCAATGGTGTGGCTGCTCTGCATACCGAACTGCTGAAGCAGGGTCTTTTCCTCGACTTTTTTGAACTCTGGCCGGAGCGTTTCAATAACAAGACCAATGGCGTAACACCGCGGCGCTGGCTGGCTGCCTCGAATGGCGGATTGCGTCAGCTGATCGATGAACAGGTTGGCAATGGTTGGATTTCAGATCTTCAAAAGCTGACGCAGTTGGAATCCCTGGCTGATAGTCCAAGCTTTCAGAAGAAGTGGCGCCAGGTCAAACTTGAGAACAAGCAACGATTGGCTGAGTTGGTGAAGATCGATTGTGATGTCGATTTTGATCCTGAGGCAATGTTCGATGTGCAGGTCAAGCGCATTCATGAATACAAACGTCAGTTGCTGAACATCCTGCATGTCATCCATCTCTATTGCCGTATCCGCGCCGGGGATACGGAGAACTGGACACCCCGTTGTGTCTTGATTGGCGGTAAGGCGGCTCCCGGTTACCAGATGGCGAAGCTGATCATCAAGTTGATCAACAGCGTGGCGCGTGTGATCAATCGGGATGAAAAGGTCGGTGGTCTGTTGAAGGTGGCTTTCCTGCCCAACTACCGGGTAACGGCAATGGAGGTCATTGCACCGGGAACTGACTTGTCGGAGCAGATCTCAACCGCAGGCAAAGAGGCCTCAGGGACCGGCAATATGAAGTTCATGATGAACGGTGCTGTTACCATTGGTACCCTTGATGGTGCGAATATTGAAATTCTGGAGGAGGTTGGAGAGGAGAATTTCTTCCTGTTCGGGCTGACGAGTGATGAGGTTGAGAGTCGTCGCAGTCACTATGCACCAAACGAAATCATTGAACATGATGCAGACTTCAATCGGGTGATGAAGTTACTGGAGAGTGGTTACTTCAACCAGTTTGAGCCGGGTATTTTTGATGAGATCGTTGAGTCGATTCGCAGTCCCTACGATCACTGGATGACAGCAGCTGATTTCCGCAGCTACATCGACGCCCAGGAGCAGGCGGCAAAAGCCTATCACGATCAAGCCCAATGGACTCGTATGAGTATTATCAATAGCGCTCGATGCGGACGCTTCTCAACTGACAGAACAATCACAGAATATAACCAGGATATCTGGAAATTAGCGGTCGCTCCTGCGCCGGAGATCAATGGGCTGTGACTGGAGATTCGCTGATGGAGGTGAGTTGCTGGATCTACCGCAGTAGCAAAAAAGATGAGATGTATCTCTATGTTCCCACTGAAGGGGATTTTTCGAATGTGCCTGATGCGCTTTTGAAAAGATTCGGCAGACCGGAAAAAGTCATGGAGTTGACCTTGAACAGTTCTCGTAAACTGGCCCGGGAGGAGGTGAGTGTCGTGATGCAAAATCTGACGACACAGGGGTTTCATCTGCAGATGCCACCCAAGATGGATGTTGAGTTGTATCGCGGTGATTGATCAATCAAGGGCGTCATGTGTCTCTTCCCGGTCTGATTCTGACAGTGATAGCCTGACAATTTGATCGATGCTCGGATCTGAATCTATCTGGGATGATTAGGCTCTAGGATGATTAGGCTGCATCCAACTAAAAAATTACGTTGTTCATATGCGCAGGTTCTCTTAGATATGTGAACTTTTTGTAAATAGTTTCATTTTTTACGGATTAGGTTTTGTTATGAACGCTGTTTTGGTGTTAGCTTTTAAGCGGAAGGAACCGATTCGGTAGGAGCGATCGGACCTCACAAATGCTTTTAAGGATGAAACTATGAAAAAGCTAATGCTACGCACAATCGCACTGATGGCGATACTGATGAGCACTTCAGTTGGGATTCAGGCAGCCTCCTATGATGCAGGTGTTTTTTCTGCACAAGGTGATAGCTACGCCACCCCTCAACCTATGGGTAATTTTCTCGACTCATACAGTCTGACGATCGACGTGCCGTCATTGGAGGTCAATATTTCAGGGACCCATGAAGGTATGTTTCAGGATGACCTGCTGTTGACCAACCTGACAACCAATGAGCAGTTCCACCTTGGAAATCTATTTTCGGAGACATTCATCTTGAGTGCCGGGGATTATATTTTTACCCTGTCCGGTTTTGCATTGAGTGCCTTGGATCCGAAGATAGGATCCGACTACGATTTAACCATGAGTGCGGTGCCGCTTCCGGCAGCTGGCTGGTTGTTTGCAGCGGCTCTGATCGGCTTTGTCTCATACAGTCGTAGAGTCAATGTATAGATCAGAATAGAGCGGATAAAAACGACCGAAATTGATTATGGCTCTTTCCGGGAGCGCAATGCTTCAGTAGAGCTGAGTTAAACCGGCCTTGATTTTAAGGCCGGTTTTTTTATTTATCCGATTTGTGATTACTCAAACCCTGTTTGGTGGGGCATGGCCCCACCAAATACGCTTTTATTGAACCACCGCCTGTATAAATACTGATGGTCAGGTTGGTGAGGCTGTTGTGGATGGTGATTAATAGAAGCTATCGATCTGTTAGGGGTTGTTGATTGTATCAATGAGCAACCAATGGCTATGCTAGATAGAGTAGAGCATCGCTGCAAACTAACTGCTGCATGCCGGGTCTATAGAGTGAATCTTACATTCCCACCTGGGAATCCATGATGGTTTTGAGGATTGGTTTTGGATGAGTCGATGAGTGAAGCCAAACAGGCTGACAACAACAGCCAGGCTATGCATCCGGTGTCGAGGGTCTGGATGCAGTTAGCCGGCTGGGGCCTGTTCTTACTTGGCGCTGTCGGCATTGTGCTTCCTCTGTTGCCTACCACTATATTCTGGATTGGTGCGGTCTGGTGCTGGTCGAGAAGTGCGCCACATCTGACAAAGCGCATTCTGTCGCATCCCAGGTTTGGACAGCCGGTCTATCTCTTCATCACGCATGGACAGATCTCACGCACGGGTAAATGGATGGCGGTGCTGGGCATGAGTCTCGGTTATCTCATCTTTCAGTTGATCGGCAGTCCGGGCTGGCAGCTCTCATTGGCGGTGTTGCTGCTTCTGACCCTGGTTGCAATCTGGCTCTGGCAGCGCCCGGAGCCGACCCTTTCGCAACAAGGTTAGAAATAGCCATCCGTCAGGGTGAGCATGAAATTGACCAGATCCGCTCGCTCCTGGTCGCTGAGATTCAAACCTTCAAAGCTCCCTGCATTCATCTCCGCAGCGATATTCGGATCATTCACTTCCGGGGTGATGAACAGATTGGCCACTTGAATATCGTAGTGCAGGACGACCTCTTCCAGCGTCTCATAGACCCCATTGTGCATATAGGGGGCAGTCAGCTCGACGTTGCGCAGTGTCGGGACTCTGAATTTTCCCCGTTCCGCGACCTCATCACCGCTCTCGATGGCGCTGCTGCCACCCAAGCCTTGATCGACAAAACTGCTGTCTGCAATGTTGGCAGGGTTTTGTGGATTGCTCGGCGTGCCGATGTTGTAGTAGCGGAAATTGGTGAACAGGGACTGCTCGGGGGTTGTGCCCAGTGGGTGACAGTTGGCGCATTTGGATTTCGTGGCATCCTGGAACAGGTCGAAGCCGCGCTGTTCCGATGCATTGAAGGTGTAGTCCCCGTTCAGATAGGCATCAAATTTCGAACTGAAGGGATTGACCTCATCCGATGACTCAAATGCGGCTATTGCTGTGGCGATATTGTGGTAGGCGGTGTCTGTATCGCTGAAGGCGTCTTCGCCGAAGAGTGCGGTGAACTCGTGCGCATAGTCGGAATTCTGTACCTTGCCGACCACCTCTTCAGCAGAGGCATTATTCATTTCCAGCGGATTCAGGAATGGTCCTTTGGCCTGGGTTACCAGGTCGAGAGCGCGGCCGTCGAGAAACTGTCCCCCCTCATATTTGGAGTCGGTCTCCGGGGTCTGTGCAGATGCAGCAACGGTTGTGAATGAGGGTGTAAAGGCGGCATAGGCTGCGGTTGGTGCATTGCGGTCTCCAAAGGTACCTCCAACGGAGCCTTCGGATACCGGTGCGTTGACGCTTACCCTGGGGTCGGCAAAGCCGCGATCCGGGTCGTGACAACTGGCGCAGGCCTGGTTGCTGCCACTTGAGAGGTTGGTGTCAAAGAAGAGCTTTCTGCCCAACGCCTGCATGCTGGCCTGGCTGTTCTGGTTGGTATTGTCGTCCGTATCGGTGCTGTCGCCACCACCCCCTCCACCGCCGCCACAAGCCGTGATCGCTACAGTCAGACAGAGTGCGTACAAGCTTTCCCTTATTGCCATGGATCCACCTCGAACCGTGATTAATCTCTGGATTACCTGAATAGATTTAATGGGGTGGGAAAGTTTAGGATTTGATTTTGATCAAGAGTTGCCGGTTAATTCGCTTAACCATGACGAGTTTGCGGGATTGATCACACTCTATAGTCATTTAGCGATTAAAAAATGTGAGGGTCAATCATTCCCACCTGGGAATCCATGATGGTTTTGGGTGAGTCGATGAGTGAAGCCAAACAGGCTGACAACAACAGCCAGGATATGCATCCGGTGTCGAGAGACTGGATGCAGTTAGCCGGCTGGGGCCTGTTCTTACTAGGTGCTGTCGGTATCGTGCTTCCTCTGTTGCCTACCACCACATTCTGGATTGGTGCGGTCTGGTGCTGGTCGAGAAGTGCGCCGCATCTGACAAAGCGTATTCTGTCGCACCCACGCTTTGGACAGCCGGTTTATCTCTTCATCACACATGGACAGATCTCACGCACGGGTAAATGGATGGCGCTGCTGGGCATGAGCGTCGGTTTCGCTATCTTGCAGATAGTCAGCTCCCCCGGCTGGCAGATCGATGGCAGTCTGATGCTGCTACTGAGCTTGGTCGCTATCTGGCTATGGCAACGACCCGAACCCCCTTCCCAAGCGGGTCAGCCGTAGCTGTCTTAGCGGAGTACAGAGCAACTAAAAGCGTGCTATGGCCTCACCGCTCTTTTCGATCCAGCCATGGATCATCTTTTTCGTTGTCAGTCCACTGCTGCAATTGCCCTCTCTATCTATCACAATCACACCGCCTCTGCCCTTGACTTTGCGTTTCAGGTACTCGATGCCTGCCGCCGTCGCCTGTCTGCCGTCCAGGTTCATCATCAGCATATAGTCTGAGATGGTTTTACCGATCAGAGTGCGCATAAAGTCCTCACCGTATCCGGTGGCTGAGACAGCACAGGTCTCATTGTCCGCATAGACGCCTGCACCAATGATCGGCGAGTCGCCAACCCGCCCCATGCGCTTGTTGACGATGCCGCCGGTTGAGGTTGCAGCAGCGAGATTTCCTGCCTCATCCCGGGCGATGGCGCCGATGGTGCCATACTTCTGATCCTCGCTATCCTCTTCGGTGTCGTCATGATCGAGCATTATCTTGTGTTTCAGGCGTGCCTGTTTGAGCTGCTCCACCCGGTCAGGGGTGTAGAAGTAGTTGTCAGGTTCCCTTTCGATGCCGCAGTGGTCTGCGAATCGCATCGCGCCCTCGGAAATCAGCATCACATGCTCGCTCTCAGTCATGACATATCGGGCTAGCTGAATAGGGTTGGCTATGTTCTGTACCGCTGCGACGGCCCCTGCGGAGAGGTCTCGGCCGTCCATGATGGCGGCATCCATCTCAACCTTGCCATACTCATTGAGTACCGATCCACAGCCCGCATTGAAAACCGGATCATCCTCCAGCAGTGAGGCGCAGGTTTCAGCTGCTTGCAGGGCAGATCCGCCAAGCTCAAGCACTTCCCGGCCATGCTCCAGGATATGCCGGATACTCTCCAGGTATCTAACGGCTATCTTCTGGTCTTTGACATTATCCAGCGCCCCGGCGCCGCCATGTATCATCAATGAGTAGTGACCTTTCTGGCCCATGAATCATCCTGCTGTGTGCCAGGCCATTGGGCCGGGATTGGTGTTGGTCTAAGTTGAAGGGTTGAGACGGGCTTTCAACCGGGCGATCAGCTCTTGCTGATAGGCGGTCGGGCCGGCGATCAATAGCATCAGTTTGCCTACCAGTATCGTTCCCCAGTTGACAAGGATAACACCTTCCCCCCTCTGATCGTCATATTCGATGTCCTGCAGATCGATCTCCGAGAGTTTATTGAAACTGGTAGGCAGATTGATAGAACACCATTGGCGGATACCCAGTTTATTTGCAATCAGTGTGGGGTATGAGGCGCCGTTGAAACGGGGATTGCATTCAATGGCTGGAAACCTCAGCCCATTTGGAGTTTGCGATACAGCCACATCAAAAGCGAAGATCCCCTTGATGCCTTTTTGTTTAAGCCATTCAGCCATTGGCTCAATGCTCTCCCAGGGCTCGAAGCTGGCTGGAAATCGATTTCCCTGGTGGGCGAAGCCATCAAGGATCTGCTCACTGACCGCGAGTCTCCTGAGTTGTTTGCCGACCACTTGATATTGCATGTTGAGAAAACTATCGGCAATCACCTCTTCCTGGATCTGAACCGGAACCCCGGCTTCGAAACGGGTCAGGGATTGCTGAAGTTGCTGGGGGGTTTCGCAGCGATAGATTCCCACCCCTGAGACAGAGATTGCGGCCTTGAGATAGCAGGGATAGACGAAACGATCGAGCCACTCTGTTGTGATTTCCATGACACTCTGGAAACAGTGGGTTGCCGGCACATCGATGCCCAGCTGTTGAGCAAGCTGCATGAAGTTGTTTTTTGAGTTGATGTATTCAACGGCTTCCAGCCAGGCATGATCGCCCCAATTTCGGTATTCGTGCGGACCGTAGTAGAAGACCGAGGGCTTGTAGCCGGTGTGCCTTGCAAGCTGGGAGAGCTCCAGATTCCAGATTACCTGGCGGCAGTGATCCAGACCGATCCTGCGGTAGTGAGCAGTAATATCCCGCCATAGATTTTCCAGGTCCGGGTGCAGCTGTATGATGTCGCTGGGTTCGGAGATGCCCAGTGCCCGACCTGAAAAGAGATGATTTCCGGTCACCCCATCCGCTGTGCAGTGCATAATATCGTGGTTCAGTACATGGCGGCTCTGTGGCTGCTGATGATAATTGAGTGCGGCTGACATGATGTTACCTCCCCAAATTCACTACGTGTTTTAGTCTGATCAGATGTAGATGCAGAATTTAGGCCAATCAAATAGGGGGGGTTAGGGGCTGTTTTTCTTCAGTATCGGTTCATTTCGGTGCGTCAGATATCTTCTGCGCACTAATTCAGCGCGCAGGATTAATAACGAGAGTGGGGAGAGTTTTATTGAAATCGATACCACCAGCTGCTCGAGTGTCAGTCAGAGCCGGGTAGGTATCTTGATCAATAGTGCGGAGGCGGAGGCTCCGTTTCATTTGACTGGATCGGAGAGGGCTCCAGGGCTTTGAGTTTCTCTCTCAGCGCCTTGAGTGCGGAGTTCAAGGCGTCGATCTGTTGCTGTTGGTCAGCGACCGTTTCGCTCAGAGAGTGGATCGCCAGATCCTGAAAGGCAATGCGACTTTCCAGCTCGACGAGTTGTTCATCCATATCGGGACGTCTGTTATCTGGGGTAGCGATCGTCAAGATTGGCCGGGCAGAGCACATTACGCATGATGCCGATCAGATCAAGCAGCTGGTGATTGCGAATTCGGTAGTAGATGCGATTGGCCTCTTTACGGGAAACCACGATGTTTTTGTTGCGCAGCTGCTCAAGGTGCTGGGATATGTTGCTTTGTGAGGTGCCAGTACGCTCCACAATCTCTCCGACGGAGAGTTCGTTCTCCCCGAGTGAGCAGAGTATCTTCCACCTTAACGGATGCGCCATCGCTTTTAGGGCATTTGCGGTCAGCGAAGTGTCTTCCTGTTCGGAAGGGCGAGGATCAAGCGGCTCGTTCATTTGTACACTCCTTGGGAGGCGGAACTGGTTATATCGATCTCACGCACATAACCGGTCATGTCTTTGGCAATACATATTATATGCTGGATTTCGTCGTTGCTGTCTTTTACCGCTGTGCGGGAAAACAGAATCGGCACCCGTCGTCCATCCTTGGCAATAAATCTGGCCTCGATGCGGCTCAATGCGCCGGTGCGGATCAGGGCTTCAAGCCAGGTGCCGAAAAAAGCCCCGGCCTGCTCCTCTTCCTCCTCTTCGAAGACGTCACCAATCGAGAGTTGTAAAAGATCAGCCTCATTGTAATCGAGCATTCTGCAGGCGGCCGGGTTGGCGGATTCGATCTCACCCAGCGGATTGAGTACCAGCAGGGCCTCACCCATATGGGTAATGATGTTCTCCAGGTGCTGTTTGGCGGAGGCGAGTTGCGCGGTTCTTTCCGCGACTTTCTGCTCGAGAATCTTGTTCAGCTGGCGCTCTTTTTCGATCAGCCGGAAGTAGGTGCTGATCTTGTTCAGCAGCTGATTGTCATCGATCGGTTTTAGCAGATAGTCGACACCGCCGACTTCATAGCCTTTCTGCTGAAACTCTTCCGTTTTGAACGCAGCGGTGAGAAATATGATTGGAATATGCTTGGTCTTCTGGCGGATCTTCAGCATCGATGCGGTTTGAAAGCCGTCCATCTCAGGCATCTGTACATCGAGTATGATGAGATCGATCGCTGGATCCTTGATGGCAATATCGAGCGCCTGCTGGCCGGAAGTGGCTTCCAGTATCTCCACATCCATGTAACGCTGCACCAGGGTGCGCAGCGTAAACAGGTTATGTTCGTGGTCGTCCACGATGAGCAGTTTGAAACCTGAGTATCTTTTCATGCTGAACAACAAGTCGCTGTGTTTGTATTTGCCATTAGCCAGGTCATGCTTGCCCTGTGGTGTTCTGTTCGAGACGGCTGCTGAGCGCTACCCCAGATAGGTACTGAATACCAATTTGAGGTGTTCCGTATCCACGGGTTTGGCAAGTATCTCGTTGGCACCGGCATCCAGGCTTTCACTGCGGTCTTGTGCCGCATTCTTGGCGCTGAGAACGATGATACCCAATTCAGTCAGTCCCATCTTCTCACGGATATGCCTGATCGTATCATAGCCGTCCAGTTCAGGCATCATGATGTCCATCAGAATCAGGCTGAAATCCTGTTCTTCATTGAGTGTTTCGATCGCTTCCTGGCCATCTCCCGCGGCCACCACCTCGAATCCCCAGGCTTCCAGTTGCGGGGTCAGCGTCAGCAGACTCTGCAGATCGTCGTCGACCACCAGGATTCGGTGGCCCGCGAATTGGGCCGATGTTGTCTCAACGACCGGCTCGGTGCTGGGTGTCGGTTTCGATCGGCGCACCAGATCGGTCTCTTGACTGGCTTCATAGTGTTCGACTTGAGAGCTGGGGTGCGCTTCGTAATCGAATGCGGTTGGCAGGCAGAGGGTAAATCTTGAGCCTTGGCCCTCTTCGCTCTGCAGGCTGATCTCGCCACCCAAAAGCCTTGCCAGTTCCCGACTGATGCTCAAGCCCAGTCCACTGCCTCCATACTGTCTGTTGGTGGAGCCGTCGGCCTGTTTGAATGCCTCAAAGATCAGCTCCTGTTTGTCATGGGCAATGCCGATGCCACTGTCTTCGACGGTCAGACAGATGGGCTGCTTTTCCGAATCCTGTCTGAGTCGGGCGCTCAGAGTAGCACCACCGGTTTGGGTGAATTTAAGTGCGTTGGAGAGAAAGTTCTTCAGGATCTGACGTACTTTCTCCTGATCGGAGAGGAAGGTCTCGGGCAGTTGATCGTCGAACTCAAGCTTGAGATAGAGCCCATGGGCGTCAAACTGGGGTTTTACCAGATCGATCAGATCATCCAGCAGTGCGCGCAGGGAGATCTGCTGGACGCTGAAGCTGGCGCGTCCGGCCTCGATTCTGGAGAGATCGAGGATATTGTCGATCAGGGTGCGTAGATCCTGGCCCGCCTCATGGATCACCTGCAACTGTTTCTGCTGCTCGTTGCTCAGTTGCTGATTGGTCTCGTTGAGCATCTTGGAGAGCAGCAGGATGGAGTTGAGGGGGGTTCTCAGTTCATGGCTTACATTGGCAAGAAACTGTGACTTGTAGCGATTCGACTCCTCCAGTTGTTGGGCATGTTGTCGCTGCTGTCGTGCCTGCTGGGCATGGGTTTCTGCAAGTTCCGTGAGTTGCTGACCCAGCTGTTTGATTTCGCTGGAGCCGCGCCAATCGAAGCGTACCGCATCGTCCTGCCTGAGCACCCGCTCCATGCCATCTCTGAGTCGCTCGCCAAACTGCTCTCCACGCAATGCAATCCAGCGTGCCACCAGAAGCAGTATGACCAGTGCAATCAACACGATGGTCATCACTCTGGCGACCAGGACATTACGGAATTTATCCATTGGCGATGGATCGACAGGTCGGCCGACCCAGAGGGGGCCTGAATCTTGAGTGGTGAAGAGCGGTACCCAGATGACCTGTCGACCGCGGCCCTCCCAGAGAGTCAGGTTGCCCTCTTGAAACTGGCTTTGCAGGCCGCTGAAATCTTCAAACGCCTGTGCTTTGCCGAGTCCCCTGAGGCGTTGCTCAAGATAGCGGCCGTCATTGGTCACCCATAAGGTGTTGCGGTAGGCCCTTGCCATACCTCCCACATCGATGTTGATCACCACCGCACCGAGTGTGGTCACCCGATCGTTACTGTCAGGGCCGAGAATCGGGCTGATCATACGCAGGGTCATGAAGCGGCGGGGATCGAGATGGGCGACATTGGGGTTGAGGCTGATCTTACTTGCCGCGACCCGGCCAAACTCCTGATTGATATTGCTCTTGAAGAAGGCCTCCGAAGGCATGTCGGGTTTCTTGATGGTCGGCTCCCATTGACGGGTGCGATGGTTGAGTTCCAACCAGTAGCGGGGATTGCCCCGCAAGTCGAGAAAAAGGATCTGAAAGATGTCCTGGTGGTCCTGCAGAATCCGGTTGATCCATTCGGTGTAGCGCACCCGCGCTACGTCGATCTTGCCGTTTTCCCCATCCTGCTGCTGTCCGAGAATCAGGCCCGGCTCCGGCAGTTTGGCCAGCAGGCGTAACATCTCGTTTCGACTGGCCAGATGTTCATCCAGGTCGCGAAAGTCGGCTCTGAGGTTCTGCAGATAGGCTTTGTGGTAAAAGAACTCAAGCCGTTCAAGTACAAACGGCAGGTTGGTGAGCACCATGGCGGTCAAAGGTGCAAAACCGAACAGAAACAGGGCTATCAGGATCTTGGTTCGGAGTTTCACTGGCTATTGACCGCCTTGCTGCTTGGACCCAACAGGTGCTTTATCTTATGGTTTAGGTGATTTCCCTAATCAGGTCAATAACTTGTGCGGCATGGCCTTTGGGTTTTACATCATAAAGGGCACTCTGGATGATGCCCTGTTTATCGATAATGAAGGTGGAGCGCAGGATTCCCATGCGCTTTTCACCGTTTTTCTCTTTCTCCCGCCATACGTCGTAGGCCTTGCACACTTCACCCTCGGTGTCTGCCAGAAGCTGGACCGTCAGGCCGTGCTTGTCGCGAAAGGCGGCATGACTGACACAGTTATCCCGGCTGATACCGATGACCTGAGTGTCAAGTTCGGTAAACTCATCCGTTAAATCGGAGAGTTCAACAGCCTCGATGGTACAACCGGTGGTGTCATCCTTGGGATAGAAGTAGATTACCAGATTCTGCTCGCCGATAAATTGATCGGAGCGGATGATGTGCATGTCCGAATCGGGTAATTCAAAGGATGGCGCTTGATCTCCAGGGTTGAGCATTGTGTCTCCTAGATGCTTGTTCTCATTGTGTTTTTTGGTCGTTTTTTTGCTTTGGAGAGAAGCCTTTGGTGCCATTTTGCGCAGTGGCGGCACTGGCGGCGTAACTCCACAGCTGTCACTACGCAAGATAGATGACTTGAATGAGTCCGGTCAACCATCCATTGAGCTAATTTTTTTGTCCGGTTTTTGCCTGATGTGGCGCTTGCCGGCATGGTTCGAATTGAGCTGCAAGAGTAGGAATATGATCTGATTGGTTGCATAATGTAATTACTATATTTGAGATCTCTTCTGCCATGGACACCGGAAAATGAAACTTGTCCTCTGGTGACGGCGTCTTTTTCAGTGGCTGGTTGCCTCTCAAGCAGGAAAGCAAAGAAACAACATGAAGGCCAAATAGATATGTACGATGATTTTTACAAACTGGAGGGGAAACCCTTCCAGCTGACTCCTGATCACAAGTTCTTCTTCAACAGTAAGGGACATAACCGTGCCATGGCCTACTTGCGCTATGGCCTGGAGCAGGGTGAGGGTTTCATCGTCATTACCGGTGGGATCGGAACAGGCAAGACGACCCTGGTTCGTAATCTGTTCGATGAGCTGAGCAGTATGAATGTCATGGCGGCTCAATTGGTTACCACTCAGGTTGACCCGGAAGATATGCTCAGGATGGTGTGTGCCTCCTTCGGACTGGCTCACGAAGGTCTCAATAAAGCGACCCTGCTGCACAATCTCGAAGCCATCGCCCGTGCCCGACACGCGGAAGGCAAGCAGATGCTGCTGGTGGTGGATGAGGCCCAGAACCTGCCGGCCAGGTCTGTGGAAGAGCTGCGTATGCTGTCCAATTTCCAGGTCAACAACAGGGCCTTGGTACAGACCTTCCTGCTCGGTCAGGAGGAGTTTAAGCGAACCCTGCAGAGTCCGGGGATGGAACAGGTCCGGCAGCGGATCATCGCCTCCTATCATCTGGATCCACTGAGTGTGGAAGAGACTGAAAAGTATATTCTGCATCGTCTTCAGCTGGTTGGCTGGCAGCAGGACCCAACCTTCTCTGACGGGGTGTTCAAGATGATTTTTGAATTCACCGGTGGTGTGCCGCGGCGTATCAACGCGATGTGTGACCGGCTGATGCTGTTCGGTTGCCTGGAAGAGATGCATGAGTTGAACAAAGACGCTGTGCTCTCCGTGATCGAGGAGCTGGAGCAGGAGGTCAGTTTCGATCCGCCAGTCGATGAGAAGCAGCAGGGACCACAGCTGGCGTCGGTATCACCACTGCACCCCGGTGCGGCTGGCAACAACCAGGCGGTCGCACCACAGCAGGCTGCTCAGCCAATGGCTGATGCGGAAGAGCTCATCTATCGTATTCAGGATCTGGAAAAGGAGATCAGTACCCTGAAGAAGACCCTGCGAAATGAACAGAAGTTACTGCGTAAGGCGATACTGCTTCAGATGGATCTGGATGAATATGACGATATCGACTGAGATTGATTGAAGCGGCATCCATAGGCCCGAACTGAGCCACCCAGTGTCTCACTTCTTCCTCAATCAGATAGGCACTTCAAGCTTGCTCTGACGACAGCGTTTGGCAAGCGCTCCCTTGTTGGGTGCAGCCTGGCGGCAATCCCATCGGGGGGCTATCTACTGGGTGGATCGTGCAGGATCAGTCGAGTGCCGGGCCGATGATGGCCTCAACCGTCTCAAACCCTCGTGCCTCCAAGGCTTCGGCGATCTCCTCCCAACCATAGTCGGCATTGCTCTCCTCCGCGTGGGCGATGATGCCTGTGGCAAATCGATAGGCTTCATTACGATCCAGATCGTGGGGGACCTTGACCAGGCGAATCTGTTCTGGTCTTGAGCTTGGCAATACCATATAGGTTTCATTCATCAGTATGCTGCCTCATATCTGCGGGATGATGCTATCCGGTTGCGTCCTACTATACCCCAAATTGTCGCTCTGACACGAATCAGGACCTTGCTTAAGAAATGGCTTGATCAACCACTCAAACGAGTGGCCTTGCACACTATTGGAGTGGTTTCCGTAAGGGCTTGCTTTTACTGATTGGCGGAAACCCCAACCAGCTGTTTATAGTGGTCAGAAGAGAGCAGTTCAGTGATCACCAGGGGTGGCTGGGGTTTGGAGAATAGATGTCCCTGGCCTTCGTCACAGCCGATTTCACAAAGAAAGTGAAGCTGCCTGTGGTTTTCCACGCCCTCTGCCAGAATCTTCAGACCCAGGCTTTTACCCATTGCAATCACCGTACAGATGATGCTGCGGTCCTGTTCGTCATGCTCAATATTCTGGATGAATGACTGGTCGATCTTCAGGGTTGTCACGGGCAGGCGTTTAAGACGGTAGAGAGAGGAGACACCGGTACCGAAATCATCGATCGAGAGGGTGAATCCGAGACCCATCAGTTGATCCCAGAAGGGGTCATCGAAGGGTTTCTCCAGCAAACCGCTTTCGGCTATTTCCAGTTCGATGTTGTGTGGGCTGACGCCGCTCATTTCAACGGTGCGACAGATCTGGTCGTAGGCGTCACCGCTGTTGAAGGTATGGGTATCGATATTGATGGCCATGCGGCCGGGATTCAGTCCCTGATCCAGCCAGGACTGCAGCTGACCGCAGGCTTCATTGATCACCCAGTGGGTGATCTCACGCATCACGCCCGCATCATGGGCAACACTGAGAAACTCACCTGCGGAGAGCAGCCCGCGTTGCGGATGTTGCCAGTAGAGCAGGGCCTCGAAGCCGGTCGTCTCGCCTGAGTAGAGGTCGACCTTGGGCTGATAGCGCAGCAGAAATTCCTCATTCATCAGTGCCGTGTGGAGGTCGATTTCGAGTTTGAAACGGTTCTCCTCTTTTTTCGCCATCGCTTTGGTGAAGTAGTGATAGCCGTTTCGCCCCTCACGTTTGGCCATATACATGGCGGCATCGGCATTTTTAAGCAGTGTGGTGGTGTCATCGCCATCATCCGGATAGATGGCGATGCCGATGCTGGTGGTGACGTGCAGCGTATGAGGTTCCAGATTGATCGGCTGGCTCAGCAGACTGATGATTTTGCGAGCAACCCTGGCCGGAGCATCATCCTGGCGAATGTCTTCCAGTAAGACGATGAACTCATCCCCGCCAAGACGGGCCACTTCGTCGTTGTTGCGTACCGCCTGGTTGAGCCGTTCAGCGCTTATCTGCAGAACCTTGTCCCCCATGTCATGACCCAGGGTGTCATTGATTTTTTTGAAGCGATCCAGATCGAGATAGAGCAGGGCGCAGCGGGTGTTGCGGCGTTCGGTGTGTGCCAAAGCGTGATCGAACATCTCCAGAAAGGCGGCACGATTATGCAACTGGGTGAGAGGGTCGGTATAGGCCAGGTTGTGCAGCTCCATCTCATGTCGGCGCTTCTCTGTCACATCGCTGAAGGTGGCGACATATGAGCTGACATTTCCCGCTTCCCCCATAACACTGGTGATGCGCAACAACTCCGGATAGATCTGCCCATTTTTACGCCGATTCCAGATCTCCCCTTCCCAATGGCCATCCAGTATGAGTCGATCCCACATCTCCTCATAGAAGAGATCATCATGCTGGCCTGACTTGAGGAAGTTGGGACGTTTACCAAGAACCTCCTCCTCCTGGTATCCGGTAATCAGAGTGAACGCTTTGTTGACCGCTTCGATTTTTGCATCCGCATCCGTGACCATTACCCCTTCGGCCAGAGAGCTCAAGGCGATATCGCTGCGGTACTGTCGGCGCTTGGTCTCATGTTCCCGGGTAATGTCACGAAACAGCACCACGGAGCCGGCAAGGCTGCCGTTGCTCCAGATCGGTGAGCAGACGATGCTGGTGCGGATGGTTCTGCCGTCACGGCATTTGAAGTGTAACTCTTCACTGTGGCAGTGATCGCCGCTGAGATTGTGCTGCAGAATGATGCAGGGTTGATCGGCCAGCGATTTGCCCTGCTCGTTGCAATGGAACAGCTGATGGGCGTTCTGCCCAACCAGCTGGTGCTTCTTATAGTTCAGAATGGTACAGGCTTTGGGGTTGACGTAGTTGATGTTGCCTTTGGTATCGGTGACGTACATCCCCTCCGCCATATGGTCGGAAATCGTCTGCAGTCGTTTGGTGGTTTGTAACCAATGGTTGAAGGCGTAGAGTGCGAGGGAGGTGAGGATGATGCCAATTAAAAACAGGGTCAGGTGTTTGCTGCGGAGGTTGCGCAGTTCGGTGACAGCGGAGTAGCTGAGGATATAGCCGCTGGCCATCTGCTGGCTGTCCCAAAGTGCCTGCAGGCTGACGATGAAACACTCATCGGCTTTAATGCAGATCTCCTCGGTGAACGCCTGATTCTGATCCAGTGCAAGATGGAGTGACTCCGTCGTCTCCAGTCGAGCCTCAATTTTATTCAGCGAACTGAGCTGATCGTGACTCTGCCTTGTGACTTCAAGCAGCAGGCCTGGATCGATTCTTGTTGTCCGATAGCGTGGGTTCAGCTGTGGATGGGTTGCCGTTTCATACAGCTCCCGTTTTAAGATCAGCAGAAAATGGGTCTCATGCATACTGCTCAGTTGACCCAGTGTTTTGCGAATCGCCTCGAAGGCGACCCCGAAATCGATGATCCCCACTACCTGATCCTGATGCAGGATCGGAAAGGCGAATCGGTGGCTTGGACTGGCTGGATCGTATTCGAGTACGCCGCCCTGGGGGAATCCACTCAATGCCCCTTTTAACATTGGGCGATGCTCAAGAATCACGTCGCCAAATTGTCCGGGTTCATCGAAGCGCAGAAAGATTCGGCCGTCCGGGAGTATGAACTGCAGACCATGTATGCCCTCGTGCCGCAGATGCTTATAGCTTGTGATGAAGCGTTCAAACAGACGCCTGCGTAATTCAATCTGTTGCTGATCGTCGCTGTCTGCCGCCTTCGCCAGCAAGGAGGCTGTAGGGGGTTGATTGAAGCGTTCTTTATAGAAAACTTCGATAATTCGCCGGTAGCTCTTAAGCACCGTTGTGACCGCTGTCTGCCGGGTAGCCTCGGCCCGTTCAAGCTGATGATCGACCTCCCGCCAATAGTCAAAAAGCAGCAGACTGGCCTGCAAGCCAATCAGAAAGATCAAGGCAGCGATGAATTTAACGGATTTCAACCGACCGCTCCTGGAAAGCGTCATGACACACCAGATGCAGATCAGTGAAAAAGCAGCAGAGTGCTGCAAACACTGAGCGGAAGGCGGGTTGATGCTGAGAGTGCTTTTCGACGTGAGATCTGCTGAACGTGGGTCTTCGGTTTACCCGCGCATGACGCAGAATGAGTGGTTTGAGTTCCAACACGAGAGTCCTCTTCTCTTTCCCTTTGGATTTCTGTTTATTGGCCGATCAGTAGGTCTCCAATAAATCCCTTATGCTATTGTAGGTTATGATCTATTGCCACGGCACTGTTTTCTGCCTGTTTCGGGAAACTTCAAGCATGTGGCAATCGCTCATCCTCCGCCAGGAGAGTTCTGCATGAGCGTGTCCACATGATCTGCAGGCTGGATCAGAACTGGTCCTCGGCGACGCCTAAGCCGCCCGGCGCGGATACCCCATCGGTATCTGAGAGTCTGATCTTCAGTGACAGATTGTTACGGGAGTCTGCATGTGCCAAAGCCTCTTCCAGCGTGATCTTGCCCTCCTGGTAGAGCTTGTAGAGGGATTGGTCGAAGGTCTGCATTCCCCGCTCGTTACCCTGTTCCATCACTTCTTTGATAGTGTGGATGTCGCCTTTCTGGATCAGTTCGGAGATGTAGGTGGTCAGCAGCAGTATCTCAACCGCAGGCAGTCGCTGGCCGTTCTTACCTTTCACCAGGCGTTGCGAAACGACCGCCCTCAGATTCAGTGAGAGATCCATGTAGAGCTGCTGGTGGGCGGTGTCCGGGAAGAAGTTGATAATCCGGTCCAGCGCCTGGTTGGCATTGTTGGCGTGCAGGGTGGAGAGACAGAGATGTCCTGTTTCCGCGTAGGCAATGGCGTGCTGCATGGTGAACATTTCCCGGACCTCACCGATTTGAATCACATCCGGCGCCTCACGCATGGCATTCTTCAGTGCATTCTCATAGGAGAGGGTGTCGAGTCCGACTTCCCGCTGGTCGACTACCGACTTTTTGTGGGTGTAGAGATACTCGATCGGGTCCTCGATGGTCAGAATATGGCCGGTACGATTCTGGTTGCGATGTTCGATCATCGCTGCCAGGGTGGTCGATTTACCCGATCCGGTAGCACCGACCACCAGGATCAGCCCACGGGGCTCCATTATGAGGTCTTTCAGGATGACCGGCAGATTGAGCTTTTCAACCGGAGGAATAACACCCTTGATATAGCGAATGACCATCGCTGCATCGCCCCGTTGGCGATAGACATTGACGCGGAATCGACCCAGCGCATTGACCGATATGGCAAGGTTGCACTCAAAAGTGGCTTCGAACTCCTTGATCTGATCATCACTCATGATGCCGTAAGCGAGTTTTCTCACCTGACCAGACTGCAGTGGAGCCGTACCTACCGGACGCGTCTCACCCTCTGCCTTCAGATTGGGCGGAGCGCCTGTACTGAAAAACAGATCTGAACCATTTTTTTGCACCATCAGTTTCAGATAGGGCACGATATCCATACAGTTCTCCTCCTGAGCGGCTGGACACACTTGTCCTTCGCTGGATTTGTTAAGTAGCAGATTCCGTATCGGCAGAACCTCTCAGGAATGTAGCTAAAATTTTGTGAAATGATTAAAACACTTGAATATAGGAGGGTTAATGGCTGCCCCGATCTGTTTGTCCGCGCTTCATTGTTATCCGGTGAAGTCCCTGAGAGGTGTGACGCTCGATCGGTCCCGCGTCGACGGCTTTGGCCTGGAGCACGACCGGCGCTGGATGGTGGTGGATGGTGATGGGGGGTTTCTATCCCAGCGGGAGCTTCCCAGGATGGCCCTGGTTGGGATTGAGGTGGCGTCCGACGGGCTGTTGCTGACCGCCCCGGAGATGCCCAGCCTGCGGGTTGGCAGGCCAACCTTTGCCGCAGCCAGGATTGAGGTTGAGGTTTGGCAGGATCGCCTAGAAGGCAGTGTCGTTGGGCAGCAGGCTGATGCCTGGTTGAGTCGTTTTCTCGGTGTTGAATGCCGTCTTGTCTATATGATGGATGATGTGAAACGACAGGTGGATCAGCGCTATGCGGAGCCCAGGCACCTAACGGCCTTCAGCGATGGCTTTCCCCTGTTGCTCACCTCTGAAGCCTCGCTGGAAGAGCTCAACGGCCGGCTCGAGTCGCCCCTCTCCATGGCGCGCTTTCGTCCCAATCTGGTGGTTTCGGGCGCACAGCCTTATGCCGAAGATCGGTGGGCGCGGATTCGTATCGGAACGATGGAGCTGAGGCTGGTAAAGCCCTGCTCCCGTTGCAGCATTACCACTGTGGATCCCGCTTCAGGCGCTCGGGGAGTTGAACCGCTGGCTACCCTGGCCGCCTATCGACGACGGGGAAAACAGGTCTTTTTCGGGCAGAATCTGATCTATGATCGCCCGGCAGAGCTGAGGGTGGGAATGTCTGTGGAAGTTCTGGAGTATCGAGATGAAGAGTGAAGCCGTAGTCACAGCAACCCGATGCTGGGTGGAAGGAACGGTGGTGGGACTCAATCTATGTCCGTTTGCTGCGATACCGGTAAAGCAGGGGCGTATACGCTATCAGGTCTGCCCTGCGTCCGATATGGATGGCATCTACCGGGCGATCCTGGCTGAATTTGAGACCATGCTGGAGCTGCCGGAAGCCGAGGCCAGCCTGCTGATCGTACCGACCGGTCTGGAACTGTTTGATGATTATCTGGATCTGTTGCAGGTCGCGGAGGAGGTGATCCCCGAGGCGGGCCTGGAAGGGAAGTTCCAGCTCGCCAGCTTCCACCCGGATTACCGGTTTGAAGAGAGTGACGAAAGCGATCCGGCCAACTATACCAATCGCTCTCCCTACCCCATGTTTCACTTTATCAGAGAGGCGTCTTTGGCCGAGGCGCTGAAGCACTACCCGCAACCGGAGCTGATCCCGCAGCGAAATATCGAACTATTGCGGGAGATGGGGCTGCAAGCGGTAGAGCAGCGATTAAGCCGTTGCCGGGAGAAGGGGGGGTAGCTGTTTGGTCAGAGCCTGTTTGCGCTCGACGTATTTACCACTCAGGACAAACCCACTCAGCTGACCCTGCGGATCGTGGAACAGGCACTCTGTGCCCTGCTGGTCCTGGTGGTTTTGCCAATCACCCGCCGCACCACGCTGGGGTGGCGCAATAACGATCGGATGCAAGGGTGTCTTGATCACCACCGGCATCGCCGGATAGACCACTTCGCTGGGCTGGCCGGTGAGGGTTTTGGCCAGCGCACGGGCGGCGTTCATGATCGGCATCACATAGGGCAGGTTGAAACCGGCGACTTCGGCACAGTCTCCGAGTGCATAGATTCGCTCGTTACTGGTTCTCAGCAAGCGGTCGGTCACTACGCCTCTGGCTGTCTTCAGGCCTGCTTCGGCAGCCAGTTGCATCTGCGGCAGCAGACCCACTGCGGAGAGCACCAGGTCACAATCGATGGTGGAGGCATCCGTCAGTGTCAGGCGGTAGCCTTGCTCCGATTGATCCATGATGGCGGCCGTCTGCTGTAGATGCCAATGGGCCCCGGCCTCGGTCATGGCCTGCTGCAGAGCTTCGCCGGTGATCGCTGGCAACAGGGTGCTGATCGGGTGCGGATCCGGTCCGATCAGACTGACCTGATAACCCTGGCCCAACAGATCGTTGGCAAACTCACAACCGATCAGGCCAGGCCCGATGATCGCCACATGGGCAGGTGGTGCCGGTAACTGTTGTCGGAACCGGTGGTAGTCATAGAGGCTGTTGACGGTGATTCGATGCTGCTCAGCATCGCCCCGCATGGCGGGAATGATCGGTTGCGCCCCCAGAGCGAGTACCAGTGAGGTGTAGCTCCGCTCGCCCTGGTCGGTAACCACCCGCTGGTGTTCGCTATCGATGGTAGTGACACGACAGTTACTGTCGATGCTCATCTTCAACCGTTCGCTCATGGTCTCGGCCGTGGCGTTGATCAGGTCGTGGCTCTGCTTGCCCTGTGCGAGGCCGTTGGAAAGCATCGGCTTTGAGTAGAAGTCACCGGCGTCTGCGGTGATCATCCTCAGTTCGATTGACTCATCGATCGCCCTGATCTCCCGGGCAAGACTGTAGCCGGCCAAGCCGGAACCCAGAATCAGAATTTTTTCCATCTTATTGTTTTTTGAATACTCCGTTGAGGTGGTCCTTGGGACTATTAACAGCCTAGGCTACCATCTCCACCATCTCGAAGTCAGCTTTGCTCACGCCGCACTCCGGACACTCCCAATCATCCGGGATGTCGCCCCAGCGGGTTCCGGCGGCAATACCCTCTTCCGGCAATCCTTCGGCTTCGTCATAGATAAAGCCACAGACGATACATTGATACTTCTTCATAACTTCTCCCAAGCTATTCCTGAGTGGATTAAAGGGTTTTGCTAAAAGATAGCGTGATACCCCTCTCCACTCCACCCTGTAAAGTTTGGGGAAAGAGTAACAACAGCCTTTGCGCGGCCGTAGCGGCTTCGCTCTGGTTCAGTCGTACTCATCGGCCCGGCGGGCGTCACCGCGCACCTTGTCGGCCGGGTAGCGGGCTTCGTTGATGGCGATTTTCCGCTCTGCTGCCTCAACCAGGTCGATATCCAGTCGTTCGGCACAGCGCACCAGATAGATCAGAATGTCAGCCATCTCCATGGCGACCTGCTGATGCTTTTCGTCAGGCAGATTCATACTCTGCTCTTCAGTCAACCACTGGAAATGCTCAACCAGTTCGGCACACTCGGCAATCAGCGCCATGGTCAGGTTTTTCGGGCTGTGGAACTGTTCCCAGTCCCGCGTTTGTGCAAACTGTTTGAGTCTTTTATTCAGGTTGTCCAGGGAGTCTTGGGACATGGCGGTCATCCGGGTCGATCGATGCTCAGTCGTCGGCAATCAGTTCAATGCCGTTCATATCCGGATCGCGACAAAACAGGGCCCGGCGACCTGAGCGGCTGAGGGTATAGGGGATCCCGGCGGTTTCCAGTCGCGCTTTCAGTGCTTCGAAGTCGCTGACGAAAAAAGCGGTATGACGATCCCGGCCACCATGCTGTGGGCGTCCCTCGAGCGGGTCGGGGTTTGGCAGCTCCAGCAGATGGATCTGTTGCTCCCCCACCTGCAGCCAGGCACCGGGGAAGCCCAGATCCGGGCGCTGTTCGTCCACGCTCAGTCCCAGCAGGCCGGAGTAGAAGTCGAGCGCTCTCCCGGTATCGGCAACCAGCAGACTGACATGGTGGAGTCGACTGATCATTCGGCCAATCGCTGACGGGCGCGCTGGATCGCCTGTCTGACCTGGGCGGGGGCGGTGCCGCCGATGTGATCCCTGGCCGATACGGATCCCTCCAGGGTGAGGATCTCAAACACATCCTCATCGATCTGATCGGAGAACTGTTGCAGCTCCGCCAGACTCATCTCAGACAGATCCCGGCTTTCGGCGACACCGAAGGCGACAGCCTTGCCAACCACTTCATGGGCGTCACGGAACGGGATGCCTTTGCGTACCAGGTAGTCGGCCAGATCGGTGGCGGTGGCAAACCCCTGCATTGCCGCCTGACGCATCGCCTGTTTGCGGCAGCTGATGGCGGGAATCATTTCAGCGAAAACTTTGAGTGAGCCCTTCAGGTTGTCAACGGTATCGAACAGGGGCTCCTTGTCCTCCTGATTGTCCTTGTTGTAGGCCAGGGGTTGGCTCTTCATCAGGGTCAGCAGACCGATCAGATGGCCATAGATGCGTCCCGTCTTGCCACGGATCAGTTCCGGTACGTCCGGGTTCTTCTTCTGCGGCATGATCGAAGAGCCGGTACAGAAGCTGTCCGAGAGTTCAACAAAGCCGAACTGGGCGGAGGACCAGATGATCAGCTCTTCCGAAAAGCGTGAGAGGTGCATCATCAGAATGCTGGCAGCGGCGCAGAACTCGATGGCAAAGTCCCGGTCCGAGACCGCATCGAGGGAGTTTTCGGCCGGAGCGCTGAAGCCCAGCAGCTGGGCGGTCATCTGACGGTCGATGGGATAGGTGGTGCCGGCCAGTGCGGCAGCGCCCAGCGGCATCACATTGACCCGCTGCTGGCAGTCGGCCAGCCGCTGCCGGTCCCGATCCAGCATCTCGAACCAGGCCATCAGGTGGTGACCGAAGGTGACCGGCTGGGCGGTCTGCAGATGGGTAAAACCGGGCAGGATGGTCTCTGCTTCCTGCTCTGCCTTATCCAGCAGCGCGTTCTGCAGTTTGCCTATCGCGGCGCTCAATGCATCGATCTCATCGCGTAGCCAGAGGCGGATATCGGTGGCCACCTGGTCATTGCGTGAGCGACCGGTGTGAAGTTTTTTGCCGGCATCGCCGATAGCCTCGGTGAGCGCCGATTCGATGTTCATATGGACATCTTCCAGTGAGACGGACCACTGGAACTCACCCGCAGCGATGCGGCTTTGAATCTGTTCCAGGCCCTGGATGATGTCATCCCGCTCCTGATCGCTGAGTATTCCCTGTTGCGCCAGCATGCGGGCGTGGGCGATGGAACCCTGGATATCGTAGCGGTAGAGCCTGCGATCGAAATCCACCGAGGCGGTAAAGGCCTCGACAAAGGCATCGGTGGGCTCGTTGAAACGGCCGGACCAGGGTTTGGCTGTGAGGTGATTGTCGCTCATGAAGAACAATCCTGATTTGGTTCTGAGGTGAAAACAGCGCGGATTATAACAGGGGGCGGGATTGGCCGCATTGCTGAGTCACATTGGTGTGGTTTGATGTATAGTGAAGAAAAACAGATGCTTAGCCTGAAACTGTTGCTCTGGGGCAGAACCGCCAAACGGTTGAGCATCCGACCGTTCCCTCAGTGCGGTTGTCAGGGCGCCTGGTAAACGGGGATTGGGATCAGTTAAAACCGGTAGTGGACATGCCTAGGGATACCCAGCAGGAAGATAAAAAATCAGTGTCGCCAGAAAAGAGTAAGGTGCTCTTTTTACCCAACTTCTGTGCCATTCGGGTGGTCTTTGCAGTGGTCGTGATCTGTGAGCTGCTGGCGATCATCCTGAGTCTGGCAGCGGTGGAGCGGCTGGAGGATTTCATGATGCCTCTGAGCCGAATCTCGCTGATGGTGCAGTGGATCGGCTTAAGCAGTGCAGGCTTGATCTGCCTGTTTCGCAAACAGCTCAACCGTTTTGGTAACTGGGGGGCTGGTATGGCCTCCTTTCTGATTCTGATGGGTATGACCCTGCTGGTCTACCAGTTGATCGTATGGCTGAACCTGGGAATCGATAGCGCTCAGCCTGCTACTGAGGAGGCCTACAGCGAGCTGTTACCCCGGGCGCTGGCGATCAGTGCGATCGTTGGTATCTTGGTACTCCACTATCTCTATCTGCAACATCTCTGGCGCTGTCAGGAAGAGGCTGAAAACAGTGCCAGATTACAGGCCCTGCACTCCAGGATACGCCCCCATTTTCTGTTCAACAGCATGAACACCATTGCCAGCCTGACCCGTTCTGATCCCAAACTGGCAGAAGAGGTGGTGGAGGATCTGGCGGATCTGTTCCGGGTCTCTCTCGGGGATGCGGCGCGCCCCTCCACACTGGGCAAGGAGCTGGAACTGGCACGACAATATCTGGGTATCGAACACTATCGACTCGGTGAGCGGCTGGAGGTGGTCTGGTCGCTGGATGAGGAGCTGCCGGAACAGGCCGCCATGCCCCCGATGATCCTTCAGCCGTTACTTGAAAATGCGGTATACCATGGCATCGAGCCGGCCCCGGATGGGGGACGAATCACCCTCTCAGGCCACTATCGCCGCAAGCGGATCAACCTGAGTATCCGCAACACCCTGCCGGAGTCTCATCAGACCAGTCAGCGGCAGGGCAATCAGTTGGCGATGGAGAACATTCGTGCCCGGCTGGCGGGGGTCTACGACCTGGAGGCGAGCTTGACGGAAGCGATCGTGGATGGTGAGTATCAGGTACGGCTGGTGATCCCCCATCCCTGGTGGGGGTAGTGGATCGGCTACCAATAAGATTCAGTCAAACCCGCTGGAGCAAAGCGTGGATCGCAGGGATTGACTCGCTTTTCATTAAAGAGGTTCTGGTTTGAAAATATTGATCGTGGATGACGAAGCCCTGGCCAGAGAGCGACTGAGGTCTCTGATTGAAGAGCTGGGTGCCCCCTATGAGGTGGTCGGGGAGGCGGCCAATGGTGAGGCGGCCCTGGACCTGTTCAGTCAGCTTGGGGCTGATGTGGTTTTAATGGATATCCATATGCCCGTTATGGATGGGCTTGAGGCGGCCAGCCAGCTTGCCCTGTCCGAGTCTCCGCCAGCTGTCGTCTACACCACCGCGTTCGAGGAACATGCACTGCAGGCTTTTGAGACTGCAGCCCAGGACTATCTGCTCAAGCCGGTGCGCAGAGCCCGTTTGTTGGAGGCGCTGCAGCGTTGCCAGAGGGTGACCCGCAGTCAGATCAATGCCGCTGCGGAAGGTCAGGGCGTGCCCAAGCTCAAGGCCAGCTACCGGGGCGGGCTGACAACCATTCCGTTGGATCAGGTGATCTATCTACGGGCTGACTCGAAATATGTCATCGCACGCCATCTGGAAGGTGAATTACTCTTGGAAGAGAGCCTGAAGGCGTTGCAGGAGCGCTACAGTGACTGGCTGTTGCGTATCCATCGCAACGCCCTGGTGGTCAGGCGCAGCCTGATCGGTTTGGAGAAGGGCGTGGATGGCAGCAGCCGGGCGGTGTTACAGGGTTGTGATGAAACATTGGAGATCAGTCGACGCCATCTGCCTGAAGTAAGGCGTATCATACGGGGCGCCGACAAAAAATCGTGACGGCTTAACTGTTGATCCCATGAGACTATTGAAAAACCTCTCTCTCTTCTGCCTGGCCGTTGCCTGGTCACTTGCAGTTTCTGCCCAGCAGGGTGGAGCCATCTCCGAACCCGTTGATGAGGCCGGCTATCCTCCCCTGCTGGTTCAAACCTGTTTCTCCTGTCATGGTCCTGGTGGACAGAGCCAGTCTTCCGCCATTCCCTCGATTGCCGGTCTGCCGCGGGACTATCTAATCAACGTACTGGCGGCCTATCGTTACGGCGGTCGCTTCGGCACGATCATGGATCGGATCATGGGTGCTTACGACAAACCTCAGGTTGAAATCATGGCCGACTATTTCAGCCGGCAACCCTATCGGGTGAACAAGCAGGATGCCAAGTGGCAGCTGGTGGATCGAGGCCGACAGTTGCATCGTCGTTACTGCCGGGAGTGTCATGGGGAGGGGTTGCAACCGAGCGATAAAGGGGCGCCGTTGCTGATTGGAGGTTGGATGGATTATCTTCGCTGGACGATTCGCGACTATCTGATCGGCATCAACCAGGGAGACGAGGAGATGAGTCGTCAGCTGGCGCGTCTGTTACGCAATCATGGAGAGCCGGGGCTGGAGGCTTTGATCCATTACTACGGAAAAGGCAGGCCATGAACCATCGTCCGGTGAGCCAAGCGCTGGGTTGCAAGGTTCAAGTCAGCACTCAATCCGCAGCTGGCCTGGCAGGTTAATGGAATTGCGCCGAATCCCGGCAGGCTTTAGCATAGGCGCCTAATTATCCTTAGAGAAACACTGAATAGAGATCGGTAGTGCGCCAGACGGCCACCGCTGGTTGGTTCAAGTTTCCTGTTATTCATGACATACCGACTGTTTGGCGGTTAGCGGCCAGGCAGCAACATTCGAGGTCTTCTGTTGATGTCCCAAACTATCCGAATCGCCACCCGTAAATCACCCCTGGCCATGTGGCAGGCGGAACATGTCGCTGCGGAGCTCAAAAAGGCCCATCCGGGACTGCAGGTTGAACTGCTGGGGATGAGCACACAAGGGGATAAGATTCTCGATACACCCTTGGCGAAGATCGGTGGTAAGGGGCTGTTTATCAAAGAGCTGGAGCAGGGCTTGATGGCCGATGAGGCGGACATTGCGGTACATTCCATGAAGGATGTGCCGGTGGAGTTGCCGCCAGGCCTGCATCTTGCTGTGATCATGTCCCGTGAGGATCCGCGGGATGCATTTGTATCGAACAACTACCAGAATCTGGATCAGTTGCCCCAGGGGGCTTGCGTCGGTACCTCCAGTCTGCGGCGTCAGTCCCAGCTGGCGGAACAGCGCCCAGACCTGAAGATCAAATCCCTGCGCGGCAATGTGAATACCCGTCTGCGTAAACTCGATGACGGGGAGTATGACGCAATCATTCTGGCTGCTGCCGGCCTGATCCGTCTTGGCTTCGAAGCGCGTATTACCGCCTTGATCGGAGCTGAGCAGAGTCTGCCTGCGATCGGCCAGGGGGCAGTCGGCATCGAGTGCCGGGTCGACGACAAGCGGGTCAATGAGCTGATCGCACCTCTGCATCATCAGGAGACCGCTGCCTGTGTGATGGCTGAGCGGGCGATGAATCAGCGGCTGAATGGTGGCTGTCAGGTACCGATCGCCGGCTATGCCATGCTTGAGTCGGGAAATCTCTGGCTGCGAGGCCTGGTTGGTGAACCCGATGGCAGCAAGATCATCCGTGGTGAAGTGGAAGGCAGCGTGGAAGAGGCTGAAGCGATGGGAGTCGGGTTGGCTGAACGTCTGCTGGATTGGGGTGCGGATTCGATTCTTCAGGCCCTCTATGAAAACAGCAACTGATCGCTGAAATCATGGCTGACTGTGATCTGAGGGGCTGCGGTATTCTGGTTACCCGGGCGGCCCATCAGTCCGAGCCGCTTGCCGGAATGATCGAGGCATGCGGGGGCTGTGCACTACGCCTGCCGGCGATCGAGATCCAGCCCTGTCGCAACCCCGCTCAGGCACAACAGCTTTTCGCATCGAGATGGGACTGGATCATCTTTGTCAGCCCCAATGCGGTACGTTTTGGTTTGAAGCTTCTGGCCGAGCACGCCCCAATGGATGCGGGTATTGGGGCGGTCGGTGCATCGACTGCCCGACAGCTGCAGCAGGCAGGGATAAGTGTGGATTTGATACCTGATCGGGGTTACGACAGCGAAGGACTGTTATCATTAGCGGAACTGAAGCAGGTGGGTGGCCAGAAAATCCTCATCGTCAGAGGCGAAGGAGGCCGGGCTCTGCTGGGTGATACGCTGCAGGCGAGAGGCGCCAAAGTGCGTTATGCTGAGGTCTATCGGCGGGTCAGACCCGATCCCCATACCGAGGCGCTGCTGGCTGGTTGGGGTGAGAATGTTCAGCTGGTGACCACCACCAGCAGAGAGATATTACAGAACCTGGTGGAGATCGTCGGTGAAGCGGGTTGGTCAAAACTCTCGCAGACACCGCTGGTCGTGATCAGTGAACGGATGGAGCAGGAGGCGCAGCGATTGGGCTTCACCACCATCATCAGAGCGTCCGGTGCTGATGACCGTTCATTGATGGAGGCAATCTGCCACTGGGTCGAGTAGCTCCGGCCGCTGTGGTGTGATGGTTGATTGAGGTAACAGAAGGTATTCAGAAACTCATGAGCGAACAACAACAAGGTGACAACAGATCATCTGACATGGACGACGATTTTGATCAGGCGATCGAAGCTGAAGTCGAGGTGTTGGAGTCAGGATCCGGCCAATCCAAAACCGCCCGCTTGCCAATAGTTCTGGCGGGTCTGGCGTTGTTGGCTGTTATTGCCAGTTTGCTGTTCGGCTACCGCTACTGGGTTGATATGAAGACGAGCCTGGAGCAGATGAATCGTGATCTGGCGGAGGCGAATCAGCAGCAGAGTCAGTTTGCAGAGCGTCTCATGCAGTCGCAACAGGCGTTCGCCAAGCAACAGCAGCAGATCGCCGAACAGCAGCAGGCACTGGTGGAGCAGTCAGAACGTGTCAAACAGGCCAAAGAGGCTGCCAAAAAGCAGGATACCCAACTCTATCGCTCGCTGGCTGAGATACAGACCAAACTGGGTGGCCGGGAAGGTCAATGGCGGGTTGCCGAAGCGGAGTATCTGATCCGTGTGGCGAATCACCGTGTCAGTTTGATGGGTGATGTTGCAACCGCCCTGGAGGCCCTGAAGTCGGCTGATGAGCGGCTCAGTGCGAGTGGTGATCCGGTCTGGTCCGTTGTGCGCGAGCAACTGGCGCGTGAGATCACCCAGCTGAAAGCGGTGCCGATCGTCGATCAGGCGGGCATCAGCGCCGAGCTGACAGCTTTGGCGGATCAGGTGGAGCGGCTGCCGCTGCATGACGAGGGAATCGCCCTGATCGCGAATCAGAAGCCGGCTGCCGGGGATGAGCCGGTGGCCAGCGAGGGTCTGGCGCTGGAACAGATCGTCGATGATCTCTGGCAGGGTTTCAAATCGATGATGGTGATCCGTCACCATGATCGTCCGGTGAGCGCCATGTTACCACCGGAGCAGCGCTACTTTCTGATACAGAACCTGCGTCTGAAGCTGGAAAACGCAAAGGCGGCCTTGATGGGGCAGGATGCCAGCCTCTACCAGGACAGTCTTAACGGGGCGCAGGCGTGGTTGAAGGAGTATTTCCTGTTGGAAGATCCGGGTGTCTCCGGGTTCAAAGGACAACTTGAGGCTTTGGTGACGCGTGATATTGCCCCGCAACTACCGGATATCTCCGCTTCCCTGCGGGTACTGCAGAAACAGCGCCAGCAACTGAGCCAGGGAGGCGCACAGTGAGAATCCTGATTGCGGCCTTTATTGCTCTGTTTGGTGCGGTCGTGCTGTCACTCTGGGTCAAGCAGGATAACGGCTATGTGCTGATCGGTTATGGGCAATGGACCGTGGAGGGAAGTCTGGCTCTGTTCGTGCTGGCAGCGGTTGCCCTGTTTGTGGTGCTCTACATGATCATCCGAAGCGCCATTCATGTCTGGAGTATGCCACTGCGTATCGCCGGCTGGCGCCAGAGGCGACGGGTATTGAAAGCCCAGCAAGCCCTCACCCGGGGGCTGGTGGAGTTGGCTGAGGGTCGCTGGAAAGTGGCTGAGCGGCATCTGACTCGCTTCGCAACCCAGTCGGAGACGCCTCTGCTGAACTATCTTGCGGCAGCCAGAGCCGCACAGCTGCAGGGCGAACATGAGCGGCGGGATGACTACCTGCACCTGGCCCATGAGAGTATGCCCTCTGCCGACGTGGCGGTCGGTCTGACCCAGGCCGAATTGCAACTGGCTCATCAGCAATATGAGCAGGCACTGGCAACCCTGATGCACGTACGCTCCCTCTCCCCCAAACACAGCTATGTGATGACGCTGCTGAAAAAGCTCTATGAAAATCTGGGAGAGTGGCAAAAGCTGGAGGAGATGCTGCCTGAGCTGAAGCGTCGCCGGGTGATCAATGAGCCGGAGTTTCAGAGCCTGGAGCGGCGCGTCTATGGTGAGCGCCTGAAACAGGAGTCGACCCAGTTGAGTACGCTGGTGAGCTATTGGCAGATCATTCCCAAGGCGGTGCGCCAGCAGCAATCGATGCTGCTCGACTACTCCCGCTACATGATGGCGCTGGATGCCGGTTCCAGGGTGGAGCCGTTGATCGTCAACTCAATCCAGCGTGAGTGGTCTGGTGAACTGGTTGCCCTGTATGGTCAGATCGAGCTGGCAGATCCCTCTCAACAGCTCGCCACGGCGGAGGGCTGGTTAAAGCAGCATCCCGAAGATCCAATCCTGCTGCTTACCCTGGCCAGGCTCTCCCTGCAGAATAAACTGTGGGGTAAGGGTCGCAGCTACCTGGAGGCGAGTATTGGCATTGCGCCAACCGCCGAGTCCTATCAGCAGTTGGGAGTGCTGCTGGAGCGCCTGGGTGAGACGGACAAGGCGATGCAGTGCTTTCGTTCCGGGCTTGGCCTGGCGCACCAGGAGTCGCAAAGATCGCTGCCGCCAATCAGTACGCGACCTGCGTTGAGTCAGAGTTCAGAGCCAATCCAGCCCCCCTCTCTGGTGGAGAATGTGTGAACTTTTGTAAACCAATAGTTCTATGAATTGTAGGGTTTTGTGGGTTAGTATTAGGATCTGAACATCGTTATTTTGCTGCTCATGCAAGCAATAAACCCGAAATTACGCAAAAGGAGTTGCCACTCTTTTAACGAACAAAGTTCCGCGAGGGCATTGTCTAAATTGACTCACTCAATTTCGCTGCCGGTCTTACTCTTATCTTGCCTGGCTGCGGTTATCAGTTTCCCCAGCGTCGCTGGTTGGAATGCCTCAGATGATGAAGATGAAAATGCTGCGGCACTGCAGCTCGAAGGCGATCATCGTCGTGGTCAGGAGATCTATGAAAGCTGTGCTGTCTGCCACATGCCGGAAGGCTGGGGAACCCCCAACGGTGCCTATCCACAGATTGCCGGGCAACATCGCAGTGTGGTGATCAAGCAGATGGCCGATATCCGCGCCAACAACCGTGACAATCCCTCAATGTATCCGTTCGCGATTCCTGAAGAGATCGGTGGTGTTCAAGCCATCGCCGATGTGGCGGTCTACATCGAGGCCCTCAAGATGACCCGCGCAACCGGCAAGGGGTCCGGTGAGGATCTGGAGTATGGCCAGCGTCTCTACCGGGATAATTGTACCGAGTGTCATGGCAAGCGGGGTGAGGGTGATGCGGAGAAGGCCTATCCCCTGATTCAGGGGCAGCACTATCACTATCTGCTGCGTCAACTGAAGTGGATCCAGAATGGCAAACGCAGAAATTCCAACAAGCAGATGATGAAAATGATCCGCGATTTTAAGGAGCGGGATCTGCAGGCGTTGGCAGACTACGTCTCCCGTATGGCGACGGATGAAGAAAAAAGCACTACGAAGACCTGGAAAGATCGTAAACGTGAATGATTCCTCCGGCCCCGATTTGAGGTCTCACTCGGTGGAGGCTGACGCTGATGCAGAGGTTCAGGGCGAATTCTCTGAGCGGCGGGAGCTACTGGTCAGTTTCCTCTGGTTGTTCATCCCGGTGTCGATCGTTTTGGCCGGCATCTTCTACGCTTTTTCCAACCAGACTCAAAAATATGAGCTGCAGACCGCATTGATCCGTGAAGAGGCGGCACTGAGCAATGCCAGTCAGCTCACCTCTTTGATCTTTGTGCAGAAGCTTTCCGATCTGTTTGTGCTGGCAGAGGGGGAGGTATTAAGGAGCTATCTGCATGAAGGGAATCTGAAAAACTGGATCCGAGTGGCGAGGGAGTTTTCCCTGTTTGCCCGTCGAAAGCCGAAGTATATGCAGATACGTTTTCTGGATGACAAGGGCATGGAGCTCATCCGGATCAACAATATTGGCGGAGAACAGGAGATCGTGCCGCGCGCTCAGCTGCAGGATAAAGGGGCGCGCTACTATTTCAAGGACTCCTTTCAGCTCGATCAGGGGGCGATCTACATATCCCCGCTGGACCTGAATGTGGAGAAGGGTGTCATCGAGCAGCCGATCAGGCCAACCATCCGGTTTGCCACCCCGGTGGTGGACGGTTATGGGGAGAAGCGCGGTGTACTGATTATCAACTACGATCCGCAAGAGCTGTTGCAGCGGATCGAAGATATCTTTATCTCCAGGCTTGGTCAGGCGGTGATGCTCAACAGTGACGGCTACTGGTTGCTGGGCAAGCCGCAAGAGGAGTTGTGGGGTTTTATGTATGGTCGTGAAGAGACCTTCAAGGATGATCATCCGGATGTCTGGCATGCTATGGAGAGCAGTGATAAGGGCTCGTTTTTTTCCGATAAAGGTCTGTTTGTGTTCCAGAGAACCTATCCAATGGATATGAGTAAACAGGGTACCCTGGAAAATATCGAATTCAGCCAGACCGATAGCCCCAGTGATCGCCAGACGGGCCAGCGCCACTGGATCTATGTCACCCATGTATCCAAGGATAAGATCGAGGAGCTGACACTGAAACGTCTGGTAGTGGCAGCGATTACCTATCTGTTGCTGTTCATTGTCACCGCCTTGATCAGTCTCTTTTTCGCCAGAAACTCGGTGCAGAAAAAACTCGCCTACCGTCAACTCAAACAGTTTGCCACCACCGATGCCCTGACCGGGCTCTCCAACCGGCGGGAGCTGGAGAAGGTTGGTGATCGGGAGTTTCGTCGCGCCGAACGGTTCGAGCGGGAGCTGTCGGTGATGATGCTCGATCTGGACCACTTCAAAGCGATCAATGACACCCATAACCACACCATGGGAGACGAGGTCTTGCGGCATGTGGTGGAGATCCTGTCAAAAGTGACCCGGGGACAGGATATTCTGTTCCGCTACGGGGGCGAGGAGTTTCTGATGCTGTTACCCGAAACCCATGAGAAAGGTGCCAAGTTTCTCGGCTCGAGGATCTGCACCCTGGTTGCTGACAATGCCTATGAGAATGAGCGTTTGAGAATTCCGGTCACCATCAGTATCGGAGTCAGTACCATCAGACCCGAAGACAAGAGTTACCATGAGATTCTGATCAGGGCCGATCAGGCGCTCTATCAGGCAAAACGAACGGGGCGTAATCGGGTTGTGGTGTACGATGACTCTATCGCTAACATCAAGCCTTCAGCTCATGGACAATCGGATCCATCTTAGTTGTCGGGCCATCTAACTTTTTGATTATATTGAACTATCTTCTTACTAAGGACAGGTTGAATAATTACAAAAATACCTAGATTTAGGTAGAGTTTTGTATAACAATACCCAATAAGTGGTAATTTGATCTACCACTTAGAGCTGGGATGCGGATGTTTGGCAAGCGGGATTGCATCATGTTTCAAACACCGATTCTTTAGGACAGCGTCAACTATGACGAGCTCAACATCTTTGAGAACCAACTTTCTTTCAGTCGATCCTGCTGGTGGTTTGCCGTCTGTCCGGCTAGTCTGCGCTGGTGCTGTTCCCAGGGGATCCTTCAGAGTCGTCTTATGCTGACCAGGCAGCTCAACCTGATTCAGGTTGGCAATCAAGGTGATTACCTGGAACGCGTCTCATCGTGAGCGGAAAGACCACAGCTGATACAAGCCGGCAGCCTGTTGATGCATCGATTGATGAGCAGAACCACTTCTCATCCAAGCGCGAGTTGATGGTCAGCTTTCTCTGGTTGTTTGTACCGGTTTCGATCATCTTGACCGCCATCTTCTATGTTTTTTCCAGCCAGACAGAAAAGTATGAGTTGCAGACGGCGATGATCCGTGAAGAGTCCGCCCTGAGTAATGCCAGTCAACTCACCTCCCTGATTTTTGTGCAAAAGCTGTCTGATCTGTTCGTACTCGCCGAGGGGGAGGTGCTGAGAAACTATCTGCATGATGAAAGCCTGAAAAACTGGGTCAGTCTGACAAGAGAGTTCTCCCTGTTTGCGCGCCGTAAGCCCAAGTATCTGCAGATTCGTTATCTGAATAACCAGGGTATGGAGATCGTAAGAATCAACAACGGGGCGGATGAGCCTGAAATCGTACCCAGATTCGAACTGCAGAATAAGCAGAATCGTTACTACTTCAAGGAGGCGATCCAGTTGGATCAAGGTGCGATCTACATCTCACCACTGGATCTGAATGTTGAGAAAGGGGTTATTGAGCAGCCTATCAAGCCGACGATCCGTTTCGCTACCCCGGTTGTGGATGGTTACGGGGAGAAGCGCGGGGTACTGATCATCAATTATGATCCGAATGAGATCCTGCAACGGATAGAAGAGATCTTTTCCAGTTTGGTGGGTCATGGCGTGATGCTCAATCGAGACGGCTATTGGTTGCTCGGCAAACCTGAGGCTGAGCTATGGGGCTTTATGTATGGTCGTAACGAGACATTCCAGCGTCAGCAACCGGATGTCTGGGCTGCCCTGGAAAGTACAGATAAAGGTTCGTTCTATTCAGATGAGGGTTTATTTGTTTTTCAAAAGACCTTTCCACTGGATCTGGCCAGACAGGGCACCCTGGAAAATATCGAATTTCTCAACAAGCCTGAGTTGCATCAGTTGGGGAATCGCTACTGGATCTATCTCTCCCATATCTCAAAAAGCAAACTCGAAGAGTTGACGCTGAAACGACTGGTTGTGGCGACCGCTGCCTATCTTCTTCTGTTCATTGTTTCAGGCATGATCAGCATCTTTTTTGCCAGAAATGCGGTGCAGAAAAAGCTGGCTTTCCGAAAGCTGGAGCAGTTTGCGGCAACCGATGCCCTGACCGGTCTGGCCAACCGCCGGGAGCTGGCTACGGCCGGCAAGCGGGAATTTCTTCGTGCCCAGCGCTTCAGCAGAGAGCTGTCTGCATTGATGCTCGATCTGGACCACTTCAAGCAGATCAATGATACCCATACTCACACGGTCGGAGACAAGGTCCTGAGGCATGTGGTGGAACTCGTGAACAATGTCATTCGGGGGCAGGATATTCTGGTTCGATACGGTGGTGAGGAGTTTCTCATTTTGTTACCGGAAACCGATGCGAAAGGCGCAAGATTTCTTGCCTCTTATATCTGCAAACGGGTTGCAGATGAGGCCTACCAGGGTAAGCAAACTGTGGTCCCTGTGAGCGTCAGTATCGGTGTCAGCACAATCGATGACGGGGACAGGAGCTACCATGATCTGGTGGTCAAGGCAGATCTGGCCCTCTATCAGGCTAAAAGGACCGGGCGCAACAAAGTGGTGGTCTACGATGAGCCCATGGCCAATATCAAGCAGCCAGAGTAACCACCCAGAGCTGGTCACCAGGACCAGGACTCAACCGGTTTTCGCGGCGACCGCCGCTGCCCCATATTCAAACGAATCCGAATAGAGTTTTTCGTCAGACAGACCGTGTGCGAGAAAGGCCTCCTTGCCGGCCTGGATCATCGGAGGTGGTCCGCTCATATAGACTTCATGGGCACTCAGGTCGGGATAGTTTTCGATGACCGCTTCATGCACCCAGCCCGATCGGCCCCGCCAATCCGTGTCCGGTTCCGAGAGTACGGGTGTATAGCTGAAATTGGGGTTTTCGGCGGCCCACTGTTCGGGTAGATCCGGCAGATAGAGATCGTCGCGGGAACGGACGCCCCAGTAGAGATGCATGGGACGGTCCACACCGATCTGAAAGGCGTGTTCGATGATACCCTTCAGCGGGGCAAATCCGGTTCCGCCACCCATCAGGATGATCGGCCTGTCTGACTCCTCGCGCAGATAGTAGCTGCCGAGAGGGGCCTCGATCCGCAGGATGGTCTTCTCCTGCATGCCGTTGAACAGCTGGTCGGTGAAGGCGCCACCGGAGACGTGTCGTACGTGCAGTTCGATATATTCATCATCGTGGGGTGCATTGGCGATGGAGAAGGCCCGTTTACTGCCGTCATTGAGGATGAAATTCAGATACTGACCAGCCAGAAACTGTAGTCGCTCACCCTCGGGGAGTTTCAATTTGAGTCGAATCACATCTTCGTTGAGGCGGTCGATGCTGTCGATCTTGCAGGGCATGATCCTGGTCTGGATATCGGTCGATGCGATGATCTCGACTACACCGATGGTGAGATCGGTGCTGGCGGCTGCCTGGCAGGTGTAGCAGACGTCGGTCTCATTGTCACTCATCACCGGTGGTTGACCGTTGGGATAGTTTATTTCACCCTGTGACAGAGCAGCCCGGCAGTCACCACAAAAGCCGTTGCGGCAGCCATAGGGTAGATTGACCCCCTGTCTGATGGCCGCGTCGAGGATGGTTTCATTCTCCTCCACAGTAAACTGGTGGCCGCTGGGTTCAACCTGCACTTTATGGGACATGAGCTACTCTACCGATCTAAGTGTCTGGACAATAGGTGATGCCATCGATACGGCGACACCAAAAATTAATTAAGGCGGAATTCTCGCCTATTTTGCTCAGGAATTAAACCGGGAGTCCTTTGGGTTATGGGTGTGACCATCATTGGTTGTGGCGATATCGGTACTCGACTGGCGTTGGCCTATCAGCAATCAGCGCTCGATGTGACCGGCTGGGTTGCCAGCGACGAGAGTCTTGAACGATTGAAGCGGCAGGGTATCCGGGCCGTGCAAATGGATCTTGATCGGGCATCGCAGCAGCCCCCTTCATTGGCTGGGGAGTCACTCTTCTATTTTGCGCCGCCTCCGGCAAGCGGAGTTGAGGATGGTCGGGTTCGCCGGCTGATCTCACTGCTCGATCAAACAGATGTGCCACAAAAAGTGGTCTATCTGAGCACCAGCGGGGTGTATGGGGATTGTCAGGGGGAGTGGGTGGATGAGACCCGGCAGCCACACCCGACGGTCGACCGGGCAAAGCGGCGTTTGGACGCTGAACAGCAATGGCAGAGTTGCTGCCGGCAGCGTGGTGTGCCGCTGGTGATTCTGCGGGTCGCCGGCATCTATGGGCCTGGGAAACTGCCGCTTGAGCGATTACGCAAAGGCTTGCCGATGGTGGCGGAAGCGGATGCACCGATTACCAACCATATCCACTCCCTGGATCTGGTGCAGATCGCCGCAGCGGCAATGGAGAGGGGTCTGGACGGGGCGATCTTCAATGTTTGTGATGGTCGACCGGAAAGCATGACCCGCTATTTCGATCGGGTGGCGGACTACCTTAAGCTGCCTAGAGCGCCGCAGATCTCCATGCAGGAGGCGAGGCAGCAGCTCTCCCCGGGGATGCTCTCCTATCTGGCGGAGTCCCGCCGATTAAGCAATCGCAAACTGCTTGAAGAGCTGGGTGTGGTGTTGCGATATCCGGAACTGGAACAGGGATTGCCGGTCTGTTTTGAGTAGCATTTCAGCCGTAAATGGACGCGATTCACCGCGAATTAACGCCAATTTAATTGTGCATACTCAACTTCAAAAGACGGCAGTTTACTGAAACTATTAACATTCGCGGCAGTTTGCGGTGTTTCGCGTCCATTGGCGGCCAGAATTCAGGCCTTCAGCCACTTGAATAACGGATCCCAGAGGATCACATCCTTGTAGACCTGGCTGGGCGCCAGTTCGAACAGGGCCAGCCCCCGTTCCGCCGAACGGATGTAGTTCTGGCTCTCCCGGAAATGGGTGATGAAGGGTATTTTCAGATGGCCCAGATAGGACTCCAGGTCGTGGTAGATACGGGTGTTCTCTTTGACCCGGTTGGCTACGATGCCGATACGGGTCTGGTGCTTGGAGACCCGGCCGCTCTCCAGCAGTTCGGTGAGAAAGCGGTTGCAGGCGCGCATGTCGATTGGCGATGGCAATACCGGCAGTACCAGTGTATCGACCCGCAGCAGCATTTTGTTGATGGCCTTGCCGTGCACGCCGGCTGGAGCGTCCATGATCAGTACGTCGGTGCCTTTGGCCGGTTTGATCGGGCCCTCGAACGCGTCGATGGCTTCGATATCCGGAATTCCCTCATAGTCCTTTCTCGCTTCAAGCCAGTCGAGGGTCGATTTCTGTGGATCAAAGTCAGCCAGTGCAACTTTTTTTCCTTCATCGGCATACCAAGTGGCAAGATTGGTGGCGATGGTGGTTTTGCCACAACCCCCTTTGGCGTTCATCAACATGATTATGCGCATTGCTGTTTTCCTGTCCTCTAGGTGTTTTTCTTAGTGAGGGCGGTTACTCCCACTGCTCCAGGTTAAAGGTAGTTTAGTCGATCCCGAGCTGATCCCAAATCTCATCGACACGCTGTTTGACTGCATCGCTCATGACGATCGGTTTGCCCCACTCCCGGTTGGTCTCTCCAGGCAGCTTGTTGGTGGCGTCGAAACCGATCTTTGAGCCGAGGCCCGATACCGGCGAGGCAAAATCCAAATAGTCGATGGGGGTGTTTTCGATCATGGTGGTGTCCCGCGCGGGATCCATGCGGGTGGTCATTGCCCAGATCACATCCTGCCAATCCCGGGTGTTCACATCCTCATCCACCACGATGACGAATTTGGTATACATGAATTGACGCAGAAACGACCAGACTCCCATCATGACCCGCTTGGCGTGTCCCGGGTACTGCTTCTTCATGCTCACTACCGCCAACCGGTAGGAGCAGCCTTCGGGAGGCAGGTAGAAGTCGACGATCTCAGGGAACTGCTTCTGCAGTATCGGTACGAAGACCTCATTCAGGGCGACGCCGAGTACGGCCGGTTCGTCCGGTGGCCGACCGGTGTAGGTGCTGTGATAGATGGGTGCTTCCCGGCGGGTGATTCGATCGACCCGGAATACCGGAAAGGTCTCCACCTCGTTGTAGTAGCCGGTATGGTCACCATAGGGGCCCTCTTCGGCGGTTTCGCCAGGATGCAGATGGCCCTCCAGGACAAACTCGGCCGATGCGGGGACCTGCAGATCGGAGCCGATGGACTTGACCACTTCAGTGCGGCTGCCGCGCAGCAGTCCGGCGAAGGCATACTCTGATAGGGTGTCAGGCACCGGAGTGACCGCCGCAAGAATGGTCGCCGGATCGGCTCCCAGGGCGACGCTGATCGGAAAAGGCTCTCCAGGATTGGTCTCCTGCCACTCCCGATAGTCCAGTGCACCACCCCGATGGGCGAGCCAGCGCATGATCAGGCGATCCGGTCCGAGCTGCTGCATGCGGTAGATGCCCAGGTTCTGTCGGCTCTTGTTCGGTCCCCGGGTGATCACCAGGCCCCAGGTGATCAGTGGCGCCGCATCCTCTGGCCAGCAGGTCTGAATCGGTAATTGGTTGAGGTCCACCTCGCTGCCCTCCTGGCACACCGCCTGGCAGGGGGCATTGCGCAGCTCTTTGGGCGCCATGTCGAGGACTTTGCGGAATACCGGCAGCTTGTCCCAGGCATCCTTCATACCCTTGGGCGGCTCAGGTTCTTTCAGATAGGCGAGTAGCCTACCCACATCCCGCAACGCCTCCACCTGCTCCTCACCCATGCCCATGGCAACCCGTTCCGTTGTACCGAACAGATTGCCGAGTAATGGATAGGGCGAGCCTTTTACTTTCTCGAACAGCAGTGCCGGGCCACCCCGGCGCAGGGTACGGTCGCAGATTTCCGTGATTTCAAGATTGGGATCAACCTCGGTGTGGATGCGTTTGAGTAATCCACGCGATTCCAGCTGTTGAAGGAAATCACGCAAGTCTTTGTACTTCATGGTACTTGTGAACCTCGGGGTTAAAACCCTGATGTTTGTTCGGTTCTGTTGCCTGCAGATCGGCTAACACCAGGGAGTACCAAGTCGTTGTATTCCGTTGCGCAATTGGCAATTCGGAAATATGACAAGGTGCTAAAATTATTTATTCTCTGCAGGAGACATTACCAGAGGCGCTAAACAGGTCAAGCGAAAGCAAAACCAGCTGTCAGCCTGATGGCTTATTCAGAGGCTGGCCGAGTTGACACCAACCATCGACAGGTAAGAGAATTTCAATCGTCAGGGAGATGGTCGGCCAGTTTTTATGGCGCTGATCAAAGGATTTGATCCTTACTGGGTGGGTACTAGAAATCGGGTTTTGCAGCGGACAGGATCTGGTGTGGAACCCCAAAACAGCGATCGATTATTATGAAAAAATTACTCCTTACTACGTTATTAGCCATTCCTCTATCACTCTATTCAGTCTCCTCAGTGGCATTCGACGTCGGTGGATTTGTGAACGGGGTGATCGAGGGAGTCAGCGACTCTTTCAAAGAGGCCAAGGGCAAGCCGGGAGCCCACGAAAAGGGTAAACAGCAGGAGCAGACCGAACCGGCAGAGTCGGGCAGTGCCAAAGAGTCCGCTGCCGCTGCGACGGAAGAGAAATAAGAACTCCGTTCCGATTCTGTCGACCCGGTGACCGATTCGCACCATTCCAGGGGAGATGATTCTGTTTGCCTGATGTCGGTGAAACCATAGGTTGCCGGGTCATTTCAGGAATTTGATGCCACAGGATGGCATCTGCCACACCGACGCCTCTCAAGTGCCCCCTTAAGCCGCCGCTAACCTTTGTTGTAAAACCTTGGATTTGTAAAAGGGGACATTTTAGTCATGCGGATCGAGAGACATGACAAGGATGTACTTAAAGAATGCCTGCTTTCCAGTGAAGACAAACTCATCGAGCTGATCCTCAAGTACGCTGAGCGACAGCACTACACCAAATATACCTCCACGCTCAAAGAGGCCTGGCGGCGCTCCATCGATGGATTGAGCCAATCCATAATTGCTACCCTGGAACAGAGTGATCAGGTGCCCGAACTGGGGCCGGATGAGGATTTTTCCTCGGACTCGAGCACAGAGTTCGGAGTGGTTGAGGCGCAGCGTCACCGGGCCAGAGGGGTCAATCTGTCGATGTTTCTCGGCTTGATGAAGTACTACCGACAGGCCTACCTCGATCTGGTTGAAGCGATCAGCGGGTTGCAACAGCCGGCCACTGTCAAACTGCTGATCAATCGAGTCTACGACCGGATCGAGCTGGCCTATTGCAGTGAGTGGTCCGGTGCCGACAGTGAGTCGCAGATCAAAGAGCTGAGTGACAGCAATCTGCATCTTACCAATGAGAAGAACAAGTATCTGACGCTCTTCGAAAGCCTCTCCTCACCGGTGATTCTGTGCGACATCGACGGCAAGGTGGACAACTACAACAATGCTGCAGGGCGTCTGCTGCTTGGCACCAACACGCCAGGCAGCCGCTACTATGCGGAACGCCGCTCCGACCTGGATCCTCCGGCGCTGCAACAGGAGCTGGCCCGGATGGTGGTCGAGGGCAATCGCCAGCTGGATCTTGAGAAGGTCTACCAGACCCCGGACGGTGAGAAGACCTACCACATCCGGATCGAGCAGATGCTCGATGTCAGCCATAAGTTTTCCGGCTACACCATTCTCTTCAATGACATCACCGAGCGGTTGCAGTGGTCCAAGCAGTTGGAGGAGATCAACCATAGACAGACGCTGTTGATCGAGGATCTGAATCAGACCCGGCAACAGCTGGTGCAGTCGGAAAAGATGGCCGCTGTCGGTCAACTCTCTGCCGGCATCGCCCACGAGATCAATACGCCGACTCAGTATATTGGAGACAATACGCGTTTTTTGCAGGAAGCCTGCAGCGACCTGCAGAGCCTGTCGGGTGGGTATAAAGCCCTTTTGGAGTCGGCGAAACAAGGCCAGGTCGATCAGGCCTTGATCGCCCAGCTGGAGGAGCAGCTGGCTGAAACCGAGCCTGACGATCTGTTTGAAGAGATCCCCGGGGCGATCAATCAATCGCTGGAAGGGGTGGATAAGATCGCTGCCATCGTCTCCGCAATGAAGGTTTTTGCCGGTCCGGAAGCTCAGGAGAAGGTGGAGACCGATATCAATCTGGCGATCGACAGTACCCTAAATGTCTCCACCAATGTCTGGAAGTACCATGCTGAGATCGTTACCGAACTGGATCCCCGGTTGCCGTCGATCTCCTGCATTCCCCAGGAGCTGAATCAGGCATTGCTGAATATTATCGTCAACGCCGTCGATGCCATCACCGCAGCCGCCGCCGATGAAGAGCCGGCGGGGAAGGGCAGGATCACCATCCGGACCGTTGAGGAGGATGAGTGGGTGGTGATCGAGGTCAGTGATACCGGTAGCGGTATTCCTGAGGATCTGAAGTCGAAGATCTTCGATCCGTTCTTTACCACCAAGGCACTGGGAAAGGGCATCGGCCAGGGATTGAATGTGGTCTACCATACCATCGTGGTGCAACATAACGGTGCCATTGATGTTCAATCCGAGGTTGGTAAAGGCACAACCTTCAAGATTCGGTTGCCTCGTACTCCCCAGACTGACCGCAGTAACTCTGAGGTTTCGGTGGGCTGAGGAAATCTGGCTTCAGGTGCCTCCCCAGCGGCTGCGTAAGATCTACTCTCCGTCGAGTAGGTTTATCTCTGTTCGCTCCATACTTTACTGCCAAAATGGCAGACTATCTGCCTCTTGCCAACGTTAATCAGGCTTTGGATAGGCAAATGATTATTTTCTTTGATTGAGGCTATCAATTTCTTGAATAATATTTTGATTCCTCAATGACAGCAATCTTACAATGCCTATAATGTCAGTAGCGTGACCTAATATAGTGCATTGGTCTGCACAATAATGATGTCTGGCCTGCTTGGCCGTCAGGTAGATCGAGCCTGATTACAAAACAGAAGAGTTCTATGTTTGAAAAAGATCCCCGTACCTTCTCCCCCGAATACAAGAATCTGTCGCCTGAACAGAAAGCGATGGTCAAGCTTGAGATCACCCTGACCAATTTTTTTAAGAATTTCGACAAGAGCATGTCCAGATGGGAGCGAATGATCTATCCCATGCTGGTGGTGGTCGGCATTCTGGGGTTGTCGGGCTTCTATCTGATCTACAACGTCACCACCGACATGCGTGTCCTCACGGAACAGGTGGATCCCCGTATGGAGGAACACCTGGATTCCATGGCAAGCAACATCGCACAGCTCTCCCAGAATATCTCCATCATGACGGAACAGATCACCTTTCTGGTGGATCGGGTCGACAGTATGGAGCAGAACATTGCCACCATGAATGGCAACATCGGGGTGTTGGCGGTCGATGTGGGCAGTATGAAGCAGAATATCGGTCAAATGACCTCCAATATCGCGGATATGAATCAGGCCATGCGCACCATGACGGTCAATACCGGGTTCATGAGTCGCGACATCAATCAGATGGGCAGGCCGATGGATTTCATGAACTCGTTTACCCCCTGGTAAGCCCGAAAGCTGAGCGCGGTGCTGATTCAAGGGCTCTCCATCAGAGCTGTTTTCGCAGAGTAAGCGTCTCTCCTGGTACCCTGTAAATAGTGTTTGATTTCACAATAAATCGAGCTGCCTGGTTGAAAAAAAGGCTGGAAGCAGTAATATAAGTAAAATCTAATATTCTAATGGGAGTTCTTCAATGAGGCGTTCTCTGGCAACTTTACTGCTTAGCCTGGTGCTGTTTCCAGGCTTTCTACCCGCTGATTCCACTCTCCTTGAGACCGGTGCGGTGGTGAAACGGGAGACCGCCAGAGAGTTCTGGCTGGATGGCACCGTCGAGGCGATCAACCAGACCACCCTTTCCGCCCAGACCCGGGGACAGGTGGAACAGATCCTGTTCGATGTGGACGACTATGTGGAAAAGGGCCAGGAGGTGGTGAAGCTGAAGGATACCGAACAGCGTGCCGGTCTGGACCAGGCCCGGGCCGACCTGAAAGAGGCGAAAGCCCGTCGGCAGGAGGCGTTGGACGATTTCAATCGCACCAAAGATCTGTTCGGACGCAAGTTGGCCTCCCAGTCCCAGTTGGATAAGGCAACGGCGGCACTGAAATCCGCCAAAGCGCGCAAAGAGGCGGCGGATGCCAGACTGGCCCAGGCTACCGAGCAGTTCGAATATACCCGCGTCAAAGCGCCCTACAGCGGCATCGTCACCCATCGTCATGTGGAGGTGGGTGAGATCGCCTCGCCGGGTCAGAAGCTGATGAGCGGTACCTCATTGGATCAACTCAGAGTAATCGTGGATCTGCCTCAAAGTCTGGTGCCGGTGATCCGCCAGCAGGGGAAAGCGCGGATACTGCTCTCATCCGGTGAATCGATCGATGGCGTGAAACTGACGATCTTTCCGTTTGCCGATCAGAGCAGCAGCACCTTTCAGGTGCGGGTCGATCTTCCGCAGGGGGTCAAGGATCTGTTCCCCGGCATGTTCGTCAAAACCGCCTTCATCACCGGCGTTAAACAGGAGTTGGTGGTGCCCCGGGAAGCGGTGGTCTACCGCTCAGAGGTTACTGCGGTTTATGTGCTGGGTTCGGACGGGCGGGTCCATTTCCGCCATATCCGTGCCGGTCATCCAGTCTCTGAAGATGCACTCTCGGTGATCGCCGGGCTGTCTGCCGGAGAAGAGGTGATTCTGGATCCGGTGGCTGCGGCCACCGAGCTGAAACAGCAACTGGCGGAGTGAGACAATGAGTAGGCTGGGTATCTCAGGTGCGGTGGCCAAGCAGTTTCTGGTCACTGAAATCACCCCCTTGCTGGCACTGGTCGGTCTGTTGCTCGGCGTCTTCGCGGTGTTGATCACACCCCGTGAAGAGGAGCCGCAGATCAATGTCACCTTTGCCAATATCTTCATCCCCTTTCCCGGCGCCACCGCCACCGAGATCGAGCATCTGGTTGCCACCCCGGCGGAGCAGGTGCTATCAGAAATCGACGGCATCAAGCATGTCTACTCCACCTCCAGACCCGGTATGGCCGTGTTGACGGTGCAGTATCTGGTCGGTGAGGACCGGGAGGACGCCATCGTCCGCCTGTTCAGCAAGGTCTACGCGAATCAGGACTGGCTGCCCCAGGGGCTGGGTGTCGGCCAACCGATCATCAAACCGAAAGGTATCGACGATGTGCCGATCGTCACCGCGACCCTGTGGTCTGAAGATCCGGATGTGGGCGCCTATGAGCTGAGTCAGGTGGCGCATGCCATCGAATCGGAGTTGAAACGGGTTCCCGGAACCCGGGACATCTACACCATCGGTACACCGGACCGGGTGGTGCATGTGGTGTTGGATCCCCAGTCGCTGGCGGGGCATGGCATCGATCTGACTGATCTGCGCCGGGCGCTGCAATCGGGCAATCACATCCGTGACAACATCAGCGTCACCGCGGACAACCGTGAACTGCTGGTTCAGGCGGGGACCTTTCTCACCTCGGCCGATGAGATCGGCAGCCTGGTGGTGGGCGTGCGCGACGGCAAGGCGATCTACCTGCAGGATGTGGCTCAGGTAACCCATAAACCCGATCTGCCCAGTCAATATGTCTGGATGGGGGTAGGACCTCAGGGTGATATAAAAGGGTTGCCTGCTGGGGGCAAGTATCCGGCTGTAACCATTGCGGTGGCGAAAAAGCCCGGCACCAATGCGGTGGATATCGCCAAGTCCGTGATCAAACGATTCGACCAGCTGCAGGGTGTATTCATACCGGAAGGCGTGCAGGCGACCATCACCCGCAACTACGGAGAAACCGCCGAGGCGAAGGCCAATAAGCTGATCACCAAACTGGTCTTCGCCACCCTTTCGGTGGTGGTGCTGGTGATGTTGGCCATCGGCTGGCGGGAAGCCTTTATCGTCGGCGCTGCGGTGGTGGTGACTCTGGCGATCACCCTGTTCGCCTCCTGGGCCTGGGGATTTACCCTCAACCGGGTCTCCCTGTTTGCACTGATCTTCTCCATCGGCATCCTGGTGGATGATGCCATCGTGGTGGTGGAGAACATTCACCGGCATCTCCATCTGGGGGCGAAAAATCTGCTGGAAGCCATTCCAAAGGCGGTGGACGAGGTTGGCGGGCCGACCATTCTGGCGACCTTCACAGTCATCGCGGCGTTGCTGCCGATGGCTTTTGTCACTGGGTTGATGGGCCCCTACATGAGCCCGATACCGATCAATGCCAGTACCGGGATGCTGATCTCCCTGGTGGTGGCGTTTGTCTTCACTCCCTGGTTGACCAATCGGGTCCTGGCGAGCCGGGTCGAGCAGATTGCCGGCCATGCCGAGGGCGAGTCGTCCTCCGGTCTGAGTTCCTTTTTCAGTACCGTCATGACGCCGTTTCTGGTGGGTAGCCGGGGCAACCGTATGCGCTGGATGCTGTTGGGGTCGATCCTGCTGCTGATTGCGCTCTCCCTCTCGCTGGTGGCGACCAAGTCTGTGGTGTTGAAGATGCTGCCCTTCGACAACAAGTCCGAGTTCCAGGTGGTGCTCGATATGCCTGAAGGTACCAGCCTGGAACAGACCACCCGGGTGCTGGATGAACTGGGTGACTATCTGAGTGGCGTCGCCGAGGTGACCGACTACCAGGTCTACTCCGGTACCGCTTCACCGATCGGTTTCAACGGTCTGGTGCGTCAATACTATCTGCGTGAAGGGGCTCATCTTGGTGACATCCAGGTTAATCTGGTGGATAAGCAGCACCGGGATCGCAAGAGCCACGAGATCGCACTGGCTGTCAGAGGACCTTTGCAGGCCATCGCCAAGGAGTACAACGGCAATGTGAAGGTGGTGGAAGTACCGCCCGGGCCGCCGGTGATGGCGCCATTGGTGGCTGAGGTCTATGGCCTCGACTACGAGGGTCAGACCGAGGCTGCCTGGGAGATCCGTCAGGTATTCGAGAACACGCCTGACATCATCGATGTGGATGACAGTGTGGAGTATCCATCCGCGAAATTTGTGGTGCGGGTCGACCGGGCCAAGGCCTCCCGGCTGGGAGTGGCTCAGAGCACGGTAGCCGAAGCCCTCTCTACCGTGTTGAGTGGTGAGGATGCCAGCTATCTGCATGGGGAGAATCTGAAATACGCTGTGCCGATCCGTATCGAATATGCCGAGGCGGACAAGGCGGATCTCGATCAGGTGCTGGCGCTCAGGGTTCGCTCCCAGAGCGGTGAGATGGTGCCCCTATCGGAAATCGTGCAGGTTATTCCCCGGGTCAGGGAGTACTCGATTCAGCATAAGGACCTGCTGCCGGTTGTCTATGTCACCGGGGATATGGCGGGTGAGACGGACAGTCCCCTGTATGGTCTGTTCGACATCTCCGGTCAGTTGAAGCAGGGTAAGATCGAGCAGTGGTTTCTGCAGCAACCGGAGAATCCCTACGCCTACAGTCTGAAGTGGGATGGGGAGTGGCAGATCACCTATGAGACGTTCCGCGATATGGGTATCGCCTACTCGGTGGGTCTGTTGATGATCTATCTGCTGGTGGTGGCTCAGTTCCGCTCCTATCTGGTGCCGCTGGTGATCATGGCGCCGATTCCACTGACGGTGATCGGCATCATGCCAGGGCATGCCCTGCTGGGCGCTCAGTTCACTGCCACCTCGATGATCGGCATGATCGCATTGGCCGGCATCATCGTTCGTAATTCCATATTGTTGGTGGATTTCGTCAATCAACAGGTGCGTGAGGGTATGCAGCTGGAGCAGGCGGTGGTCAACTCAGCAGCGGTTCGAGCCAAGCCCATCGCGCTGACGGCGGTGGCCGCCATGGCCGGAGGATTCTTCATTCTGGATGATCCGATCTTCAGTGGATTGGCGGTGTCGTTGATCTTCGGTCTGTTCGTCTCCACCGTGTTGACGCTGGTGGTGATTCCGGTGGTCTACTATGCCGCGATGCGTAATCGGGTTGCATTCATCCGGGGTGAGGATTGATCTTATAGCGCACCTGTTTGTGTCGAGCAGGTGCCAGCGCCAGCCGAGCAGCAGGCTGGCGGTGATTCCGGTTTGTCTGTTACAGGCCGTTTAGCTGAGTCTTATCGAGGTTGACTGCCGTTCCATCTCTTCTTGCTTTTTGGTGATCGTTACCTGGATTGCCCCATTGCCCGACAGTAGTTCGTCTATGGAGTCAATCGTCTCTATTCATGGCGATACATCAGCAAAGCTGGTTTTGCAAAAGTTCAGCATTATCGTGGGTATTTGATAATTTTTAACAACAATTCCAGGATTTTATCCTAGACTCATAGGTGTGGCCTAGGGTTGGCTTTGTGTTGTTATCTTTTACAAATAATGCCTAAAAAACACAGTATAGATTCCGCCTGGAGTGGCGAATTACTAGAACATCTTGAGATGGGGATCGCTGTCTATCAGCCGGTTGATGATGGGCGCGACTTTCTGTTTGTCGACATCAATCCCCATGTCGAGAAGACCGACTCGGTAAGCCGCAGTGATCTGGCTGGCCGTTTACTAACCGAAGTGTTTCCCGGTGTCGAGGAGTTCAGGCTTCTGGATGTGTTGCGCCGGGTCTGGAAGACGGGCAAAACCGAGGAGTTGCCTGCCACAGAGTATCGTGATGCGCGTATCCATGGTTGGCGGGTCAACCGGGTCTACCGTATGTCCAATGGTTATGTGGTTGCCGTCTATGAGGATGTAACCGAACGCATCCATATGCAGCAGGCGCTGCAGGCCAGCGAGGGTCGTTACCGGCATTTGGCCGAATCCAGTCTGGATGGCGTCTGGGAGTGGGATCTGCAGGCAGACACGCTCTATCTGTCACCCAGGTGGAAGGCGCAACTGGGTTATCAGGATGATGAGCTGCCGAATGAGTTCGAGACCTGGTCGAGCCGACTGCATCCTGCGGACTCAGCGCGGGTTATGAAGCATCTCGGTTCCTACCTGAAACATCCCCAACCGATCTGGCAGGAAGAGTTTCGTTTGCAGCATAAAAACGGCAGCTATATCTGGTTGTTGGCCAGAGGCAGTGCGGTAATCAATGAGCAGCAGGAAGTCATACGCATTCTTGGTGTGCATATTGATATCAACCAGCTCAAGTTGGAGCAGCAGTTACGGCTAACCAACGAAAACAGGCTTGCTGCAATGTTGAGCCTGAACCAGGGAGCCCACAGGTCAACTGAAAAGGAGATCATCCAGATTGCTCTGGAGCATGCGGTGAGTTTGACCGTAAGTGAGGTTGGTTATCTCCACTTTGTCAACAATGATCAGGAATCGATCGAGTTGGTTACCTGGTCGAAACAGACGTTGAAGCACTGTAATGCCGCATTCGATTCCCACTATCCTCTTAGCATGGCAGGGGTCTGGGCTGATTGTGTGCGGACGAAAAAACCCCAGATCCATAATGACTACCCGAATCTTGATGACAAGAAGGGATTACCGGAAGGGCACATCCCGTTAAAACGTCATATGTCACTACCGGTCATCGATAAGGGGCAGGTCAAACTCGTTATCGGTGTTGGCAACAAACTCGAGGAGTACACCACACAGGATGTGCAGCAGCTGAAGTATCTGGTCTCCGATCTCTGGCAATTGATTGAGAAGAAACGTACCGACGAAAAGCTGAAACAGGCGGCAGCGGTATATGAAAGTACCCAGGAGGCTGTGACCATCACGGACCCGTCGCCGAAAATCCTTGCGGTCAATCGGGCCTTCACTGAGATTACCGGTTATCAGGAATCGGAAGTGTTGGGAAAGAATCCGAGTGTCCTGAAGTCAGGGCGTCACGATGAGCTGTTTTATGAGGCAATGTGGCGTGAGTTGACATCGACCGGCAGGTGGCAGGGCGAGATATGGAATCGGCGCAAGAGTGGCGAGGTCTATCCGGAGTGGCTCAACATCAGTGCGGTGTTGGATGAGGGTGGACTGATCAGTCACTATGTCGCGGTATTCAGTGATATCTCCCTGTTAAAACAATCCGAAAGCCAGCTTGAGAGAATGGCGCACTATGATCCGTTGACCGGTCTGCCCAACAGGATTCTGCTGTTCTCCCGTATCGAGCATGCCATCCAGCGGGCCAGGCGGAGTGGACACCCGTTGGCTGTGCTGTTCTTGGACCTGGATAACTTCAAAAATGTAAATGACAGTTTGGGTCATCCAACCGGTGACAGGCTTTTGAAAGTGCTGGCGGAACGTATTCAACGGCGGTTGCGTTCGGAAGATACCGTGGCTCGTATTGGCGGTGATGAGTTTGTTGTTCTGATCGAGAATATGGCCTATGAAACTGATTTGGCTGAGCTTGCGGAAGTAGTCATCAAGGAGGTTACCAAGCCGACCAAACTGGATAATCATGAGTTATCGGTAGGCGGTAGTATCGGAATTTCAATCTATCCCGAAAATGGTAAAACGGTTACCGACCTGATCAAAAATGCGGATGCGGCAATGTATCTGGCAAAGGAGAGAGGTCGAAACAGCTACCAGTTCTACACCCCACAACTGACAACCAAGGCGAAAAAACGTCTGCGTGTGGAGAGTGAGTTGAGACAGGCGATCAAACAGGGTGAGATCGAAGCTTTCTATCAGCCGGTCGTGCGCATCAGTGATGAGAAGATTGTCGGTGCAGAAGCATTGGCAAGATGGCACCGCAAGGGCAGTGAGTATGTGATGCCTGGGGTTTTTATCCCGATTGCCGAAGATTCTGGTCTGATTGAGCAGATTACCGAGGTGATTCTGGAGCAGGTATGCCAGAACCTGGCTGATTGGAGTGGCAGCCTTGGCGGCGCTTTTAAAGTGGCCATCAATATGTCGGCACGGCAGTTTGAGAGTGTCAATCTTGAAGATGAAATCAGCAGTTATCTGAAACGATTTGAACTCACCGGCGATCGACTGGAACTCGAGTTGACCGAAAGGGTGTTGATGCATGATGCTGAAAAAACTGCCGCTAAGTTGAGGCGTTTGAAATCCCTTGGCGCCACGATCTCGATTGATGACTTTGGTACCGGTTTTTCATCGCTCTCCTATCTGACCCGGTTTCCAATCGATAAACTCAAGATCGACCGCAGCTTTATCAGTCAGGTCTGTGAGGAAGAGGATAAGCAGGTGATCGTTTCGACCATTATTGCAATGGCAAAAAATCTCAGTATGACTGTGACGGCGGAGGGTGTGGAAACAGCCACTCAGTTGATGTTGTTAAGAAACCAGGCTTGTGACTACTATCAGGGCTATTTCTATTCGCGACCTGTTTCAGCAGGCGATTTCACGGCGCTCTTGTAAAACAGTGACCACAGTTGATACTTCTATTGAACTGTTGGGTTAACTTTACCAGCTTCTTCGGTTGAGCTGCATGTGGATCGCCATCGCCTGTCCACCAGAAGGCATCTTGCGTAACTCCATATCATACGGTTTGAAACCCATTGAGCCATACAGGGTCAATGCCGGAAGATTGTGGTTGAAAACCGTGATGTGCACTTCATCGGCGTAGTGCTCGAATACCCTGTCACACATGTATCGAATCAGCTCTCTGCCGATTCCTTTGCCCCGGTAGTCGTGGGAAACGACAACATTACCGATGAATCTTTTACTGCCTGAAAGATTGCTGTAGAGATTGGCAAAACCGATCACCAGATCACCATCCAGTACCACGGTCAGATCACTTCGCTCTCTGGCCAGTTTTTCCATTTGTTTTATGTTGAAGGGCCAGTCTGCAGTGGGATAGATCAGGAACAGCTCCTGTGGGCTTTTGATCAGGGATATGATTGCCTGGTAGCGAGTTGGCTTAGCAGTGGCGTATCGATAGTTGCTTTGCATAATAGGCCCTAGTCGGCTTTGCCGTCGACTGGCTGCAACTTGTCCAGTTCCAGCCACTCCTCGGGTTGCATATTGGAGATGCGCGCCCATCCGTGTGAGGTTTTGTAGACAAAAACTCTCTGTCCCTGCTTATAGTAGCCTGTTGAGACCGCAGAGTCCGGTGCCTCTCTGGCATAGGCATCATCAGCGATGATCTGATACACCTTCGGCAGCCTTAAGACCGTTCTTCTGATCACCGATCTGTTGGTTTGAGTGTTGGGGTTTACGATGGCCGGGTTATCGATCCGGCAGGTTTTCTGCTTGGCGATACAGCCATTGCCACAGGGCTTGCCTTTGATGCAGTTTCGGGCATGGGATTGAAGCGTCGTAATGGATAGTGCGGCTATTGTGATCAGGGTATAACAGCTGGTTTTGATCTGCATGGATAAGACCTCCTTGTTTTTATTCGCAGCGCATCTCTGGCGTTACGGCAATCGTGCACACATATCCCTGTGTACCTTTTTAGCTTTCGATATTGGCAATATCCGGATTCTCCAACCACGCCAGAGGGACGTCAAGTTGCGATTCAGGAACCCCTCTCCTCAAGCAGAAAAGATAGATCAGTGGCTGACAGCAAAATCGGGCATGTCGACGATCATCGGAGCGAGCATGGCGATCAGAGCGATCCAGATGAGCAGGCCGCCAATCAGTGCCATTGCACAGCGTAAACGGCTTATCTCGATAAACCTGGGCCAGAAGAGTATGGGGAAGAGAAAGAACATCAACAGGCTGGCGATGCTGATCAGAGTCTCGACTATCTGTGGCAACCCTGTCCCATAAAGCGGCACGATCAGGCTGAATATGATCAACACAAATGAGACCAGTGACCCGAGTAAGCCCCAGGCGCTCCAGTAGAAGTAGTAGCCGGCGGCAAACCGGGCCGCTATGCGCTTTGCCGAGAGGAGCGCAATCAGATGACCAAGCGCGTAAAACATCGCCAATACGATGACCTCACGGATCAGGTCATCGATTATTCCGATACCGGTCGGACTGAAGGGGTTCAGGTGTCCCTGCTTTTCAGCCCAGTCAGCAAAGGCAGCGTAGTGGGGGCTGATCGCGCCGACCTCAACCCCAAGTTGCAGTATCAATGGAAAGATCAGGTTGCCGAGCAGAATCGCCAGGGCGGAAAATTTCACCGGACTCAGATAGGGGGCATCGTCACGCTCTGCATTGATATCCCAGAACGAGGTCTCCCGGCTGATGACCAGTTGATGATAGTCGCGGAAAAACTTCAGAGGCCTTATCAATATGGCAATGAATGTGGGTACGAAGAGGGGTAGATGCAGCAGTTGTAACATGATCAGTCCCTTGGTTTTATTACACTGACTTACTCCGCAAGCATTGAGTCTGACTGGGAATTTGTCAATCCACTCTAAGCTGCCCTAGGGTTCTTTTTCATCGGCTTCAATGCGCCGCCAGGGTAGCGCGAAGCCATGTCCTGATTGCGCTGCGGGCGGATTGATCGCGATCCCGTAGGCAGCTTCAAGATGGTGATCCGTGAGCACTTGTTCGGCCTGACCCTCGGCCAGGGTTCTGCCCTGGTGGAGTAGCTGCAGTCTGTTGCAGTAGTGGGCGGCCAGGGCCAGATCGTGCAGCACGATGATCACCCCGTGGCCTGCCTGCACATAGGCCTGCAGCAGTGCCATCACATCGAGCTGGTGGGCTGGATCGAGTGCGGATACCGGCTCATCCGCAAGCAGGATGTCCGCTTCGGTCACCAGGGCCCGGGCCAGCTGGACTCTTGCCTGTTCGCCACCGGAAAGGGTGTTGTAGGGACGGTTCCTGAAGGCTGTCAGATCGGTCTGGTGGATGACTTTTTCGATCGCCGCTTCATCCTCCGGGGTGGCTTGCTGCCAATCCTCGAGGTGGGGCAGACGTCCCAGTGAGACCAATCGCTCCACACTCATCGGCCAGGCGATCTCGGTCAGCTGCGGCAGGTAGGCGATCTGTTGCGCACGGGACTTGGGCGTGAGCTGACTGACCGGTTTGCCGGCCAGTGTCAGTGTGCCTGTGTCTGCTTCAGTCACACCGGCCAGCAGGCGCAACAGGGAGCTCTTGCCGGCCCCATTGGGACCGATCAGGCCGAGCATCTCTCCCGCTTCGATATGCAGATCGATCTGTTCCAGTATCGACTGACCCGCTCTTTTGAAGCCGAGGCCTCTGCCGATCAGATGGCTCATGATCCGCTCCTGCGCTGCTTGAGGATCAGCCAGAGAAAAAACGGTGCACCCAGCAGTGAAGTGATGACGCCCACTTTGATCTCCGTGTCCAGTGGTATCGTGCGCACCCCGATGTCTGCCAGCAGCAGTAACAGGGCGCCACCCAGGGCACTGGGAATCAGCAGTCGACTGGGTTGGTGACCGACCAGAGGCCTCAGGATATGGGGGATCATCAGGCCGATGAAGCCGATCGAGCCGGTAACCGAAATCGCTGAGCCGACGATCAGGCCGATGGCGATGAATAGCCGCCAGCGCAGTTTTTCCAGCGCCACCCCCATGGAACCGGCGGTCTCCTCTCCCAGGGTGAGCAGATCCAGATCATGGCCCCGACGCCACACCAGCAACCAGCCGATCAGGCTGCCCGGCAGCATCACCCAGAGCTCATTGCGGCTGATGTTGGCCAGTGAACCCAGCATCCAGAGAGCAATCTCCTGCACCGCATAGGGGCTGGGCGCCAGGTTGAGCAGCAGTGAGACCATTGCCAGGGCAAAGGCATTCACCGCCACCCCGGCGAGAATCAGGGTCAGTGGGCCTGCTTCACGGCCAGCCAGCAGGTAGGCGGTCAGGGTGGCGAGCAGTGCGCCGCCAATGCCACCCAGTGGCAGGGCCAGACTGAAACTCGCGCTGAGTCCGAAATAGAGGGCGGTGACTGCCCCCAACGCCGCGCCGCTGGCGCTGCCCACCAGGCCCGGGCTGGCCAAAGGGTTGCGCAGCAGGGACTGCATCACCGCACCGCTGAGACCCAGAGAGGCGCCGGCAACCATGGCCACCAGGGTTCTGGGTATGCGAAGTTCGGTCAGGATAATCCCATACACACCGTCCACCTCCGAGAAGCTCTGTTGCAGCGCTGCATAGAGGGGCAGACTGGTGCTGCCGGTGAGCAGTGACAGCAGTGCCGCGCAGGCCAGCATCAGGCAGAGTATGAGGATCAGGCGCTGTTGTTGGAGGTTGACCATCAAGGAACCTTTTGGTGTGCACTACGCAACAGAGTGACCGCTTCCGCCAGCATCGGGCCGGGACAGATCCAGTACTTGTAGGGGACCTCCAGGCTGGGGCGGTCTTTCATGACGCTTTTCAGAGCGGGGTGGTGAACCAGCTGTTCGGCGCGTGAGGCGCCGGGCTCCCCATAGGTTGACGTGATCAACAGCTCCGGTTGCCATTCGATCACCTGTTCAAGCGGCGCAGCAACATAGCCGCTGAGCCCGGCCTCGGTGGCGGGATTACGCCAACCGGCGAGGCGCATCGCCTCATCCTGCAGCGTGCCGGCGGCAGAGGTGTATCCCCTGGGTTGATAGAAGAGGGCGCTGGGCCGATCCGCTAGGGCCTGTTGAGCTTCAGCCCCGATCCGTTGCCGGATGGTTTCAATGATCGCCGCTCCCCTGGCCGGTTGACCCAGTCGCTCGGCCAGTTCGGCGATCTCGGATCTGATCTCTGACAGTTGGCTGCCCAATGCCAGCTGGTAGGTCTCGAAACCGAGCTGATGCAGCGTGGAGACCAGTCTCGGGTTGGTGTAGGGAACGGTGATCACCAGGTCAGGCTGGAGCAGGATGATCTCTTCCAACCGGGCATGGTTGAGAGGGTATGCCGCCGCCTGGCGGGCGACAAAGGAGCTGCTCGGCTCGACCGCCAGATGACTCACCGACGCCACCTGTTCAGGTGAGGCCAGCATCAACAGCAGTTGATCGCTGCAGAGGTTAAGAGAGACCACCCGCTGGGGTGGCGCCGCGTCGATTGCCAGGCTGAACAGCCCCAGCAGCAGCGTGGTGAGTCTCTTAAGCCCCATGATTCACTCGATCAGATAGTTCACGGTCAACCAAAAATTGCGCTCCGGCGCCGGGAAGTAGCCCACTCTCTGGGTAAATGTGCTGTCAAATCCGGCGGCTGCTGAGTTGGCGTACTGCTTGTCCAACAGGTTATCGATACGCAGGCTAGCACGCCAGGGGCCGGTGCGGAAATGGCCACCAGTATTGAGTACGCCATAACCGGGGAGCGTCTCCAGCGTGTTGTTGAAATCGCCGCTGACCACCCGTTCGCTGCTGAAGAGACCCTCCATGAAGAGATTCCACACGCTGGTGAATTGCCAGTGACCGGCCAGTTTTGCACTGCGACTGGCGACCATCGGTATCCGATTACCCTTGAAGGGGCCATCGGTGATTTCCGGGTCGGTGTAGCTCAGGCTGCCATCCAGGCTGAGCTGTTCAGTCACCTGCCATTGCGCTTGCAGGCTGGCACCTCGGCGACGGGTCTCCTCCAGATTGGTGTTGACGAAGCCCGAAGCGTCGAAGCTGATCTCCTGTTCCAGGTCGAGGCGATAGATCAGCAGCTGGGTTGTCAATTGGCCCTGGTGCCACTCGATGCCGCTCTCATAGGAGCGTCCAGTCTGGTTCTCGATGCCCACAGGCTGACCGAAGACCACGTTGGTATGCTCATCGACGGTGGCAAAACGGTAGTTCTCATCTGCTCTGAGGAACAGCCGCAACTGCTTGTTCGGGGTGTAGTTGAGGCCGGCCGACGCAGCATCGACCCGATCGTCTAGCCGGTCGCTGCTGCTACCGGTTTCGATCTGATTGTCCACTCGGGCATGGCGATAACCCAGGGTGAGGGTCGTCTCTTCATTGACCGGTGCAAGCAGTTGCAGGTAGAGGGCATCGGTCGATTGGTCGAGGATCTGCGGCCCGAAGCTGGTACGCAGTGCGTAGTCGGTCCATTCCAGGTCGGCGCCGGCGGTGATCAGAGCATCACCGGTTGGCAGGGAGAGACTGCCGATCAGACGGGGATTGAAGCTCTTCACCGTTCGATCCTGAGTGGCTGGAGAGCCGGGAAAGGTGCGGAAGCTGTTCTGAAATTCCCGCTCATTCTTGCGGTAGGTCAGTTCACCATCCAGTGACCATTGGTCGTTCAGGTCTTGTGATACACCGAGCCGGCTGACGCTCGATTCAGTGTTTGAATAATCCCCGTCGTAGGCATCTGCAGACTGGCGCCGGTCGGCAGCGAGTTCCTCGGCGAACAGGGATCCGGGGTTCTCCTGCTCATCGTCGATCCATTGCTGTTCGAAGAACAGCTTGCCAAGTCGGTGCCGGTAGTCGGCCCGCAGGTTGAGATCGGTACGTTCGATCTCATTCTGCTCCCGGTAGTTGTCACTCTGCTTCTGCTGGGCGGATAGATTATAGGAGAGGCCGTTATCCAGCCGATCACCGATTCCCGCATACAGATTGGTATGGTGATCACTGCCGACAGCGGCGCTCACCTGGCCGGAGAGTTTTTCCGCTACTCGGGTGATGATGTTGATCATGCCGCCTACCGCCTGGTTGCCGAACAGGGTACCGGCACTGCCCTGAACGATCTCAATGCGTTCCACCCGTCTCAAATCGATGCTGTTGAGATCGGGGTTGGCCCGATCCCCGGAATTATTCAACCGGCGTCCATCAACAAGGATCAGGGTGTTCGCCCCAGCCGTAGGACCGAAGCCGCGCATATCCATAACCGCCTGACTGCCATCGCCCACCAGGCTGGAGATCTGGATGCCGCTCTGGCCGTTGAGCAGCTGCAGCAGGTTGTTGGCGGCACTGCGTTCGATCTGTTGACGGTCGATGACCCGGATGCTTGCCGGAATCAGGGGGTTAACCTGCTCGCTGCGGGTCGCACTGACCATCAGAGGTGCCAGTTGCGTATCCGCCTGGCTTGAAGCGCTGTAGATTGGGGTGAGTAGCAAAGGCGCCACCCATAAGGTTCTTAACTGCTGTTTCATGGTTTCTCCCGTAGACGCACACCCGCGTCGACTACATTGAATGGGGTGTGGTGTCTGCAGAGAAACAGTCGGCAGGAATTTGCGCTGATCTCCTCGGTCGCCCTCCGCAACACCGGCTTATCTGAGGCCGGTATCCGGGCTCGCAGAGTGGTGAGACCAAGCAGTGGCTGTCACCGGACATCGGCGCCTTCCCATGCACTGCACAGTGGCTGTTGCGATGTCGCTCTCTACTTACCGTTGCGGGGGCAGCGCAGGTCTTACACCTGCTTCCCGTTTCTCCTCAGGCAGCGAATGCCGATTGAGGATCAGCCGCCTATTCAGGCAGGCACCTTCAGCAGGCTGAGCAAACTACAGATCTGAGGTGGTTTGGTCAAGTGAATCAATCTCTTGTGCTGCTTGTATAAAACCGAAGCGGGACTATTATGGGGCCTTTTGCCGGCCTAGATCGGTATTTCACAGTGGGGTTATCCGGGTATCTGAATGATTGTCTATCTTCACGGTTTGAACAGTGCCGGCAGTTCCGGCAAGGCGGCATTCCTGCGTCAAGCGCTGCCCGGGATCGATGTGATCAGCCCCACCTACCCGGCCCATAGCGCCGATCTGGCGGTTGCCCGTCTGAGCAATGAGCTGAGCCGGCTGTTGAGGGAGCGTGGCCGGCCTGATGAGCCACAACTGCTGGTCGGTAGCTCCATGGGTGGCTTCTATGGGGCCTGGCTGGCACAGCGCCTCGGCTTTCACCATCTGGTGATGATCAATCCGGCACTGCAACCCTGGCAGCTGCTGCAACAGGTGGTGGGCTGGCAGCTCAATGAGGCTCTGGGTCTGGGCTATTTTCTCTCATCAAGAATGGTCTCCGATACCCGTCGCTATCACACCCCGGCCGAAGCGTTGGCGATACCGACCACGGTATTGGTCGACAAGGGGGACGAGTTGATCGACTATCGGGTTGCCCAAGAGGTGTATGGGGGCAGGGTGACGATGCACTGCTTCGAGGGGGGTAGCCACACATTCGAGCATATGGATGAAGCGGTGGCAATCATCACACAGATCCACCAGTCGTGCTGATAGCTGAGCGCGGCAAGCGACCCTATCAGCCCGGCCTGTCAGGCCGGGTTGGCGGTGGTCAGCCCTCGTAGGGTTCAGAGAACGAGCACTCTTTCTGCGGACAGACTTTCTCACTGCCTTTTCGCTTGGTGGTCTTGATGGTCAATACCGGCCAGCCGCAATTCGGGCAGGGTTCCGCAATCGGCTCATTCCAGATCGCATAGTCGCAATCGGGATAGGTCGAGCAGGAGTAGAAGATCTTACCGCGACGGGATTTACGCTTCAGCAGCTTGCCCTTGTTGCACTTTGGACAGGTTACGCCGGTATCTTCCGGTTTCTCCAGAGGTTCTATGAAGCGGCACTTGGGGTAGCTGGAGCAGCCGATAAATTTGCCGTAGCGGCCCCGCTTGATCACCAGATCCGAGCCGCACTCAGGGCATTTGCGTCCCTCGACCACTTCCGGTTCCTCTTTTTCACTGCTGTCCGCATTCAGATCCCGGGTGTAGTCGCAGGTCGGGTAGTTGTTGCAGCCGATGAAGCGCCCGTGCCGGCCGAGCCGGATCGAGAGCTGTTCACCACATTTCGGGCAGGCCTCATCCAATGCCTCATGGGTAACGTCGCTGCGTTTGACGTTCTCCTGGGTATGATCGATGCGATCCTTGAATGGTCCCCAGAACTTGCTCAGCAGGGGAACCCACTCCTCTTCGCCGCGGGAGACTGCGTCGAGCTCGTCCTCCAGATTGGCGGTGAAGCCGTAATCCACGTAGCGGGTGAAGTATTCGGTGAGAAATTTGTTCACCACCCGACCCACATCGGTGGGTTTGAAGCGCTTCTTCTCCAGTACCACATACTCCCGGTCCTGCAGAGTGGAGATGATCGAGGCGTAGGTGGAGGGGCGGCCGATACCGTACTCCTCCAGCGCCTTTACCAGGCTGGCTTCACTGTAGCGCGGTGGTGGCTCGGTGAAATGCTGTTCCGGCCGGATCGCATTCAGCGGCAGGGTCTCCCCCTCTTCCAGGGCAGGCAGCAGTTTCTCGTCGCTGTCGCTTTTGGCACCATCATCCAGGCCCTCCTGGTAGACGGCAATAAAGCCCGGTTTGGCGATCACCGAACCGTTGGCGCGGAACAGGTTGCCGCTGCCGCACTGCAGATCGACCGCTACGGTGTGAATGGTGGCGTGAATCATCTGGCAGGCTACTGAGCGTTTCCAGATCAACTCATAGAGCTTCGCCTGGTCCTTGGTCAGATGGTTTTTGATCTCATCCGGTACCCGGCTTACAGAGGTCGGCCGAATCGCCTCATGGGCCTCCTGGGCATTCTTCGCTTTGGTTTTGAACTGGCGTACCTGGGGAGGCAGCTGGTCGGCGCCATAACGTTGTGTGATCAGTTCGCGGATCTCAGCCGTCGCCTCATCCGCCAGGTTCACCGAGTCGGTTCGCATATAGGTGATCAGACCGACCGTGCCCTGGCCCACATCCACACCTTCATAAAGCTGCTGGGCAGTACGCATGGTGCGCTGTGCGGTGAAACCCAGTTTGCGCGCCGCTTCCTGCTGTAGGGTTGACGTGGTGAAGGGGGGCGCTGGATTACGCTTGCGTTGCTTCTTCTCAACCTTGACGACAAGCAGTCCCTGTCCGCCATCTTTCAGCAGTTTCTCTTCTGCTGCCTTGGCGGAGGCTTCATCGGTGATACTGAACTTCTCCAGTTTTTCACCCTGGAAGTGGGTCAGGCGGGCAGAGAAGGTCTGACGCTTCTTCTCGGTGTCCGCTTCTATGGTCCAGAACTCCTCGGCCTTGAACGCCTCGATCTCAAGTTCCCTCTCCACAATCATGCGCAGTGCCGGACTCTGTACCCGACCAGCCGAGAGACCTCGTCTTACCTTTTTCCACAACAGGGGGGAGAGGTTGAAACCGACCAGGTAGTCGAGGGCGCGCCGAGCCTGCTGGGCATCCACCAGATCGTGGGAGAGGTCGCGCGGATTGGCAATCGCATCGTTTACCGCTTTTTTGGTGATTTCGTTGAACACCACCCGATAGACCGGCTTGTTTTTCAGCTTGCCACGCTCTCTGAGCAGCTCCGACAGATGCCAGGATATGGCCTCACCCTCCCGGTCCGGATCGGTGGCCAGATAGAGCGCTTCAGATTTTTTCAAAGCCTTGGTAATCGCCTGCACATGGCGGTCGTTTCGCTCGATGACCTGATATTTCATGGCGAAATCCTTATCAGGATCAACTGCACCCTCTTTGGGTATCAGGTCACGAACATGGCCATAGGAGGCCAGTACCTCAAAGTTACCTCCGAGGTATTTTTTGATAGTTTTCGCCTTCGCCGGCGACTCAACAATTACCAGGTTCATTAGGGTATTTCGTGTCGGTTTCAACTGAAAAATGCGGCACAGTGAACCGTCCCGCGTTGAAGAAATCAAGTTTTTTTATTTTAAACCGCAGTCAAAATGTGGTCTTGGATGTTGTGAAATTCCCTTTCAATGGAGTGTCATCCGATAAAAATCTATGAGGGGGATTTGACCCTGCCGGTTGTCCTGAAACCGGCAAGGCCAGTTTGAATTGTCTTCACAAAACCCGCAATACGGCTTAGTGTAGAAAAACCGGTGCTTCGTTATAGACCATGTCTTCCATGCGCGCAAAGGCGGCCTCTTGGCCTGGTTGATTCATCAGTACCAGTAGAATGATCCATTTCAACTCCTCTTCCGTGATGACTGCGGTGTCCAGGGCCAGGGCTCGGTCGATAACCAGCTCGCGGGCTGCCAGGGTGAGAATCTCGTTCTGTTCCAGAAACATCAACAGACCCCGTGAATCCACATCCAGGCGAGTCGTCTCCTCTTCGGTGAAGATTCGCAGAGAGTGGGATTGGCGGGTGTCGTGCTGCTGGTCCTGAGCGTTTTCCGCCAGTTCGTCGAGCCAGTCGAATGCTTTACTGATTTCTGATGAAGGAAAGCCCGCCTGAATCAGTTCATCCCGCAGTTCATGTTGATCCGTTGGCGGTGCATGTTCACCATCCATGTAGTTTTCATAGAGGTAGATCAGAATGTCGACCACGTTTTCGTTCATTTGCTCTCTCTCCCGCTCGGACGGGATGCAGTTATTACGCGACTGTAGTAGCCGCCGGGCGCCGATGATACATGACCTTCGAGCTCGAGCAAGAGCAGCATGGACGAAACTGCCTCCGGGGTCAAACCGGTTCGGGTGATTAATTCATCAACTGAGACCGGCTCGTAGCCCAACGCCTCCTCCAAGCGCTGGTAATCCGGATCGTTTTGGCGTTGTGATTGTGGTGCGGCAGCTTGGGTCTCGTCGGTTGGCGCTACCAGCAGACCGGTCAATGGACCCAGTTCGATACCGATGTCCTGAGCCGACTCTACCAGTTTTGCTCCCTGGCGGATCAGGGCATGGCAGCCTTTCGATTGTGGGTTGTGAATCGATCCCGGGATGGCGAATACCTCTCTTCCCTGCTCTGCGGCAAGTCGGGCGGTGATCAGCGATCCGCTCTGCAGTGTCGCTTCCACCACCAGAACACCGAGCGAGAGGCCGCTGATGATGCGGTTGCGCCTCGGGAAATTCTCCGCTTTGGCCGGGGTTCCAGGTGGGAATTCCGTGATCAGCAGATGCTCGGATGCGATCTGATGAGCCAGCTCCCGGTTTTTCGCCGGGTAGATACGATCCGGTCCGGTACCCATGACGGCAAGGGTGTCACCCGCCGAGATGGCGCCCTGATGCGCCTCGGTATCGATACCCAGGGCCAGGCCACTGCAGATGGTGAGACCTGAGCCGGCCAGAAAACGGGCAAACTCCCTGGCATTTTCCCGTCCGGTCGGCGTGGGGTTACGGCTGCCGACGACAGCAAGCTGGGGTTGCGTCAGCAGCTCCCGCTTGCCGATCAGATAGAGTATCGCCGGTGGGTCGTCGATCTCTCTGAGCAGGGGTGGGTAATCTGCATCGTTCAGAGTCACCGCCCGATGGCCCGGTTGGTCGAGCCATTCCAGGGTGGGTTCGATGCGATGCCGGTCGTTATTGCACAGCTGCTCGATGGCGGTTTGCGGTATCGACAGGGAAGCAAGCTCATCAGGGCTGGCCGATAGAATGGCCTCAGCGGTCTGAAATCGTTCGATGAGCCGTTTGAAATAGCGATTGCCGATGCCAGGGGTGTGGGTGACCTGGAGCCAGGCATCCAGCTTATCGGGTGTGGTTGGTGGCATATCGTCCATGATGCCTCAGATCCTCTTGAAGGTTAAGCTGCCGGCACAGGATCGGTGCGCCGGCAGACCAATCGATCAATTTTCAGGTGGGCGTACCCAATCAAGAACGTGTAGCGGTTTGGTGGCATTCATCACCAGTGCGAAGCTGACCCTCTCGAAGCTGCGGAAAACCATCAGGTGTCCCGCTTTCTCCAGGGGTAATTTGACCTTTTCGCCACGACCAATAACGATGTCGCGGATCTCATCGCCACCCTGCAGGATCTCCAGTACATGGCCGGCCTCCAGGCCCGCATTGCTGCCTTTGTTGAGGACCACTACGTTGTATTGGCCGATTTGGGAGACACCATTGAGTACGGAGATGATGCGGCCTTCGATCGGCATATCCGGCACTCTGGGTTGAAAATCGATCAGTGGCTCCTGTTGCATGACTTTGAGCAGTCGGTCGCCGATGATCGCTTCCTGTTCCGATGTGGTAATCAGCAGTTTGGCCGGGTCACCGGTGCGTTTCAGTTCGGAGCTGCCTACATAGACGGCCTCATAGCCCAGGATATCGCCGGTATCCGGATCTTTGTATGGCTTTTCAGGTCTAACGATGGCGTACTGATTTGGCTGCTCTTCCATGATGCTGCGGGCGTAGTAGCTGATGCCGGCACCACCCACGATGTGGTCATCCAGAAAATGGACGATGTAGGGGGCTTTTTCCAGCTGATCCTCATCGACCACGTAGGGACGGGTCAGAAACGGAGCGATGGCATCGATGGGAATGGTCGGGATGGCCTGATCAAGCGGTGTGGCCCGGACTCTCGGCGAGAGCTTGCCTTTGCGATCCAACTTCAAAATCGGACGACCATCCAGATAAGTCAGCACCAACTCATCGCCAGGATAGATCAGATGAGGGTTTTCAACCTGGGGATTGACGTACCACACCTCCGGCCATAACCAGGGGTCACGCAGAAACATCGAGGAGATATCCCACAAAGTATCGCCCTTGACGACGGTATAGCGTTCCGGGTGGGTTGGGTTGAGCGCCACGTGGTCAGCGGCCAGCGAAGCGAAGGAGAGCAGCAAGCCGCTGATGACTCCGATGAGTTTGTTGTTAAAATGTAACATGACTATTCCCTTGGGTACGATACGGAAACGCTTCGATTTGGTGAGGATGGCTGGGGAACTCCCCTGCTACTGCCACTACTGTCTTCGTTTCAGCGGTTGAAACCCTATGGGACAGTACACCAGTTTCCAGTATGATCATTATGTTAGCGCAATTTCTTGCATTTGTACTATAGATTTTGGATAAACCAATGGCGATTCTCGACATACTTCATTTTCCCGATCCCAGGCTACGCAACAAAGCCAAACCAGTGGCTCAGGTCGACGACTCTATACGTCGGCTGGTTGACGATATGCTTGAGACAATGTATCAGGCGCCGGGTATCGGATTGGCCGCAACCCAGGTCAATGTGGCGAAAAGGGTGGTGGTAATCGATCTTTCGGAAGAGAAGGACGAGCCGCTCTGCCTGATCAATCCCGAGATCATAGAGAGAGATGGGATTGAACAGATGGAGGAGGGGTGTCTCTCTGTGCCCGGTATTTTCGAAACGGTGAGCCGGGCGGACAAGATCCGCTTCAAAGCTCTGGACCGGGACGGAGTTCCTTTTGAAGAGGAAGCCGAAGGCTTGCTGGCTGTCTGTGTTCAGCATGAGCTGGATCACCTGGATGGTAAATTGTTTGTCGACTATCTCTCCAGCCTGAAACGTCAGCGTATCCGTAAAAAGCTCGAGAAGGAGAGCCGACAGCAGACCAGTTCCACAGCGGGTGCCCGCGAGGTGATCTGAAGACGACCCTGAAACAATCTTCATCGGTGATCCGGGATCTGTCTGAGACCCGCATCCCAAACTTATTAAAAAACAACCGCTAAGGACTATTTTGGAATCCAACCCATGGCTCAGCCTCTAAAAATAATATTTGCCGGTACGCCGGATTTCGCTGCCTCGGCGCTGCAGGCTCTTCTCACAACGGAGCATCGTGTCGTCGCGGTCTACACCCAGCCGGACCGACCGGCGGGACGCGGCAGAAAGGTTCAGTTCAGTCCGGTCAAGCAGCTTGCTGTGGAGCACAATCTCGAGGTCTTTCAGCCAAAAACCCTGAAGGATCCGGAAGCGCAGCAGATCCTGGCGCAGCACCAGGCCGATCTGATGGTGGTGGTGGCCTATGGCCTGCTGCTGCCTCAGGCGGTACTGGATACTCCCAGGCTGGGATGTATCAACATCCACGCTTCACTGCTGCCACGCTGGCGTGGGGCGGCGCCCATCCAGCGTGCCATACTGGCCGGCGATGAGACGTCCGGCGTAACCATCATGCAGATGGAGGCCGGACTGGATACCGGTCCCATGCTGAGTATTCGCACTACACCAATCGATGCTAAAGAGACGGGTGGGACACTGCATGACCGGCTGGCTGAACTGGGCTCGGCAGCACTGATCGAGGTTCTGCCCGGTCTGAGTCAAGGTACGGTCGAAGCGATACCCCAGGATGGCTCCCTGGCAAACTATGCCAGCAAGCTCGATAAGGAGGAGGCCAGGATCGACTGGTCTCAGTCGGCTGCGCAGATCGATCGTCAGGTTCGCGCCTTCAACCCCTGGCCAGTGGCCCACTGCCTGTATGGTGACAAGGTGATGAGGGTCTGGAACAGTGAGGTTGTCAGTGCTGATGGATCCGCCTCACCCGGACAGGTGGTGGCAACCGGTAAAACGGGCTTCGATGTGGCTACCGGAGAGGGGGTGCTGCGTGTCAGCCAGCTGCAGATGCCCGGTAAACGGGCGATGTCGGCAGGAGACTTTCTTAATGCCCACAACATGGATGGTGTGGTGCTGACTTGATGGGGGGTCGCAAGCGACCGTCAATCAGCAACCCCAGGTCGCTATCGGCCCGGGTGATTCAGGATGTGCTTGCTGGGCACTCCCTGTCTGATTCGCTACCCAAATACCTGGCTGACACGGCTGATCCCAGAGACAGTGGCCTGGTTCAGGAGATGGCCTATGGGGTGATGCGCAATTTCATGCAGCTCGACGCCCTGAGCCGGCGTCTGCTCAGCAAACCCCTGAAGAGCCGGGACCGGGATGTGGCCGCATTGATCCTGATCGGACTCTATCAACTCCTGCACATGAGGGTCGCGGATCATGCTGCAGTGCATGAGACGGCCGGTGCCGCCAAACCGTTGGGAAAAAAATGGGCGGTGGGCCTGATCAACGGGGTGTTGCGTAACTTTCAGCGTCAGCAGGAGAGTCTGCTGAAAGCGATCGTTGAGCAACCCGAGGTGGCCTATGACATGCCCCGCTGGCTGCTCGACACACTGCAAAGTCAGTGGCCGGATGAGTGGCAATCGCGGGTCAGGGCGCTGAACCAACGAGCACCGATGAGTCTGCGGGTCAATCTGGCCAAAAAGAGTCTGGCAGATTATCAACGGATTCTGCAGCAGGCGGAGATCGCTGCGGTCGCCATACCCCATGTCGATTCGGGGCTGACTCTGGAACAGCCTCTGGATGTTACCCGGTTACCCGGCTTCGAGCAGGGCTGGGTGTCGGTTCAGGACGGTGCGGCGCAACTGGCGGCGCAACTGCTGGATCTTCAACCCGACCAACAGGTGCTGGATGCCTGTGCCGCGCCGGGCGGCAAGAGCTGTCATATCCTGGAGCGGCAGCCGACCGTGCAGTTGACGGCACTCGATCAGAGTGCCGAGCGGTTGCAGCGGGTGACGGAGAATCTGGCCCGGCTCGATCTGCAGGCCGACGTTATGGTGGGTGATGCATCGCAACCTCAGGGTGGCTGGGCCGAGCGGCAATACGATCGGATTCTGCTGGATGTGCCCTGTTCAGCCACCGGTGTGATTCGTCGGCACCCGGACATCAAACAACTGCGCAGAGCGTCGGATATCCCCGCCCTGGTGAAGCTGCAGGGAGAGATCCTGAGAGCGCTCTGGCCCCTGTTGAAGGTGGGTGGCCGCATGCTCTATGTCACCTGTTCGATCCTGGCTGATGAGAATCACCGTCAGTTGAGCCGTTTTCTTGCTGAACAGTCCGATGCCCAGGCCCTGCCACTGTCGGTCGAGTGGGGTGAAGCCTGTGAAGTAGGGCGACAGATCCTGCCGGGCGAGGATGGCATGGATGGGTTTTTCTACTCAGCTTTGGTAAAACGGCCGCAATGATACGCACAACACTCCTACTGCTGATGCTGTTGATCGGGTTCTCCGAGGTGAACGGTGCCAGTTTTTCGGTTCAGGAGGTGCAGATCAATAAAGTGGATAACGGCTTTCGACTGAATGCGCGCATCGACTATGCCTTGAGTGACCAGGCGCATCAGGCCTTGAGTAACGGTGTGCCGCTGACCCTGAAGGTACAGCTGGTGGTGGATAAGGTCTGGCGGGGGTTCTGGGAGCCCAGCCCGTATGCCCAGACCCTGTGGTTTCAGATTCGCTACCATGCCTTGACCGAACTCTATCGCGTGGTGGATATGCAGTCGGGCGAGGAACAGAACTTTGTCACCCAGGAGGCGGCGCTGTATGCGCTTGGGGAGATCAACAATCTGCCACTGGTGCGCCTGGTGCAGCTGATTCCCGGTGAGGACTATCTGTTGCGCCTGCGGGCCGATCTGGATATCGACTCCCTGCCGTTACCGCTGCAGCCATTGGCCTATCTTGGCGGTGGCTGGAAACTAACAACCGGATGGTCCCAATGGCCCCTTCAACCCTGAGTCGTTTACGTCTGGGCGGACTCTCAGTCGGCCTGTTGCTGATCCTGCTGCTGGTCAGTCTGCACCTGATGAGCAGCGCGGTGCAGAACTCCGCTGAGCTGAGTCGCTTTTTCGTGCCGCTGCTGATCTTCAACCTGGCCGGCATGTTTGTGCTGTTCGTGTTGATCACCTACAACTCGATCCGATTGATTCGCCAGTATCTGCGCCACAGTGCAGGTTCCCGTCTTACCCTGCGGATGGTGGTGATCTTCACCCTGATCGCATTGACGCCGGTCGGTGTGGTCTACTACTACTCCTTCAGTTTTCTGCAAGGAGGCATCGACAGCTGGTTCGATGTGCAGATCGACCAGGCGATGGAGGATGCCCGGGAATTGGGACAGGCCTCGCTGGCACTAAATCAGAGGGTCTGGCTGAAGTACACCGAGCAGCAGCTGTTGAGTATTGCCGACACCTCTGAGTCGGCACTCTCTCTGACCATTGCGCGGCTGCGTCAGCAGTCCGGTGCGCTGGAGCTGTCGTTGAGTGATCCCGGCGGGCAGATCATCGCCTACTCCAATGCGGTGGCGGATGAGCTGGCGCCGGCCAAGCCGGACGACTACATCATGCAGCGTCTTAGGGAGGGTAACAGCTATGTGGGTCTGGCGCGGGACAAGGATGAACTGATGATCCGGGTGGCAGTCGCCGATCCACTGGGCAGGCCTTTGATCATCCAGGGGCTCTATCCGGCATCGGAGCGGGTCAGTGCGCTCTCGGAAAAGCTGGAGTTGGCATACAATCGCTATAAGGAGCTCTCCTTCCTGCGTCAGTCGCTGAAACGGAATTTCTCCCTGACCCTCTCCCTGGTGTTGATCTTCGCGGTTCTGTCGGCGGTCTGGGCCGCCTTCTTCTCCGCCCGGCGTCTGGTGGCGCCGATTGCCAATATCGCGGCCGGTACCAAGGCGGTTGCCGGTGGGGATTACGATCGTCAGTTGCCGGTTCCCAGGCGGGCGGACGAGCTGGCCTTTCTGGTCTCCTCCTTCAACGCGATGACCCGGCGAATCCGCCAGGCGCGGGATCAGGCGGATCGAAGTCAGCGTGAGGTGGAGGGACAGCGCGCCTATCTCGAGACCGTACTGGCGCGACTCTCATCCGGTGTGTTGACTTTCGACGCGCAGCGTAAGCTGCGTACCGCCAACCCGGCGGCCGGTAAGATTCTCGGCGTCAACATGAATCAGGTGGCCGGTGAATCGATCGGCAACATTGGCCAGGACTCCTCCATCCTGAGACAGTTTGCCGATGGGCTTGAGGCACCCTTGGGTGAGATGGAGAAAGAGTGGCGGGGAGAGTTGACCATGTTCGGTGGTGAGGGGCGTAAAGTTTTGATCTGCCGGACCACACCGTTTGCCCAGCCGAATGGTCGAATCGGCCACATCGTATTGTTTGATGATGTTACTGCGTTGATCCGCGCCCAGCGCGATGCAGCCTGGGGTGAGGTGGCCAGACGTCTTGCCCATGAAATCAAAAACCCACTCACCCCGATACAGCTTTCAGCTGAGCGATTGAGGCATAAGTATCTCAAAAGTATGCCGGAGCAGGATGCCCAGGTCCTGGATCGGGCCACCCACACCATTGTGCAGCAGGTTGAAGCGATGAAGAGCATGGTGAATGACTTCTCAGAGTACGCCAAGCCGCCGCAGATGGCCGCCAAGCCGGTCAAGCTGCAGCATCTGGTTAGCGAAGTGTTTGATCTCTATCGGGGTAATCAGGGGATCAAGTTTGATGTGGAGATGAGTGCCGAGCAGGCGCGTGTGGAAGCCGACCCGTTGCGTATCAGGCAAGTGGTGCATAATCTGCTGAAGAATGCGGTCGAGGCACTCGAAGGTGTGCCGGATGCTGAGGTGAGTCTGATCTCAAAAGTGGTGAAGCGGGATGAGCATCCCAACTATGAATTGCGGGTGCAGGATAACGGCCCTGGAATACCGCAGGAGATGATGCAGCAGCTGTTCGAGCCCTATGTTACAACCAAGCAGAAGGGTACCGGGCTGGGATTGGCCATCGTCAAGAAGATTGTTGAAGAGCATGGCGGTATCATCTGGGCAGAGAATTGCGATAAAGGTGCCTGCCTGGTGATGCAGTTGCCGATGTTGGTGGGTCCCGGGCCTGTTGAGACCAATCCAATTGACCCTGTTGCGGCTGAAAATGCGCCAATCGAGGTGCGAGGAGAGTAGTTTGTTAGTTGCAAATGAACGACGAGCAATGCGGATGGCTCCGAATGGCACACAATCGATAACGAGGCAGACCGAGGAGAGTCGAGTATGAGTAAGGCCTACATCCTTGTGGTGGATGATGAGCCGGACATTCGCAATCTTGTCAAAGAGATTCTGCAGGATGAGTCCTATGAGGTTTCCATGGCGGAAGATGGCAAGAGTGCGCGACAGGCACTGCGGGAGCGCCGCCCGGAGTTGATATTGCTCGATATCTGGATGCCGGATGTGGATGGCATCACACTGCTCAAAGAGTGGGGCGAGGATGATGGACTGCCCTGCCCGGTGATCATGATGTCGGGTCACGGCACGGTGGAGACGGCGGTGGAAGCGACCCGGCTCGGTGCCTATGACTTTCTTGAGAAGCCGCTCTCTCTGGCCAAACTGCTGCTCACCGTGGAACGGGCCTTAGAGGCTGAGCAGCTCAAACAGGAGAACGTCGGGCTGCGCAAGCATGTGCATGCGGTGCATGAACCGACTGGCAGAAGTACCGTGATGCAGCGTCTCAGAGAGCAGGTGAAACGCATCGCCCAGCACGATACCTGGGTGCTGGTGACCGGCGAGCCGGGCAGTGGCCGGGAGACCCTGGCGCGCTATCTGCACTCGCAAAGTCTGCGTCGCGACCGTCCCTTCGTGGAGGTCAATGTCAGCGCCATCGTCAAGGGCAATGCCGCCCTGGAGCTGTTCGGCAGCGAAGTGGATGGACGTATCCACTACGGTCGGCTGGAGCAGGCGGTGGGCGGTACCCTGTTTCTCGATGAAGTGGCAGACATGGATCTGGAGGCCCAGTCGCAACTGGTAGGCGCTCTCGACACCGGACGCTTCATGCGGGTCGGTGGCAGCGAGCCGGTGAGTATCGACGTGCGCATCATCGCCGCCACCCAGCACAATCTGGAAGAGGCGGTGCAGGATGACACCTTTCGCGAGGATCTCTTCTATCATCTGAATGTCGTGCCCCTGCATGTGCCGCCGTTGCGGGAGCATGCGGAGGATGTTCCTGAGCTGCTCAACTTCTACGTGGACTGGTATGTAACCCATGAGAAGCTGCCCTATCGTCACTTCAACGTGGGCGCCCAGAACACCCTGCGCAACCACCCCTGGCATGGCAATGTGCGGGAGTTGAAAAACCTGGTGCAGCGGTTGTTGATCCTGGGTGCCGGCAACGAGATCTCCCAGGAGGAGGTGGAGTCATCGATGGGTGCCCCGGAGCTGGGCGGCTCGCTGGTCGGTCCGGAATCCCCGGTCTCTCTGGATCAGCCCTTGCGCCAGGCCAGAGAGGAGTTTGAAAAGGTCTACCTGGAATATCAGCTCAAACAGCACGAGGGCAATATCTCACGCATGGCGAAAGAGGTGGGCATGGAGCGGACGCATCTCTATCGCAAGCTCAAGTCGTTGGAGATTGAGTTCAAAGATAAGCGTTGAGTATCGGTCTGTTACACACCTGGTGGGGGTCAGCCTGTTGAAATTCAGCTGCCGATTGGCAGCAAGAATGGATGTTACTTGAGGGGATGAGCGGGCTCTGCTTTGAAGTTACCGTTTTTACCAACCGGGTCACTGTTCACAGACTCCCTATGTACCTGTGCAAAGCTGATATACCGTTTCACATTAAACGACCGCTTTCTCCATATTCTCTCCTAATTCGATGAGTAGACTTATCCACCAGAGGCCCACTAGAGAACGGTTAAAGCCCTGAGGTGTAGCATGAAGACGGTGTGGATTGGTTTTGTACTCTCGACTGTTGTTTCCGCATCCGCTGTGGAAGCGCAGTTTCGGCAGGATGGCAGGCGACCTCCCGCAGGTGGCCCGCCGCTTGAGGCGATCGAGGCCTGCGATGACCAGCGGTCGGGTTCAGCCTGTGCCTTCCGGGCGCCCCATGGTGCCATTGAAGGCCGCTGCCGAAACGTTCCTGAAGGTCTCGTCTGCGTACCTGACGGACGTGGCTTCGGCCCGCCATCCGGTCGGCCACCCGCTGCAGCAAGAGAGCCTCAAGGAGATGAGCCAAGGCGAAGGGTTGAGCCGATGGTGATAGAGGTCGAGCCGGAGCAGCCGCGGCCATCTCTGCCAGCCGACAAGGGTTTGGCTGCTCAAGCTAAGGTGCCTGATACTGGACAGCTCGGCTGCTTCAATAATCGTCAGCGAATGGCCTGTAAAGATATCCAACAGCGATTCAGGGGGCAGGATGGTCACTACAGCACCAGGCTTGCCTATCGGGATAATCGTGATGGTACGGTCTCCGACCTGGTGACGGGCTTGCGATGGCAGCAGGCCCATAACGCACAGCGCCTCAGCTTTACGGATGCGCAGTCAGCCTGCAGCCGTCTTGAACTGGCGGATAACCGGGATTGGCGTCTTCCCACCATTACCGAGCTGTTTTCCCTATCACATTGGCGTCATCCGGAGGGCCCGCAGCGCTATATCGATGAGCGCTTTTTTGAGTTTGCAGAGCCGGGGCCTGAAGTGTTGCGCAATGATCCCTATCGTGCCAGCCACAATGTATCGATGATGGGGCAGACCTGGTCATCAACGGAGTATGTGGGTGAGATCGCACTCAATCCGGACGCGACCCACTATTTCTTCTTCAACTTTCTCGATGGCCGGATCAAGGCGGCCCCCGGGCAGGGGCATACCCGCCTCTTCTACCGTTGCGTCAGTGGTGAGCCCTGGGGTGATAATCTGTTGCAGGACAACCGCAACGGAACGGTGACCGATGCGGCGATGGAGCTGATGTGGCAAGCGAGCGATGATGGGCAACCCCGGGACTGGTCCCAGGCGCTGGCCTACTGTGAAGGCTTGGAGCTGGCCGGTTATCGGGATTGGCGACTGCCGAATATCAAGCAGCTGCAGACCCTGGTCGACTACCGCTACAGCCAGCCGGCGATCGATCCAAAGCGCTTCCGGCAACAGGATAAGGCGGGCTGGTTCTGGTCATCCACCACCCATGGGGAGAATCCTGCCATGGCCAGTTACATCTGTTTCGGCCCTTGCACCTCGGTGGAGGGTGAGGATGTGCATGGTGCCGGGGCGCAGCGCAGCGACCCCAAAACCGGCAACCCGGCCCGCTGGCGGGCAAGGGGAGGGCAGCGGGATGAAACCCGGATCTTCAACTATGCTCGTTGTGTGCGGGATGTTGATTGAATTTTTAAGTCCGCAAATGAACGCGAATAAACGCAAATGTAAAATCGGTGTTGGCGTGATTGCCAGATGCTCGGAGATGTCCCTGTACGCCTTATATTAGTGTTAGCAGGCCCTAGGAAAACAGCTTTTCCACGGTTTTCATGGGTAGGAAGAGCCGGATATGGCTGTTGTGCCGGTCCAACACCTGGAATCCATATTGCTCATAGAAAGTTTGTACTTCTTCAGTCAATGCATCCACAATCACCGCGTAAGATGGCAGATGTACGTTGATTTCAAGACAATGTCGAAGCGCCCTGATCAGTGTCACCTTGCCAAGCCCCTGTCCTTGGGACTCCTTATGCACGGCCAGCTGTGCCAAAAGCAATACTGGCACGGGATACCGGGGAAGCTTTTTGACTAATATCGGGGGAAGTGTCTGCCGCTCGATTTGAGTATGGGAGAGGGTGTAATAAGCGCAAATGGCCGCTTTTTCACCTTTGACTGCATTGGCGGGCAAGACCATCGTTTTGCTAACCCCGGCCGCTCTGTGGCGAGCGGCTGAGCGCCGGATAAATTCGTTCAACAAATTTATGCCACAGTCGAAGGAAGTGCGCTCATGTCGTGTTTTATCAAGCTCTACAAATCGTGATTTAGGTTTCACCTGATACCGCGCTCTTTTGCATAATCCTTTGCCTCACGTAGCTTTCGATTTGGTTCTTCAGCTGCTTCACAAGCGCTCATAAAGCGGTCGAAAATGTCGTCTTTGACCGCTATGGATTCATGCTCACTGATCACTCGCTGAGCATCTTTTTCAATCAGACGAACGATATACTCAGTCAGACTCTTTGTGCCTGATAGCGCTGCCGCCTTCTCTGCCGCTGCCTTGATCTCATCGTCAATGCGCATATCAATGCGTGATGTGGCCATTTTCGCCGTCTCTCTCAGTGCTTATCCGGTGACTTAGTAGCCGGATTGGTCATATCTAGCACACTAGCACTCCTTACGGGAATTGTACAGCGTATTTCCGTACAATTGCGTAGTGGTTTTATCTATTGAGTGTTGATCCGCAATCTGTTTTTCATAAGTACGGCAACGATGAAATGATACCGATTGGGAAAGTTTTAATTTGCGTTTATTTGCGTTCATTTGCGGACTTAAAAATCATAAAGCCAGTTCGAGTTTGTAGCCGATGCCATAGATGGAGCGGATGATCTCTTCGTCGGGGCTGACCGCATTGAGTTTTTTACGCAGATTCTTGACGTGGGTGTCGACGGTGCGATCGCTGACCACCCGTTGATCGGTGTAGAGGTGGTCCATCAACTGGGTGCGGGAGTAGACCCGGCCGGGTTGATCCGTGAAGGTCTTGAGCAGGCGGAACTCAACCGGTGTCAATTCCAGCGTCACCCCCTGGTAGCTGGCTGAGAATCGGCTTTCGTCGAGTTCCAGGCCAGTTACGTTCCCTGATGTCTCTTTCATTGGCTGCAAGCGCCGCAGAATCGCTTTAACCCGCAATACCACCTCCCTCGGACTGTAGGGTTTGCAGATATAGTCGTCGGCGCCGAGTTCAAGGCCGAGCAGCCGGTCGATCTCTTCGACCCGGGCGGTCACCATCACAATCGGCAGGTCGGAGAATGCCCGGATCTCCCGGCAGATCTCCAGGCCGTCCTTTCCCGGTAACATCAGGTCGAGCAGTATCAGGTCGGGTGGATTGTCGCGTACGGCTTCCACCACCCCGGTACCCTCTCTCATGGCATCGGTGCGAAAGCCGGCCGCTCTCAGATAGTCTTCCAGCAGATTCGCCAGGGCAGGTTCGTCTTCAACGATCAGGATACGACTTGGCTCACTCATCGATCGGGTTCTCAGCCGGAAGATTGATATGCATGCGTACTCCACCCAGACGTGAGGCCTGGGCAAGGATTTCGCCCTGATGGGCGCTGACGATAGTCTTGCAGATGGCAAGGCCGAGACCGGCGCCGCCACGACTGCGGTTTCGGGATGCCTCCACCCGGTAGAAGCGATCAAACAGTCTGGGCAGCTCATGCTGGCTCACACTGGGGGCTGAATCCTCCAGGTTGATGAAGATCCGCTCTCTCTTCCGGTGCGCGGTGAGTCGGCATTCACCACCGCTGTCAGTATAGCGCAGGCTGTTCTTCAGCAGATTGTCGATGACCTGCCGGAGGCGTCGTTCATCACCGTAAATTGCCAGTCCTTCGTCAACCTTGGTTGAGAGCAGGATCTGTTTGTTACCAAATTCACCCTCGGCAGCGTCAGAGGCCTCCTGAATGAGCTCGGAAAGGTCGATGATCGACTTCTGATAGGTCAGGGCACCCGCATCCACCAGGGCCAGATCGTACAGGTCGTTGACCAAGCGGCTGAGCACCATCACGGTATTGTGCAGTCTGGCCATCTGCTGTTGATCCAGAGGGCGAACCCCGTCCTGAATCGCTTCGATGTCACCGCGAAGGATCGACAGGGGTGTGCGCAGTTCGTGGGAGACATCGGCCATGCTCTGTCGGCGCAACTGTTCATTGCGCTCAAGCACCTTCGCCAGGGTGTTGAAATCATTCACCAGCCGGCCCAGTTCGTCACGGCTTTGAGGTTCGAGACGGATATCGAAGTTCCCCCGGGTCAGGGCATGGGCCCCCTCGGCGATCGCCTTCACCGGCTTCAGCAGATGACGTCCCAGGGGGATGCCGATCATCAGTGCCAATAGCAGGGCGCCTGCGGCAATCGGGTAGATCGCCTCAAGTTGCTGGTCGCGAAAACGCCGGTCAAGATCACTTTCCGGGACCGGCAGAGGGCTCAGACTCAACCAGCCAACGGTACGCTGATCCAGCTGAATGGGACGTAGCAGGGCTTCACCCGTCTCGCTGGGTGGGCCAATGATGTTTTGCTTGTCGCCATCGAGCAGTCGCAGTCGGGTGCTCAGACCGGTCTGATCCTGGGGCGCCAGGGGAGGTGCAAAGGATTGTCCGGATGGTGCGGTTGTAGGTCGTCGGTTCAGCGGCGGGATTGGCGGCTGTGCCACTCTGGATATTGGCAGATACTCCATCCAGGCTTCGTGGTTGCCACGCAGGAAATCCCAGGAACCAGTGACCCGGTAGGTGGCGCTCAGGTCGGCTACCGTTTGATCGAGTCGCTCCAGTTCCAGTTCAGTCAGATAGCTGATGAAACCTCTCTGAAAACTCCAGTAGATCGCCGTCGCCATGGCGGCGACGAGCAGGACACTGGTAAGCGATAGAACCGCGACGAGTTTACCGGTGATATTAAACTTCATGCCTCTATTCTGGTATGCCTCCGCACGGGATGCGACCGCTCAAACCATTCTTCACAATATCTCCTTATTCGCGCCACAGTTCCTCACATTTGTCGGCATATTCTTACTCTCAAGGATGGCATATCAACACAGAGTCAGAAAAATGCAAACCAACGGCGTACAAATGAATCGATCAACAGATGGAACAGAACTCAAGGGATCGGCCGATTCAAATCGGCTGAAAAAAAGTAACCTCAGACTGGTGAAAGATGAGGCTCAGGCGTCTCAGTCAGATCAATCTTCCGACAGCGCTCTGCTTTCAGCAATGCCTGAACAGAGATTGCAAAACCGGGTTGACGAACTTGAGCGTCAGGTCGAGGTGCTGCAGCAGCAGCTGGAGGTGGAGCACCGACTTGCGCAGATCGATCCGCTGACTGCGATCCCCAACCGACGGGCCTTTGCGGCTCGTTTGAAGTCAGAAGTTGCGCGAAGTGAACGCACTGGTTCACCGCTCTCCCTGGCGGTCTGGGATATCGACCATTTCAAAAAGATCAACGATAACTACGGCCACCCTTTTGGTGACGATGTGATCCGTTGTGTCGCCCAGGTGATTCAAAGCCATCTGCGGGAGAGCGATTTTACCGCCCGTTACGGTGGTGAAGAGTTTGTCGCTCTGCTGCCGGATTGCGATGCCGAAGGTGCGCGGGTTCTGGCAGAGAAGATCTGCCAGGTCATTCGGCAAAGCGGTTGCTGTCTCGATGCGCTCGATTTCAATCTGACCGCCTCTTGCGGTATTGCAACCCTGTATGGCGCCGAGCGGGATGAGACACTCTTCAAGCGTGCCGATGATGCGCTTTATCGGGCCAAGTTAAGTGGCCGGAATCGGGTTGTTGCAGAAAATGATTGATAGCACCGACAGCCAGACGAACCAACAGTTTCAGTAATCGACAGGTTTACTGACGCCAACCAGGTAACAGACACCATGAAACCGCTCATACATTCCGGTACAGCAACCTTCATCTTTGCTCTGTCGATCACACTGCTCGCTGGCTGTGGTGGTGGGGGTTCCTCTTCAGAGGAGAGCGCCGCTGATACAACCGTTGAGGGCAGTTCCCAGCAGGGCTACACCCTCTACGCCAGGCTCGATTCAACCACCACCTATCTGATGGATAATGACGCGAATCCTGTGCATAGCTGGGCCAGTGACTATCGACCGGGGAATGCAATCTATCTGCTGGAAGACGGCTCGCTGCTGCATACCGGAAATCTGGGTAACAGCCGCTTCGATGCTGGGGGTGCAGGCGGTATCGTGCAGACAATCGATTGGAACGGAGCGGTCACCTGGGAGTATACCTACTCAAGTACGACACATCTGCAGCATCACGATGTAGAGATGTTGCCCAACGGTAATCTGCTGATGATCGCCTGGCAGTACAAGAGCGAGGCTCAGGCTCTGGAGGCAGGTCGTGATCCGGCACTGCTGTCAGAAGGGGCATTGTGGCCGGACAGCATCATTGAAGTCGAACCAAGCGGCAGCGATAGCGGTACGATCGTCTGGCAGTGGCACATATGGGACCACCTGATACAAGACTACGATGCGAGCAAGAGCAACTACGGTGTGGTTGCCGATCACCCGCAACTGATCGACCTGAATTTTGCCATGAACAGTTCTGCAGACTGGACCCACATCAATGCGGTGGACTACAACGCGGAGTTGGATCAGATCCTCCTGACGGTGCATAACTTCAGTGAGATCTGGGTCATCGATCACTCTACTACCACAGCAGAAGCGGCCGGTCATAGTGGTGGCACCAGCGGTAAGGGTGGGGATCTGCTCTATCGATGGGGTAACCCACAGGCGTATGATGCGGGCACAGCCGATGAGCAGATGTTATTTGTACCCCACGATGGGGAGTGGATCGAAGCGGGTTATCCTGGTGAGGGCAACATCATCATTTTCAATAATGGTGGAGGCAGGCCTGAGGGTAACTTCTCCTCCATCGATGAAATCACCCCACCCCTGGAAGCGGATAACAGCTATACCCTGACATCAGGTGCCGCCTATGCACCGAGTGGGTTGACCTGGGGCTACACGGCAGAAAACCCGAGCGATTTCTATGCCCGGAATATCTCCGGTCAACAGCGCCTGTCGAATGGTAATACCCTGATCTGTGATGGGCCAAGCGCCCACTTCTTCGAGGTCACCGAAGCGGGGGAGACGGTCTGGGAGTACACGGATACGGGTTCGGTCTTTCGGGTCGAGCGCTATCTCGCCAGTTACTCCGGATTTGACGGTACCGCGTTGGATGATGAGACATCCAACCAGGCTCCGACAGCGGATGCGGGTGGGCCATACGCCGGGGATCTGGGTACGTTGATTGCGCTCGACGGCTCCGCTTCAAGCGATGCGGACGGCGTCATCGTCAGCTATGCCTGGGATTTCGACAATGACGGTCTCTACGATGACGCCACGGGTTATACCGCCGATTTCCCTGCGAACCATAGTGGCAACTTCACCATTGGCTTGTTGGTCACCGATGAGTCCGGGGCAACCGGTAGTGATAGCGCAACGGTTACAGTCACTGCCGGCAGTGATGATACAGCAATCTCCGGTTATGCCATTGTCGACACGGGTCAGCAGAGTTTCTTCAACAACAGTTCGGAGATCTCAACCCCGGCACTGCATGAGACATTCTATGGTCAGGATGCGCAGTTCAATGGCAATCAGCCCAGCTACACCCTCAGTGATGACGGTCTTACCGTCTACGACAATGTCACCGGCCTGACCTGGACCCAGAGTGGTGATCTCAATGCTGACAATGAGATCGACTCAGACGATAAGCTCACCTTCTCAGAAGCACAGGGCTATCCGGAGACATTGAATGGCATCAACTACGGTGGCTATAGCGACTGGCGCTTGCCGACCATTAAAGAGCTCTATTCGCTGATGAACTTCAACGGCACCGATCCGATGAGCGATGATACCAGTCAGCTGACACCGTTTATCGATACGGATTACTTTGGCTTCTCGTATGGGGATACAGCGGCTGGAGATCGTGTCATCGATGCCCAGTACTGGTCAGACAATGCCTATGTGGACTACGTCTTCGGTAACCAGTCCGCCGCCTTCGGCCTCAATCTTGCCGATGGGCGTATCAAGGGGTACCCAACGGCCGGCCCAGTGGTGAAAAGCAACTTTGTTCTCTTCGTCCGTGGCAATTTGGATTACGGCAGCAACGATTTCAACGACAATGGGGATGCTACGATCACCGACCGGGCGACCAATCTGATGTGGGCCCAGGACGACAGTGGCAGCGGTATGCTTTGGGCGGATGCTCTGGCCTGGGTGCAACAGAAGAACAGTGAGGCCTACCTGGGCTACAGCGACTGGCGTCTGCCCAACGCCAAAGAGATGCAGAGTATTCTCGACTACAGCCGGGCTCCCAGTGTAACGGCCAGCGCAGCCATCGATCCGATCTTCAACACAACCCAGATCACCAATGAGGATGGGAATGAAGACTACCCCTGGTTCTGGAGCGGTACCACCCATATCCGTCAGGATGGGTCAGGAAGTTCAGCCGTCTATCTCTGTTTTGGCCGGGCGATGGGCTATATGAACAACAGCTGGCTCGATGTGCACGGCGCCGGAGCCCAGCGCAGTGATCAGAAAGATGGTGACTTCAGTGCCTATACCTACGTCACCGATGGCTACTACTTTGGTATCAGTCCCCAGGGGGATGCCGCGCGCATGTACAACTATGTACGCTTGGTCAGGGATGCTTTGTGAGGTAGCTGATTTTGAAGGGTATGAGGCACGGTGGTGATTGCCAATCAGAGGTTCATAATCTCCGAGAGGCAATATGCAACGGACCTGTATGGTCCTTACTCAAATCCAGTTAGGTGGGGCATGGCCCCACCCTACACGCAGAAAAGCGCCAGTGTGGTGAATTGTTTGGTCATATAGCTCCCCTCTCCCCTTGTGGGTGTATAGACCGGAGACATAGGTAACACATGTTCGGAGACATGGGTAACACCTGGAATAAACTGTATGACAAATTCTCAGTGGGAGAT